>NZ_JBSUGC010000021.1:0-64979 GCF_054065485.1 Vreelandella sp. 2A-K22 | reverse complement strand
CGGTCAGCGTCGCCATGGTTGGTCCTCCCCGGTATGCGTTCAGCGGTTGAGACGGAATCGGCGGTCAGAAAATGCTCGCTGGCGGTGATAGGGGAAGTGTCGGCGCTGGCTTCACGGAATCAGGTAAATGCTAAGGCAGATCGTTACCAGCCAATGGCTTCGGGCAACCAGGTAGCAATGCTGGGAAAGATAAATACCAGCGCGACGGCGACGAACTGTAAGCCGATAAACGGTAGCGCGCCTTTATAAATATCCAGCGTCGAGACTTCTTTCGGCGCCACGCCCTTGAGGAAAAACAACGACCAGCCAAAGGGTGGGGTAAGAAACGATGTTTGTAGCACTAGTCCCACCAGAATGCCCAGCCACACCATATCGACGCCCATCTGCACAAAGAAAGGTAAAAATAGCGGTAGGGCAATATAGCTGATCTCAATCCACTCCAGGAAGAAACCCAGTACAAACATCAGCAGCAGCATAAACAGCATCGCGCCTAATTCGCCACCGGGCACCCAGTCGAACATACGGGCCACCAAGTGCTCGCCGCCCAATCCGCGAAATGCCAGGCCAAATACCTGGGCGCTGATCAAAATAAAGAACACCATAGCTGAGATCACCAGCGTGGCCTTGGCAACTTCTTTGAGTAGCGCAAAGGTTAACCGCCCCGAGCAGGTCACAATTAGCAATGCTCCTAGCGCACCCATTGAGGCTGCTTCAGTAGGCGCGGCAATGCCGCCAATAATCGACCCTAATACCGCAAACACCAACCCCACTGGCGGGCCCACCACGGTAATCACCTTGCGTATCAACTGACCCCGACCCATTTCTGCTCGCTCCTCGGCGGGAATTGGCGGCATTAGGTCGGGGTAGAGCTTGGCGATCACCAGAATGGCAATAATATACACCGCCGCTAGGGTCAGCCCCGGCACCATGGCTGCAGCGAACATCGTCCCTACCGATTCGCCCAGAATTTCCGCGAGCAGAATCAGCACCAGGCTGGGCGGAATAATCTGCCCCAAGGTGCCGGATGCGCAGATCATTCCGGTGGCCAGGGTTTTAGGGTAGCCGCGGCGTAGCAGCGTCGGTAGCGTGAGCAGGCCAAGGGTAACGATAGTGGCGCCCACAATGCCCGTGGCGGCACCTAACAGCACGCCCACGATGATGATCGCCACACCCATGCCCCCCGAAAGGCCGCCGAACAGGTGGCCGATGACATCGATCAGCTCCTCGGCCAGCTTCGACTTCTCCAGCATCACCCCCATAAACACAAATAGCGGTATGGCCATAAAGGTGTAATTGGTCACTACGCCGTAAATACGTGATGGCAGCAGATTAAACAGCATCGGCCCAAAGCCAACGTAGCCAAAGAAAAAGGCCGTCGCCGCGATACTGATGCCTACCGGAATACCTATCAGCAGGAACACAAAAAAAGCCACGATCATGCCGATCGCCAGCCATTCATTGGGAGACATGCGTTATTCACCTCGTGTGGGTAGGGCGAAAGCCTGACGCAGCGCGTGGGCCAGCCCTTGCAGCGCGAGAAGGAGAAAACCGAATGGGATCAGAGATTTGAGAAGCCAGCGCAGAGGCAGGCCGCCGGGGTTGGGCGACGCCTCGCCGCGGGCGAACGACTGGGCGATCCAGGGCAGCGTCAGCCAGGCGATATACAGCCCCATCACCAGCAGCAAGAGTCCGCCGATCACTTCAATCACCCGTTGCAGGCCTACAGGGAAGCGCTCGTAGAAAACATCGACGCGCACCTGCTCGCCCATCAATAGCAAATACGACATGCCAAACAGTGCAATAGGTGAGATCAAGTGCCACTGCAGCTCCTGCAGCCATATCGCGCCAATGCTGAACACATAGCGCATCAATACGTCGCCAGCGACGAGCCCGACTAAAACCACGCAGGTCCAGGCGGCGATCCAGCCAAATAGCCGAACCACCGCCTCAACTCCGTGGACAAAAAATGCCACGGCGCGCATATCAGACTCCGATAATGTCGTTTAACCAGGCACGCTCACTGGCGCCCGCCCAGCGGTCATGATTGGCTTTAAACGCCATGTAGCTATCGTGCACTTTGCGTACCAGAGGGTCGGCGTTGGCCTCTGTTGCCAGGGTATCTTGAGTGGTTTCGTGCAGCGCATCGATAACGGGTGCGGGAAGCATGCTGGCAGTGACGCCTTCGTTCTCCACTAGATCTGTCATGGCCTCGCCATTGACCGCTTCAGACCAGGTCACGCTCTCCAAGCAGGCGGCCATACAGGCGGTTTTGACAATCATCTGCAGGTCTTCTGGCAGACTATCCCAGTGGGTTTTCGAGATCAGCAGTTCACCCGTAGTTGAAGGTTCGTGCCAGCCGGTGGTGTGGTAGAACTTGGCCGCGTTGTGGAGCCCCATACGGCGGTCTTGGAAAGGCCCTACAAACTCGGCTGCATCAATCACGCCACGCTCCAGGGCTGGGAAGATCTCACCACCGGGCAGTACCCGTGCATCCACGCCAAGTGAAGAATAAACCTGGCCCGCCAAGCCAGGAACGCGCATGCGCAGCCCGTTGAGCTGGCTAATATCCTCAATCGGTTCGCGGAACCAGCCGGTCATTTGCACGCCGGTATTGTTCAGCGGGAAGGCGACCATGCCGTAGGGCTCATACACTTCGTGCCACAGCTCCAAACCGCCGCCGTGGTAAAGCCACGCCATATGGCCCATAAAGCTCATACCAAACGGAACGGTAGTAAAGTACTGAGCGGCAAAGGTGGTGCCTGACCAGAAGTAGCTATTGGCGGCATTCATTTCGATGGTGCCGCTTTGAACGGCTTCAAAACCTTCAAAGGCTGGAATCAGCTCGCCGGACGAAAAATGTTGAATATTGAGTCGCCCGCCAGACATGGCATTGATTTTGGCGATCACGTCAGTGGGGCTGCCAGGGCCTTCCACGTAAAAGGGCGAGCTGGGCGGGTAGGCATTGGTCATCCGCCAGTTGAAGCTCTCGGCGGACTGCGCGCGGGCGATAGACGGGGCGCCCAGGACAAGGCCTGCCGTGGAGGAGACGGCAGCTGTGGTGAGAAACTTGCGACGGGATAAGGACATAGCACACCTCATTAATGGTGGAATTGGTCAGCCAGGGAACACAAAGAAGTAGCAAGGGGTGTGCCATAAAAATCGATTTTATTTTAAATAAAAGATTTTTAAGGGTTTTGTCGGTCTCTAATGAAAAGGTTAAGTGTAAGAAAAATAACCGTTTGCACCGTTATGGCGCTGAATGAGTGCCCAGGGCACCCTCGGTGTGCATACGGACTTTGCAAAAGTTGGACGTAGAGGTAGGTGATTGAAAGCGGGCCAGTTAGTTTGGTGATGGCAGGGAGCTTGACAGCTCAATAAGGTCTGAGTAACATACGCGCCACCTCGACGAGGCAATGCAACGTCCCATTCGTCTAGTGGTCTAGGACACCGCCCTTTCACGGCGGTAACAGGGGTTCGAACCCCCTATGGGACGCCACTTATTCTTTTTCTTTCTAGAGCTAGAGTAAGCGGTCGTCAGGGTTATCGGAATGCGGGAATAGCTCAGTGGTAGAGCATCGCCTTGCCAAGGCGAGGGTCGGGAGTTCGAATCTCCTTTCCCGCTCCAAGCATTAAAGTGCTTACAGTGTCCCATTCGTCTAGTGGTCTAGGACACCGCCCTTTCACGGCGGTAACAGGGGTTCGAACCCCCTATGGGACGCCACTTCCGGTAAGTTAGGTAAAAGCTAAGTAAGTGTTCTATAAGCGGGAATAGCTCAGTGGTAGAGCATCGCCTTGCCAAGGCGAGGGTCGGGAGTTCGAATCTCCTTTCCCGCTCCAGGTTTGATTTAGTCCCATTCGTCTAGTGGCCTAGGACACCGCCCTTTCACGGCGGTAACAGGGGTTCGAACCCCCTATGGGACGCCATCTAGTATGTTGTTTGCGTTGCGGGAATAGCTCAGTGGTAGAGCATCGCCTTGCCAAGGCGAGGGTCGGGAGTTCGAATCTCCTTTCCCGCTCCATGTAGACAGTCACAAGACGGTAGGTAAGGGTCGGGAGCTGGAACGCCAGCCCGGTCGAATCTCCTTCCCGCTCCAAGCGCTTCCTAGTTTTCATTTGGTTATCTCTCTTTATTCCTGATGCGCTAGCTACTTGCTGGGCGTCATTCTTTGCGTGCCTGACGGTTGGTGTTCTTAATCACCTTGAAAAAAGTCGTTTGCGCCCTAATGTTTCTCCTTCTCTTCTTATTTTGCTGACAGGACATGTTCATGGCCGAACCGGCATTGTCGATCCGTGGCCTTACCAAAGTGTATGGCAACGGCTTTCAGGCGCTCAAAGGTATTGATCTCGACGTCCAGCAGGGCGATTTTTTTGCTTTGTTGGGCCCCAATGGCGCCGGCAAGTCCACCACCTTGGGGGTGGTCTGCTCGCTGGTGCAAAAGACGGCGGGCAAGGTCTCCATATTCGGCATTGATGTGGATAAAGACTTCGCTAAAGCCAAGTACCAGCTAGGCGTAGTGCCTCAAGAGTTCAACTTCAATCAATTTGAGAAAGTGCTCGATATCGTACTGGCCCAGGCAGGTTACTACGGCATGACCAGTCGCGAGGCTTTGCCCCGAGCTAAACAGCTGCTGACCGATCTGGGCCTATGGGAAAAGCGCAACGGCAGCGCGCGCATGCTGTCAGGTGGCATGAAGCGCCGCCTGATGATCGCTCGAGCGCTGATGCATCGTCCTAAGCTGCTGATTCTGGATGAGCCAACCGCCGGGGTGGATATCGAACTGCGACGCAGCATGTGGGAGTACATGCGGCGGATTAACCAAGACGAAGGCACCACCATCATCCTGACGACGCACTACCTGGAAGAGGCTGAGAGCCTGTGCCGTAATGTGGCGATTATCAATAATGGCGACATTGTGCGGAACACTAGCGTGCGAGGCCTGCTGGCTGAGCTGAATACCGAGACCTTCCTAATTGATACCTCCGAAGCCATTACAGACATACCCAAGATAGACGGGTTTGAGATAAAACAGCTGGAGTCTACTCAGCTATCACTCGTGGTGCATCGCGGGCAACGTTTAAACGATGTCTTCAAGGCGTTGAGTGAGCAGGGCATCCAGGTGGTTTCCATGCGTAATCGTGCTAACCGCTTAGAGGAGATGTTTGTGTCGATGGTGGAAGGTAGTGGGCTAGGGGCGATAGACCAGCGCGTTGAGAAGACGGAGGAGCGCGTATGAATGCTACGCAAACATTGATCGCCCTGTGGACGCTGGTGCTAAAAGAGATCAAACGCTTCACCCGCATTTGGCCGCAAACGTTGCTGCCGCCCTCGATCACCATGGCGATGTACTTTATTATCTTCGGCAACCTAATCGGTTCGCGGATTGGTGACATGGACGGCTTCAGCTACATGGACTTTATTGTTCCAGGGCTGATCATGATGTCGGTGATTACCAACAGCTACTCCAACGTGGCGTCGAGTTTCTTCTCCAATAAGTTTCAGCGTTCGATCGAAGAGATGATGGTTTCGCCCATGCCCAATTGGGTGATACTGGCCGGCTTTATTTTAGGCGGTATGGCACGTGGGTTGGGCGTCGGGCTGATTGTGACGGTCGTTTCACTGTTCTTTACCCGCCTAACCATGGAACACCCGCTGCTCACGGTATTAGTCGTAGTGCTCACGTCTGCGCTGTTCTCTATTGGCGGCTTTATTAATGCGTTACTGGCCAATAAGTTCGACGATATTTCTATCGTGCCGACGTTTATCCTTACGCCGCTGACCTATTTGGGTGGGGTGTTCTACTCGATCTCAATGTTGCCTGACTTCTGGCAGGGTGTTTCCATGCTCAATCCAATTTTGTACATGGTCAACGTTTTCCGTTATGGCTTCTTAGGTGTTTCGGATATTCCCGTTGGCTGGGCGCTCGCTGCCATTTTTGCCTTCATCATTGTGTTGTTTAGTATTGCATTGGCGATGCTAGAGCGCGGCAAAGGTATCCGCAGCTAGCAGGCTGCTAGACGCATCAATCTGATTGAGAAGAGAGAGCTTTATACAATGGCACATCGCCCAGACACTTTAGCGCACGCGCCGTTAGGGCGCGATTCCGCTTACCCTGAGCAGTATGACGCGGGGCTGTTATATCCTATTCCCCGCGCGGCTAATCGAGTGCCGCTGGGGATCGAAGAGGGGGCTCTGCCGTTTGTGGGGGAAGATGAGTGGCACGCCTTTGAAGTCTCCTGGCTGAACAGCCGCGGTAAGCCTATTGTGGCCGTGGCGCGCTTTCGCTTGCCAGCAGCCTCACCTAATCTGATTGAGTCCAAATCCTGGAAGCTCTACCTCAATAGCTTCAACCAAACCCGTTTCTATAGTCGTCAGGAAGTGATGGAAACGCTGGCCAATGACCTCTCCTTAGCGGCGGCGGCTGAAGTGAGTGTCGAGCTGTTTGATGTGGATGCGCCAGAGCTTTCGCCACAGCACTTACCGGGCGAATGCCTGGACGGTTTAGATATCGCAGTAAGCGACTATACGCCTAGCAGTGACCACCTAACGGTAGGGGAAGAGGTCGTCGAGGAGACGCTCTACTCCCACCTGCTCAAATCCAACTGCCCGGTTACCGGCCAGCCAGACTGGGGCAGCGTGCTGATTCGTTATAAAGGCCCGAAAATCGACCGCGAAGGGCTGCTGCGTTACCTGATTGGGTTTCGCCAGCACCAGGATTTTCACGAGCACTGCGTTGAGCATATTTTCTGCGATTTAATGGCCCAGGCAAAGCCTACGCAGCTGCTGGTACTGGCGCGTTATGTGCGGCGCGGCGGGTTAGATATCAGCCCCTGGCGCGCAACCCCAGGGTTAACGCCCCCCACGCCACTGCGCCTAGCAAGGCAGTAAGCGGCAATGTTATAAATGACAATGCTATAAATGACGGTGCTAAAGTAGCCTCACACAATTGGACTTGGAGTCATCAATGGACGCACTCACGCTGCTTCACGAGCGTAGCTCAATGGGCAAGCTGATGGAGCCAGCGCCCAGCGGCGAACAGCTCAGCGCCATTTATCAGGCCGCGCTACGTGCCCCGGATCATAAAGAGCTGCGCCCCTGGCGCTTTATCGAGTTTAGCGGGGAAGGGCGAGAACGCTTGGGCGAGCTATTCGCCGAGGCGGAGTTTCAGGAGGATCCTAGTGCCGATGACGAAACGCTCAACTCGGCGCGCAAAAAGCCGCTGCGGGCGCCGATGATTATCGCTGTGATCGCCAAGGTCACGCCCAAACTCGAAAAAGTACCCAAAATGGAGCAAGTGATCTCCGCCGGGTGCGCCGCCCACGGCATACTGCTAGCCGCCCACGCCTTGGGGTTGGGGGCAATGTGGCGCAGCGGCAAGTACGCTTTCGACCCCGTAGTTCGCAAAGGGCTGAATCTGGATGAAGATGACGAAGTCGTCGCGTTTATCTATCTGGGCACTTTGGGTGGTCGTCATAAACCGGTACCGCAGCATAATGTTGCTGACTTTGTAGAGCGTTGGGACTAGCGATGAGTCTCCCCCGTCAGCGAGGCATCCCTCATCCACGATTGCCATTGCCAAAAGGCCAGCCGGAAAATCTGGCCGTTTTTCAGCAGTGGCTGAGCGACGCCATACCCATGGTGGGCGCGTTAGGTATTAGCGAAATGACGCGTCAGGGTGATTCACTAGCCTGGCAGTTAGCGCTGGAGCCCAACCTTAACGATAAAGGCACGGGCTTTGGTGGTGCACTGACGGCGCAGACGACGCTGCAAGGCTGGTGCTGGGTAACGCTCTGGCTGCGTGAGCGGGGTATTGCTCGCGATGTCGTCGTGGCTGAGGCCAGTCAGCGTTTTCTGGCGCCGGTAACCAGTGATTACCGCCTGGTATGTACGCCAGCAGTGCCAGAAGGTCCTACTCAGCTTGCCAACAAGCTCGCTGAGCGAGGAAAAGGCCGCATAGCGCTAACCCAGCGGCTCTATTGTGGCGAGACGCTCTGCCTGGAAGCCAGCGGCAGCTACGCTGTATTGTCTGAACGATAACCGGGGTATGCCACTAACCTAAAGGTTCGTCAGCCGGAAAAGGCTTGCTATTTCGAGGCTTAGCCAATAGTATATGCGCCGTTCTGTCGCGAAAGGTTCAGCCTTTCAACAGCGCCAAAACGCGGAGGGGTGTCCGAGTGGTCGAAGGAGCACGCCTGGAAAGTGTGTAAGCCGCAAGGCTTCGAGGGTTCGAATCCCTCCCCCTCCGCCACAGAATTTAAAAGGCCGTCAAGCACTTAGCTCGACGGCCTTTTTTGTTTTTGGCTCTCAGGGGTTGTTTTGGGAAAAATAAAGAAAGCTGTTTAAAAAGGCAGCACTCCGCCGAAGCCAATACCCAGCACGGCAACGATAACCACAACGATAACGACGATAGTGGTAGTAGACATATTCTCTTCCTTTGAGTAGTGAGCGTTGCTATAGCGTAGTCGCGAAAGCGCTATTTCGCACGTAGGCGACAACTGAGTAACCTTTCCATGGTGGCAGAAAAATTCCTGCCAGAAAGCCCGACAACGAGGTTTGAAATCAAAAGCTGTCGAGCGTTAACAAAAAGAGCAGAAAACCCCCAGTAACGGACTTATTTTCCACATTGACAGTCATGGCCGCAGTCGCTGGAGCCATTGGCATGGCCGGTAGCGCAGGACTCGCAGCGATAAAGCTTGCCGTCTTTCTTTTACGGCTTTGCTATCGACCGCGCACTTACACTTGGGACATGCACACTCTTGCTGAGCCATGATGAATCTCCTGTGCTAGAGCTGAAAGTGTAGGCCTACCCCCCCCCCAAGATGTTATGTCATTGCATTTTATCAACTCAAAACTACTAATTTTCACGATCCAGAGCTTTATACCTAGTCCATTAAAATAGTCGCAAAACGCGGCATTAACCTGCTCCTGTTGCCTGTTAGGAGTGCAACATTGGATATATGGATGAGTAGTTGAACCAGAACCTTTGTAAGCATGCCATACTGGATTTGATGATATAAAATTTGCTGAAGTAAGACGGAAGCAGGCGCACATATGGCTGCGTCATATATGGTGTGCCCGTGGCAAGGAGAGGATCAAAATGAACAGAGACGAAACATTGCGCCTATTACATGAGCACAAGCCGATATTGGCTTCGCAGTTCGATGTGAAGAAGCTTGCTCTTTTTGGCTCTATGGCCCGTGGGAGCGCTAAAGATACAAGCGATATTGATATTCTTGTCAGTTTCGATGGCCCAGCAACCTCCGCACGCTATTTTGGTCTTCAATTTTATTTAGAAGATCTGCTTGGGTCTCCAGTCGATTTAGTGACAGATAAAGCCCTTCGGAATGAATTGAGGCCATACATCGAGAGCGAGGCGCTACATGTCTGAGAAAGGCCTGGAGCGTGAATGGCGCTTCTATATTGATGATATGGTCGGTTTTGGTGAAAAAGTGCTTTCCTACACAGATGGGTTAGATCAAATTGGTTTCCTCAATGATGATCTCATCTACGATGCTACGTTGCGTAATTTAGAGCTTATCGGTGAAGCAGCCACCAGAATTCCAGATGAAGTGCGCCAACGGTATCCAGAAGTGCCCTGGCGCTTGATCATTGCGACACGCAATAGACTTATCCATGCATATTTGGGTATTGACGAAGATACTGTATGGAGCATTATTCAAGACAATGTACCTGAGCTTCTTGAGTATCTGAAAACGATTCGCAATGAAAGTAAGGTAGATATCAGTACTGAAAATGATTTATTTGACTAAATTTTCACTACCCAACGCTTTCCCCAGCCTGCCAAAGTAGTCGCTGAACGCTGCATTGATCTGTTCCCTCTGTGCGCCCCGTGGGTAAAGACCTCTTTCCGCTTCAGGAGAGGCCTTGGTGCCTTTGACCAGGAAGTGATTGGTGATGGCCGCATCTTGCACAAACCCTTCAAAGGCGCGTGCGCAGAGCTCTTCGGGTTTACTGTAATAGAGCTGTCCAAGTTTTTTATCCACCTGCACCGAGTGCTGAAACAGCTCGCTAGGCTGATCGCCTGCTGGCTGCAGCAGAATAGCTTTGAAGCAGTTCATCAATAATTGATTCAGAGGGTGTGCAATGGGCGTTGCATCAGCTAGCCAAGCGGTAGAGGCGAACATACCGACGGGTGTGCCGCGAAAACACTTGCTGACGATGTAGTGATCAAAAGCATGAAACCACTCGTGGGCAATGCTGCCGGGGCCAGCGTTTTTAGCCAGCGCAAAACTGCGTTGGCTGGGGTCATAGTGGGCAGAAACACCCGGTCGACCACCGCTGCCGTACTGCAGCGCGATTGAGCCGCGTAGGGAAATCAACGCCTCTGTTCCCTGTAAAATCAACATAAGATCGCACAGTGCATCATGAAACAGCTCCGCGGCACGGTCGCGCTCAGCGTTGGTTACCCAGCGTCCAATCTCAATGGAGCGAAAATCAAACTGACGCCGGATCAGGGCAAAACTGCTGGCTTGCCCCTGGCGATGGTCAGGACCACTGCGATAAAAATCCCGCGCTTCGATGTTCACTTGTCGTTTCTCCTTGCATTCCGCCATCCAGACCCCCACTAACTAACCGTAACGCATTTTAATTGCCTCATTTTCCACCGCCAGGAGAGAGATATGAGCAAGCGTATTTTAGTGGTACTGACGTCTCACGATCAGTTGGGTGATACCGGTAATAAAACCGGTTTTTGGCTCGAAGAGCTGGCAGCCCCTTATTATGTCTTTAAAGACGCGGGTGCTGAAGTAACGTTGGCATCGCCCAAGGGTGGGCAGCCGCCGCTTGACCCAAAAAGTGACGCAGACGATAGCCAAACCGATGAAACGCGCCGCTTTAAGCAAGATGAAAAAGCTAACGCGGAGCTTGCCGCTACCCATCGCTTGAGCGACATGAAGGCTGATGATTTCGATGCGGTATTCTACCCCGGAGGCCATGGCCCGCTATGGGATCTCGTTGACGACGCGGACTCGATTCGCTTGATCGAAACCTTTATCGCCCAAGGCAAGCCGGTTGCCACGGTTTGTCACGCGCCGATAGTGTTGGTAAATGCTAAAGACAGCGCTGGTGAACCGCTAGTAAAAGGCCGCCAAGTAACGGGCTTTACTAACGGCGAAGAGGAGGCTGTGGGCTTGACCAATATCGTGCCGCATCTCGTTGAAGATGCCTTGCAAAAGTGCGGCGGGATTTATAGCAAAGCGGATGATTTCACTCCTTACGTACGTGAAGATGGCCAACTGATCACAGGGCAAAACCCGCCTTCCTCAGCGCTCACGGCTGAAACGCTAATGGCGTGGCTGACGAAATAACCCGCCGGTATTAATACCGGGTTTGGTGACGACGGCGAGGCTCTCCTCGCCGTTTGTATTTTTGGGTGCCGATTAGATTCTGACTATGCTTATAGGGAGATAGGTTATTTATTTTTAATTAGCTATGTTCTCAACAGCGCAGTTCTCAGCAGCGCAACAAGGAGGCGACTAACATGGAGACAGCACGCGTCTATCGGATGAAAACCGCGGAACATCTCTGCCCATTCGGTATGAAAACAGTCGATTTGTTAAAACGCAAAGGCTATCAGGTTGATGACCATCCGCTTACATCCCGAGATGAAATTGAAGCGTTCAAGGCCCAGGAGAATGTCGATACCACTCCGCAAACCTATATAGGTGATAAACGTATTGGCGGCTATGAAGAGGTTCGTGAGCATTTAGGCATGAGCGTGCCGAGTGCAAAAGAGACCGCATATCGGCCAGTGATCGCGATTTTTGTTACCGCTTTGCTCATCGGTCTGGCGATTAGCTGGGTTGCCAATGGCACCTTAGTGGCAGCACGAATGCCTGAGTATGCGGTGGCCACGGCCATGGTGCTGCTGGGTTTGCAGAAGCTGCAGGATGTAGAGAGCTTTAGCTCGATGTTCCTTAACTACGACTTACTGGCTCAGCGCTATGTCCCTTACAGCTATGTGTACCCCTACGCAGAAACCCTGGCAGGGATACTAATGCTGGCCGGTGCCATGCTTTGGCTGGCAGCACCGCTGGCGCTGTTTATCGGCACGGTGGGCGCGGTGTCGGTTTTTAAAGCCGTGTACGTGGATAAGCGTGAGTTGAAATGTGCCTGCGTTGGCGGAAGCAGCAATGTGCCACTAGGGTTTGTATCGCTGACAGAAAATATCGCCATGGTGCTGATGGGGCTATGGATGCCGCTGAAAATGTTGCTATAACAATCGTCGTCAAAAACTTGCTTGGCTAAAATGCTATTTAAAATCCAAAAATCCGTTAAAAAACAATTTATTTGCCGCTACATATCACAGGTTAGATAAACCCGCTGTTATAAAGCGCACTGTGTGCACACAGCGAAGGGAACTCGCGACAGGGAAGAACAAGCAAGGATTGCTTGTGTAGCACAAGGATGCACAAACAGGATGTTTGTGGTGCAAGATCAGGGAAGAACAGATGAAAACCCGGCCAAGGAGTGGCCGGGTTTTTTTTACCCTGGAATAAATAAAAATTTAATTAAGCTCTTATGACGCTTTTGTTAATTATGTGTTGCTATTGCTAGTAAAAAGGCAGCGGTCACAAAGATAAGCCTTTTTTATAATAATTGCTCAAGTTGGTAAGCGATTGTTTTAACAAGCATAGTGATAATAAAGCGAGCTTAATTCACTCAAGGGTATTTCAACCGCTGTTTGACAGTTCAGGCAGCGTACGGTGGTACTGTCTTTACCGGTGCCTTCTAAACGGAAGCGGTTCAAAAACGGGTCTTTGGGTGACTCTGAGTTACCACAATGCCGACAGATGACATCCAGCCCGTTGACTTTGCTGCTAATAATAATGTCTCGCACGCTGACCTCCTACCATTAGGTTAGATGATGGTTCAGGCGTGGTAACGTCCGTGTAGAGTGGTATCGTTGCCGATACTTTTAATAGTATAGCGCTGCAAGGCATATGTGCCATATAAAAAAGCGTGCTTTAAATAGGTGCAGTTAATCTGAATAAAAAAGATAAATTTTTTCCGGTTTAATAACATAGGTTAGATAAATAGAGTGTTTTAAGGTTCACTGTGAGTACACAGCACAAGGAAGTGGCAACAGGGAAGATAAAGCTAGGAAAGCTTACGCTCATGGAAGCACAAACAGGATGTTTGTGAAGACGAATCAAGGAAGGTTTGATAAAGCCCCAGCCAGGGAGTGGCCGGGGCTTCTTTTTTATACGCTTGTTTTATTTCTTCGCCTTTTTCTTACTTTTCTTACTGTCGTTGCCTTGGCTAACTGTTTTGCCTTCGCTGCTCTCGTCTTTGCTGTCATCCTTCTCACTGTCAGGCTTGTCGCCGCCTTGATGGGTGAGCGGGCTCGCTTGGTCTAAGCGCGGGTGGTTATCCAGGAATTCACGCTGCAGGTCAGGTATGGCATCCAAGGCTTGCAGGGTATGGGTGAGGGCGTGAATAGCCGCCAGCACGTCCTGGGTATGACCGGTTTCTGAGATGGTGTGCATATTACGGATGGGGAAACCAATCGAGGTAGCGGCACTGTCGATAGACGCCAATACGCCTGCCATGCCATCGGTACCCGTATCCACACCGACAATATCGCGCTGCAGCGGAATGTCCTGCTCTTTCGCGGCCGTGGCGATAATGCGGTTGAGCTGTTCACTGGCAATAGAGCCCACCGCCATGGTGAAGCCTTTGCCCATCTCTAGCGGCTGCATACGCTTGTCGCCGATGCCGGGCGCAGCCACATAGTCATGATTTACATCGACACCAATGAGCGCATCTGGCTTCATTTCGCCCGCCATCACGCGGCTGCCGAAACGGCCAATCTCTTCATAGCTGGCAATCGCAAACAGCACGCGCACATTTTGGGTGCCACCTGCTTCGGCGATCAAACGCGCCACTTCGGCGGCCACAAAGCAGCCTAGGCCGTTATCCAGGTAAGCGCCGTAGAAGGTATTGGGACTGAAGCCGGGGCGGATAGGGCGGTCGAAAATAATCGAATCGCCGGGCCGTACGCCCAGGTTCAGCACCTGCTGCTTTTTATTCTCGCCGTGGATCTGTAGATCCAGGTAGATCTGCTCTTTTTTCAGGCCTTTGCTACCATCGCGCTGGGCAGGATCGGAGAAGTGAATCGCGCCCAGGGCCTCGACCGTGCCGCCTTCAATGCAGCGGTAGCTACCGGGGGCGTCCGGGTCTTCGCTAAACAGCTTCACTTCATGGCCGATCAGCACAGTGGGCAGAAACGAATCAGTGTTGATCCAGATCTTGCCGTCTTCGCCAATCGAGCGCACCTGCATGCGGATTTTATCCGCATGGCCGATCAGCATGACCTTGAACATGTCGTCGCGGCCGGGGTGAGTGTCCAGCACAACGCCCGCGTTGCCCTTAAACTGGTGAAGGTGCCAGCTTTTAGGCGCGAAGCTCTCAAAATGCGGCTTGAGCACGCCGTAGGTCATGGCAGCTTCCAGGCCTACGGGGCTAGGGGCGGCAAGAATATCGCGCATCAGTTTGAACTGCGCGTCGGGCATCGGTTGTGTCCAGGGTTTCGCACTATCGCTCATCGTTGTCGCTCACTCATTTTTAGGTGGATGTTAATCACCTCTAGTCTGCCAGATTCCCGCACTGTGTGTAGAGAAAGCCGCTTATTCATGGTGATGAATTAGCTCGCGCAGGGCGCTGGTGGCGGCGGAAGGAGGGTGACGGCGGCTCAATATAATGCCCAGCTCACGACGAATGGTTGGCTCTACCAACGGGCGGTACTCAATCCCATCAGCGGCAATTTGACGAAAACTGAGCGAGGGCAGCACGCTAATGCCTAACCCCGCAGCTACCATGCGGCCTACTGTGGCGATCTGGCGCGCATCGCACAAGATATCCAGCCGTTCTCCTACGCTCTGCATAATGCGGTCAATATCCTGGCGCGAGCTGGAAAGGCGATTGATACCAATAAACGGATAAGCTGCAAGTTGGCTCCAGGCGATGGCTGATTGCGCCAGCAACGGATGCCCGCAGGGGCAAACGACCACATAGCTGTCTTCGAGGACGGGTTCAAACGTTAAGTCGTCTGCGTCGCTTGGCGGCACTGAAAGACCCAGATCGGCGCGGCCTTCGCGCACCATTTGATTGATCTGATCGGCCAGCACATCGTGCAGGCTGAGGTTAATACGTGGGTAGGCTTCATGAAAAAGCTTAATGACCCGCGGGAATAGTCCTGCCGCCAGAGTGGGGAGGGCGGCCACGGTTACCTTTCCGCGCTGTTTGGAAAATTGGTCGTTGAGATCCTCAAAGGCTTCGTTCCAATCATTCAAGAGCCGCACGGCAACGGGCAGAAAAGCCTCGCCTTCCGGTGTTAACGCGAGCTGGCGCGTGGTGCGGGAAAACAGTGCACCACCGACGTTCTCCTCAAGTTTACGCAGCGCAATAGAGATCGCCGGTTGGGAAAGATGTACTCGCTCGCTGGCCTCTGCAAGGCTGCGCGAGTGGGCGACGGCAACAAAAACACGCAACTGCTGGATGCTTGGATTCATTTAGAAAGTAAAACATAAATTAAAAACTATTCAATATACAAAATTAAACCGGAGCACCATGCTTGGCTTATCGCGATTAGATTCGTCGCGATCACCGTTTTAGATAAAAACCGCTCTACAATAACAATAGCTCGCTTAGCGAGCTTCGGAGACACAATGAAAACGCTACTGACCGCCATGGTGGCAAGCGCCGCTGTGCTAGCCGCTGCGACCTCTCATGCCGATGAACGCCTGTTGATTGGCTCTACCTCAAGCTCCTCCAGCCACTACAGCTACTTTGTGGCAGTCAATCAGATTATTAATAACCAAGTTGAAGGGATCAGTTCTTCGGTTGCCGAAACCGGTGCCACGGTGGATAACCTGCGCCGTTTAGGGCGTGATCAAATCGATATGGGCCTGGTGACCACCAATACGGGTTATTACGCCTACGCGGGCGAGGAGGATTTTGAAGGCCGCCCCGTCGATAACCGCCTGCTGTGGGTCTACACCGTGGCCCCGCAGAATACCGTAATGCGCCAGGATGCAGGGGTGGAAACCTTCGCTGACTTAGACGGTGTGCGCTTCAATCCAGGCATTACGGGGTCAGCCACCGAGAAAACCACCGAAGCGGTAATGCGCGCACTTGGCATCGAACCGGATTATGTACGTGGTTCCACCACCGATATGGTCGACGCCATGAAAGATGGCCGAGTGATGGGGTCGGTAAAATCGGGTGTCGGAGAACGCCTGGATGGCTCCTCCATGGATATCGCCACTTTCACACCGATTAGCGTGCTGTCGCTTGACCAAGAGCAGGCCGACACACTGCGCAGCGAAATGCCCGATGTGGCGATTGTCGATGTACCTGAAGGTGCTGCGGAGGGGATTCCTGCTTACACCACTTGGGCCTTTGGGGTTGCCGTGCACGCCCATCCGGATATGGATGAAGAAACCGCCTATCAAATCGTCAAAGCGGTGATGGAAAACCCAGAGCCGCAGGTTAACGCCTTCGCTGCCATGCAGGATGCGGACATGGCGAAAATGACCCTGGAGGTTGGCACCGTGCCACTGCATGCTGGCGCTGCGCGCTATTTCGAAGAGCAGGGGTATGACATCCCCGATGTCTTGCAGCCAGTCCAGTAAGGCCAATCGGAGAAGATGATCATGCGTGAGATACTCACCAAAGGCTTGGCGCTCCTGTTGGGCGGGCTAATCCTGTATACCTCCGCCACTGGGCCGTTCGAGAGTTTGATTCAGCGGAGTATCTTTCTCGCGCTGGTCATTTTGCTAGGGCTTGCCGTTTATCCGTTAGGCGCAGGCAAGCGCTGGCGCCCGCTGGGTATCGCTATTGATGTGGTGTTGGCAGTGGGTGTGGTAGTTGCCTGCAGCTATGTGGCGCTTAACTACGAACAAATTCTGGTCGAACTACCCTGGGCAACGCCTCGGGATATGTTGCTGACCGGCGTACTGCTAGTGGCTATTTTGGAACTGTCACGCCGTGCCATCGGCGTGATCTTTCCACTGTTGGTGTTAGTGGGATTGGCCTATGCGTGGTTTGGAGCAGCCATTCCAGGGCCGCTCGGTCACCGTGGTTTTGATCTGTATTACATGACCGAAACCATCTACCTCGGCGATTTAGGCGTGTGGGGCATGCTGGTGGGCGTCGCCGCCACCACTATCGCTGCTTTCGTGTTGTTCGGCTGTTTGCTGCTACATACCGGAGGCGGGAATACCTTTATGGATCTGGCGCTGCGTATTAGCGGCCGCTCGCCAGGCGGTGCTGCCAAAGTGGCCACGGTGGCCTCCGGGCTATTCGGCATGGTCAGCGGCAGTGCGGTGGCCAATGTGGCCACCACGGGCAACTTCACCATTCCCATGATGAAGCGCTTGAACTACCCACGCCCGTTCGCAGCTGGAGTTGAGGCCGTGGCCTCTACCGGCGGCCAAATCGCACCGCCAATCCTGGGTGCTGCGGCATTTATCATGGCGGAAATTCTAGGCGAAAGTTACCTGCGTATCGCCTTGGCGGCCTTGTTGCCAGCGATTCTTTTCTATCTCGGGGTGTTTGTCACCATTCACCTCGTCGCCAAGCGCCGCCAACTGCAGGTAGTGCCTGATGATGAGCTGCCAAGCTGGTCAGACGTGATACGCCCTGAACGAATTATTCCCATTCTGGCTGCATTAGGCGGGCTGTTTTACGGCGTGCTCAGCGGTCGTTCGATCCAAATGTCGGCGTTCTACGGCATCTTGATGACCGTGCTAACGTTCGTGCCTTTTGCGCTCATGGCTAAGATGCCGCTGCGCGAGATCCTCGGCAAGCTGGTGGCAGGCTTAGTCGATGCAGGCAAGGGCATGGTGATTATTGGCGTGCTGCTGGCCGGGGCGCAGATACTGGTGGCGATGATCGGTATGACAGGCATCGGTGTGACCCTAGCCAGCTTGATAGTCACGGTGGGCGGAGAGTCGCTGTTCCTGGTCGCCTTTATCGTCGGCGGCGTGTGTCTGATTTTGGGCATGGGGATTCCGACCACGGCAGCGTATGTTCTGGTGGCATCAGTGCTGGCGCCTGCGCTCACCACCATCGGTGTTGAGCCGCTGATTGCCCACCTATTCGTTTTCTACTTCGCGACACTCTCAGTCATTACACCGCCTGTCTGCATTGCGGTCTTTGTGGCCTCAGGCATTGCCGACACCAACTGGCTGCCTGCGGCGGTTGAATCAGTGCGCTTGGCGGCGGCTATCTACGTCATTCCCTTCCTGCTGCTGATCTACCCAGCCCTGGCAGGGTTTGGTTCTGCCCTGGAGATCGTCTTGGCCAGCTGCCAAGGGGTCGTGTTTGTGATGGCCTTCGCCGCGCTGATGTCCCGGGTAGCCATGACGGGTAAGCGCGTGATCGATGTCGTGGGGCTGATCGCGGTCATTGGACTGGCGCTGACACCCGGCTGGCTGACCACGCTGGCGGCGCTAGCCCTGATCATTGGGCTATTTATACGCCGCCGCTCGCTGCTGAGAGACGAGCAGGGGGCCGTCGCGGGCGACCACCACTCTCTTCAGGCCAAGGAGACACAGCTATGAGCTTTTTATTAGGCAGTGGTGCGGGTTTTTCTGGCGACCGTACCGATGCGGCCGTGGCGGTGGTGGCAGAGTTGATCAAGCGACAGCAGCCCTCCGCTTTAGTATTTGAAACCCTGGGTGAACGGACATTAGCGGCAGCTCACCGCGCGATGCGTGATGATCCCGATAGCGGGTTTGAACCGCTGTTAGACGAGCTGCTGGCGCCAGTGCTGCGCGACTGCCTGGATCACGACATTAAGATTTTAGGCAACTTTGGTGCGGCGAACCCCCGTGGTGCTTGTCAGGTAATTGCTGACTTGGCGACACAGCTTGGGCGCGGGGATGTGCGCATTGCCCAGGTGCACGGTGACGATATCCGCCAGCAGTTGCATAGCTTGGACTTACAGCGCTGGGAGGCCGAGCGGCTGGATATGCCTGGCGATGACGCCCTGATTTCAGCCAATGTCTACCTGGGAGCCAAGGCGCTGGCTGAGGCGTTGGCCATGCAGGCGGATGTGGTGGTTACAGGCCGTGTTGCCGACCCGGCGCTGTTTTTAGCGCCGCTGATGCACCACTTCGATTGGCGTTGGGACGATTGGGATCGCCTGGCTTGCGGGATGATGGCGGGGCATTTGGCTGAGTGTGGCGCCCAGGTAAGCGGCGGCTACTTTGCCGATCCGGGTTTTAAAGACGTGCCGGGGCTCGCCACGGTGGGCTATCCGATTATTGAAGTGGAGCAGGATGGCAGCCTTATTATTACCAAGCCTGCCAATACCGGTGGCTGTGTTACCGAGCAAACGGTGAAAGAACAGCTGCTTTACGAAGTGCATGACCCGGCGAATTACCTAACCCCGGATGTCACGGTGGATCTTTCCCACGCCGAGGTGCGTCAGTTGTCACCTAACCGTGTGGCGGTGACGGGAATTCGCGGCAAGCCTGCGCCTGAGCGGCTAAAAACCACCGTGTGCTATGAAGGCGGTTGGCAGGGCGAGGCGGAAATCTCCTATGCCGGCCCGAACGCCTTGGCACGAGCCCAGCTTGCAGCGCAGGTACTGCGTGAACGATTGGTGTTTCGAGCCCCTGCTGAGCTGCGTACCCGCTTGGATATCATTGGCTTGGCCAGCGTATTCGATAGCGATAGCGGTGAGCTGCAGCGTAGCGCTTCAGCGTCTGCCAGCGGCGATTATCGGCTGCGACTGGCGGCCGAGCACAGCGAGCGGCGCTGGGTAGCCCGCGCCACCCAGGAGCTATTGGCGCTTTATTGTGCCGGGCCCGCGGGTGGCGGTGGCGTGCGGCGCCAATTTCAAAGGCGAGTATTTACCGCCTCTTATTTGGTCAAACGTAGCGACGTTAATGCTCATGCCAGCCTGTTTGAATCGTCGCCGCTCGGCGAACGTAGGAGTGAACGTTATGCTGCAAGCTGAACCCACGCAAACGGCGGTGCACCCGCATTCCTCGGTCGCTCTTCATCAACTCGCCCATGCCCGCGCAGGTGATAAGGGGGAACGGCTAAACGTGGCACTGTTTGCCTATGACCCAGACCATTACACCACCCTGCTGGAGCAGGTAACCGAGGAGCGTGTGCTGGCGCTGTTTGCTCATCGTGGTGCCAGCCGAGTGCGGCGTTACCCTTTGCCTAATTTGGCGGGCATGAACTTCGTGATCGATGACGTGCTGCAGGGCGGCGTTAATGGCGCGCTCAACTTGGATGGGCATGGCAAGACGCTATCGTTTTTGCTGTTAAGCATGGAGGTTGATGCGAGCTAGGCCTTTTTAACCTCGCTCCTCGACTTAGGTGGTCATGACCCGCTGCCTGAAAGGCCTTACTATGACGATAAAATACGCACGCTAATTAACATAACGTCCGCTCAGTCGTCGTTAAAGAGCCGTTCAGGAGTAGCCCCATGACCGTCGCAACGCTAGGTGCCCAGCGCTTCAAAGTGCTGTTGGCGGGCGTTTTTAGCCAAATATTATGTGTTGGCATCGCGCGCTTTGCCTATACCCCATTGCTACCGGTGATGCAGCAGCAGACCTGGATGGGTGATGCCGATGGCGGCTGGCTGGCTGCGGTTAACTACGCGGGCTATATGCTGGGGGCCGTGCTGGCCGCCTCTATTCACAGTATTTATATCAAAGACACGCTATTTCGCTGCGGGTTAATCCTGGCGGTAATCACGACTGCGGGTATGGCGCTTACCGATCACTTCTGGGTTTGGGCGGGGTTGCGTTTTCTGGCGGGTCTTTCAAGCAGCGCTGCAATGCTATTAGCGTCAGGGCTGATTCTTCACTGGTTAATCCAACATCGCCAGCGCGGCGAGCTGGGAATTCATTTTGCCGGTTTGGGGCTAGGCATGATTGTCGCGGCGGTGGCAGTGGAGATGATGCTCCAGTTTTCCTTTAGCTGGCAGACCCAATGGTGGGGCTTTAGCCTGCTGGGTGCCGTGCTGCTGGTGCCTGCCTGGCGCTGGCTGCCGCGGCCGGAAAGGCCGCTAGAGGGGGCTCACGTGGCGAGTAGCCGAACCGCTACGCCGCCAACACGTACTTTTATGCGCTGGATGCTCGCCGCCTACTTTTGCGCCGGTTATGGCTATGTGATCAGCGCTACCTTCTTAGTTGCCATCGTTGAGCGTGAGCCGCTGCTGGCGGGGATGGGCAACTGGACGTTCGCTCTGGCCGGTTTAGCCGCCGCCCCAGCGGTGATGCTGTGGGATCTGGTCGCCCGTCGAGTGGGCTATTTAGGGGCGCTGATTCTCGCCATGGGGATTCAGGTAGTGGGGATCGTACTGCCTGCGATTACCGCGAACTCAGCAGTGGTACTGCTCAGTGCGGTGCTCTATGGCGGTACCTTCCTTGGTTGCGTCAGCCTTGTGCTGACCATGGCAGGTAGGCTCTATCCTTCCAGCCCCGCGCGGCTAATGGGGCAGATGACTCTGGCATACGGCGCCGCCCAGATATGCGCCCCGGCATTAACCGGTATGTTGGCTGAAACCTCTGGCCACTATGGTGTTGGGCTGTGGTTGGCGGGCGGTTTTGTAACGCTTGGCGCGGTGCTGCTGGCCTGTTTGCGCCGGGTCGATCAAACCGCTCAACGCCTGGATGCCGCCGCAAAAGCCATGGTGTACGCCTAGGAACTGGGGCCTAGTGGGCATTACCCTCGAAATCCTTTAGGATGAGCGCCTTTTTCTACGGGATATGGGCAAATGACCTCTTCTAGGCAACCTCGCACCCAATGGCTAGGCCGCTGGGGGTTTATGTTGGCGGCCACCGGTTCGGCGGTGGGGCTAGGCAATATCTGGAAATTCCCCTACATGACTGGGGAGTTTGGCGGCGGCGCCTTCGTGCTGGTCTATCTAACGTGCATCTTTGCCGTGGGTGTGCCGGTGATGATGGTTGAAATCGCGTTTGGTCGGCGGGGGCGTGGTAGCCCGGTGGATGCCATACGGCGCGTGGTCAATGAGTCTGGCCGTTCATCGGCCTGGTCGTTGATTGGTTGGATGGCCATGCTCTGCGGCTTTATGATCCTGTCGTTTTACGTGGTGGTGGCGGGCTGGTCGTTCTCGTATCTGTGGAAGATGCTGACCGGGGGGCTCGCGGGCAGCAGCGTTGATGAGATGGCCGCTGTGTTCGGGGCCAATAACGCCAATCCGCTGAACCTCGGTTTCTGGAGCACCCTGGTTACGCTGGCCACCATGTTGATCGTGGGTAAAGGCGTGCAGCAGGGAATCGAGAAGAGCGTTAGCTGGATGATGCCGGGGCTGGTGATCATGCTGGTGGTGTTGATTGGCTTTGGTATGTTTTCCGGTGGCTTTGGCGCTGCGGTTAACTTTCTGTTCTCCTTCAATGCGGGCAGCCTCTCTAGCGAAGGCCTTCTGGCAGCGCTGGGTCATGCGTTTTTCACCCTCTCGCTGGCCTCTGGGGCGATTCTGACCTATGGCAGCTACTTGCCTAAAGACGCTTCTATTGGCCGCACCACGGTGAGTGTGGCGGTGGCGGATACCGTTGTTGCCTTGATGGCGGGGCTTGCGATCTTCCCGGTTATTTTCGCCAATGGCATGAACCCCGGCGAAGGCCCTGGGCTAATTTTTATGAGCCTGCCGTTGGCCTTCCAGGCGATGCCGCTGGGCACCCTGTTTGGCATTCTCTTCTTCCTGATGCTCTCTATGGCAGCGCTGACCTCTTCGATCTCTATGGTCGAAGCCACGGTTTCCTGGCTGTGCGACAACAAAGGTATCTCGCGTTCGGCAGCCGCCTGGGGCACCGGTATTGTGCTGTGGTTGATTAGCACACTGGCGATGCTGTCGTTTAACCTGGGCGCGGATTGGACACTGGCCGGTAAGAACTTCTTTGACTGGCTGGATTATTTAACCTCGCGCTGGATGATGCCGTTGGGTGGTCTGGGCACGGTAGTGGTAGCGGGGTTTGTGCTGAAAAGCGAGACCTTCCGCGACGAGCTGGGGCTTGCTCCCTTGCCTTATGCGCTGTGGCTGACCATGGTGCGCTACGTTAGCCCGCTGGGCATTGTGGTGATTTTTGTCGACGCGCTGGGCGTTTATCAGGTCTCGTTTGCGGCTCACTGGCCCTGGTTGCTGGGGATTCTGTTTGCCATGGTCGCGCTTGGAGAAACCTTAAGCCCGCGGCTGCGTACTGCGCTTAGCGCTGGTTAACGCCTGCTGTTTTTTCTGCTTCTCTTTCTGCTTTGCCTCGGCGGCGGCGACTGCGCCGGGGTGAGTGCCCACTTTCATCAACTCGTCCCAGCGCGTGGTATAGCGGTCTGAGCGGTGGGCGCAGCGCAGTTGCCAAGCAGCAGGGGCATCCGTCATACCAAAGCTGATAGTGCCTTGCCCCATGCGCTGGTTGATCTGATCCACGGTTGCCATTAAAAACGGATGGCGATCACGGACTGGCGGATGCAGCAGCGAAAGCTGGTGCTGCTCTGCATCCACTAAATCCAGCAGCATCACGCCAGCTTTCATGAACTGGTAGCGGGGGCGATGAATCTGCTCAAGGCCTTGGCGTACGGCATCAAGGATCACCCGGGTATCGTCGCTGGGTGAGGGCAGGGCGATCAGCGCCTGCGGGAAGTATTGCAACTGATCGCGGCGATGACGGTTAGTGTTGAGAAATACCATCACCGCACGAGCTAAGCTACGTTGCTCGCGAAGTTTTTCAGCGCTGCGCTGGGCGTGGCGCCGTAGTGCATTATGTACTTCTGCAAAAACGCCGGTGGGCTGGCCGAAAGAGCGCGAGGTCATAATGCGTTGGCGCGGTTGATCCAGGGCGTTCATCTCCATACAAGGCGTGCCACGCAGCTCGAGCGCGGTGCGCGCCAGCACCACAGAGAAGCGCTTGCGCAACTGCTTGTCGTCGCTTTGACGCAAGTCCCAAGCGGTGGTCACGCCGCCAATCGCTAAGCGCCCGGCAAGCCGATGGCCGACGCCCCACACGCTGCCCACCGGCGTACGTTTGAGCAGCGCCTGCGTCGTGTGATCTTGTCCATTAAGCAGGCAAACGCCTTGGTAATGTGGGTCTTGCTTGGCAAGGTGATTGGCTAATTTGGCGAGCGTGTGGGTGGGTGCCAGCCCAACACACACCGGTAACCCTAAATGGCGGCGAATACGATGGTGCAATTCTCGCCCCAGCCTCTCACACTGCTCTGTGGTTAATCCTTCCAGGTAGACGAACATTTCATCTATTGAGTAGGGCGCAATTGCAGGGCAGGCATCGCGTAGTAGTTGGGTCAGCCGTGCCGACATATCTCCGTAGAGTTCATAGTTAGACGACAGCAGGTGGATCTCGCCGCGCTGACGCATTTCTTCAAGCTTGAAGGCTGGCGCACCCATAGGGATACCCAGCGCTTTTAACTCGGCGGAGCGGGCGATGACACAGCCGTCGTTGTTCGACATTACCCCCACGGGCCTACCTTCCAGCTTGGGCTGAAAAACCCGCTCGCAGCTGACGTAGAAGTTGTTGGCATCGACTAGACCGATCATCGCAAGTACTCGTGCACGACGGCGCGCACTACCCCCCATAGCTGGCAGTCGCTGCCTTCAAGTGGCAGTGGCGGATAGTTAGGATGTGTTGAGCACAGGTGCGGCGTTCCCCGATAGAGCGCATAGCGTTTAATTAGGGCCTCGCCCTCTAGCATAGCGACCAGAATATGTCCCAGTTGCGGTTCAATACTGCGATCAACCACCAGCAAATCACCCTCAAAAATTCCCCAACCCTCCATGCTGTCGCCGGTGGCGGTGACATAAAACGTCTCAGTAGGGTTTTTAACCAGCCGTGTGTTGAGATCCAGCGTGCATGGCTCGTAATCCTGGGCTGGCGAAGGAAAGCCACTAAAACCAGCGCGGCCACAAGGCTGCGGCTGAGAGGTTAACGGCAAGGCAGGGGTAAAGTGAGAAGACTGGCCCGGCATCGTCGGCATCCTGGTGCTTAAAATATTGTATAAATATACAGTATTTTGCATGGCGAAGGAAAACGCAAATTGACGCCCCCTGAGATCGCTTCATTGTGTTCGCGATGACACTTTCTCTGTCATTACATGAATCACGCTCATGCAAGACCTGACGAGGATGCGATGAAAGTCGCGTCAGGCTGCGTTATGATAGCGCCCTCGCTTCTTCCATGATGACCCTTTCTCGTTACGAGGTTCCCGCCGATGTTCAGCCGCGATATGACAATTGCCGGATTTGATGATGTGCTGTTTGATGCCATGCAGAAAGAAGTGGAGCGCCAAGAGGCCCACATCGAACTGATCGCTTCCGAAAACTACGCCAGCCCCCGCGTACTCGAAGCTCAGGGCAGCCAGCTGACCAATAAATACGCTGAGGGCTACCCCGGTAAGCGCTACTACGGCGGCTGTGAGTTCGTCGATATCGCTGAAAACCTGGCCATTGATTACGCCAAAGAGCTGTTCGGCGCCACCTACGTGAACGTTCAGCCCCACTCAGGCTCGCAAGCCAACAGCGCGGTGTTCCAAGCGCTGGTTAAGCCAGGCGATACCATTTTAGGTATGAGCCTGGATGCGGGCGGCCACCTGACCCACGGTGCCAAGCCTAATTTTTCTGGCAAACACTACAACGCCATTCAGTACGGTCTGGATGAGCAGGGGTTAATTGATTACGATCAAGTGGCTCAGCTTGCTCGCGAGCACAAGCCCAAAATGATCATCGCCGGCTTCTCAGCCTATTCACAAATTGTTGATTGGGCCAAGTTCCGTGAAATCGCCGATGAAGTAGGCGCTTACTTACTCGTTGATATGGCCCACGTCTCTGGTCTGGTCGCGGCAGGCGTATACCCCAGCCCCTTGCCCCATGCCCATGTGGTCACCTCCACCACCCACAAAACCCTACGCGGCCCCCGCAGTGGCGTGATTCTCTCAGCGGAAAACGACGCTGATATCGAGAAGAAGCTGCAGTCAGCGGTTTTCCCCGGCGGCCAGGGTGGCCCCTTGATGCACGTAATCGCCGCCAAAGCGATCTGCTTCAAAGAGGCTATGGAGCCCGAGTTCAAAACCTACCAGCAGCAGGTAGTTAAGAACGCTCAGGCAATGGCCAAGGTGTTTATCGATCGCGGTTACGACATCGTCTCTGGTGGTACCGAAGACCACCTCTTCCTGCTTTCGCTGATTAAGCAGGGCGTAACGGGCAAAGATGCCGATGCTGCTTTGGGTCGTGCTCATATCACCGTGAACAAGAACGCTGTTCCTAACGACCCGCAAAGCCCGTTTGTCACCTCTGGCCTGCGTATTGGCACCCCGGCGGTGACCACGCGCGGTTTCAGTGAACAAGAGTGTAGTACGTTGGCAGGTTGGATCTGTGACATTCTGGACGTACTGGCCAAGGGCGAAGACACCAGCGCCATCGAAACCCAGGTGTTGGATAAAGTGGCCGAGGTTTGTGCGCGGCTTCCGGTTTATAAATAAGCAGCTGTAACCATTCTCCTTGGCGAAGGATAGCCACAAAGAACGGGCGGCCCATTAGGGTCGCCCGTTCTTTGTTAGTGCTCTGTTCTTTGCTAAGAGTAAGGCCCCTAGTTCAGCTTTTCGAGAGCGGCCAAGCTCTGTTTTACCAGTGCCGATGCGTCTGCTTGTGAAGCAGATTCGCTATAGCAGCGCAGCTCCGGTGCATTGCCAGAGGGGCGAAGGTGCACGATATCGCCATTTTCAAGCGTGGCTCTCAAGCCATCAGTGCTATTGATTGCTGAAATGCCAGCTTGTAAACCTAATGTTTGCTGCATCAGCTCAGGTGAGGTTTGCCATTCGGTCAGCAACGCATGGCTTTTCTCCGTGGCGAAATCCTTGAGTCGGTCGCTTGCCGTATAGCGGGCAGGTAAGTCAGCGATTAGCTGCGAGAGGTTAATCCCGCGTTGGGCGGCCATCACCATCAAAGTAAGGGCGGGGAGCAGCGCATCGCGGGTGGGTAGGGCGGCTAATTGACGGCCATCACTCTCCAATCTGCTTCCCAATAGAAAACCACCGTTGGCTTCAAACCCAGCCACTCGCGTAAACCGCTTACTGAGCTTAGCCATACTGTCCAATACATACGGTGAACCAATGCGCGTGCGCTCAACTAGCTGGAAGGCACCGCACGCTTCTATCGCTGTATTGCAGCTTACCGGCACAGCCAGCGCTTCGATTCCCAATGCACGGGCGCAGAGTAACCCGACAATATCACCACGCTGCCACGTACCCGTTTCATCTCCAAGCAACGGTCGATCTCCATCGCCATCGGTAGAAAACAGGGCTTGTAGTTGGTGTTGGTTTGCCCAGGCACGCCCTTGAGCCTGATCCTCGTCGCTAACGGCCTCGGTATCTACAGGCACAAAGGCTTCGCTGCGGCCTAGTACCACTACATCCGCACCTAACTCGCTCAAAATATGCGCATTCAAATCGCGCCCTGCGGCCGAGTGTTGGTACAAGCCTACCCGCCAACCTTTCAATGGCTCACCTGGAAACCAGGTGGTGAAGCGCTCTGAGTAGGCCTGATTAGCGGCTTCAGAAACCTCCCCGCGCACTGGCGCGAGGAGGGTAGGCATAGCCGCCTCAGCATTAAGAATAGCGGTTTCATCAGCTTTGGTAATCTCGCCATCAGGGCGGTAAAACTTGATGCCGTTACGGTCAAACGGTATATGGCTGCCGGTAATCATGATGCAAGGTATGCCATCCGCCATTGCCTTTAACGCCAGGGCAGGCGTAGGCAGTACGCCATAGTCATTGACCTTTACTCCTAGCGTATGGGCCGCACTGGTACAGGCGGCTGCCATCGCCGGGCTGCTGGGGCGGCGATCCATACCTAGCGCAATACGTTCTACTGGAAAAGAGTCCCGCATGGCGGTAATAAATGCCACGGTGAAAGCTGCACATACTTCATCGGTAAACTGTTCAACCAGCCCTCGTGCGCCGCTGGTACCAAAAGCAATGCCGCTGTCATGAATAATAGCGGTAGTCGAACGTACTGAACCCAATGTATTTCTCCTGAAAAAAGTGCTTGCGGTGAGTTTAACACCCTAGGCGGGAAGCGCTACGGGGCGCTTTGAGCGCTGAAGCGATCAGGGGTAATGGCTAGTAAGACAAAAAATGGCCTCCGCAAGCGGAGGCCATCTCAAAAGGTAGTACGTTTAATTAAGCTTCAGCTAGGCCTAAGTTCAGGCCTACTAAGATAGGATCGTGGTCTGAACTACGGAACGCATCATCGGCGTATAGGTTGTCATCCTGACGATCATTAGTGAAGTCGGTGTTATAATCCAATGCCGATGCTTCATCCGCATTGATATGCCAAGTCGTGGTGCCCGTGACCTGTTTTGCGAGCGTTTCACTGGCTAACGCATGATCCAACGAACCCCAGAATCCATCAAAGACATAGCTGTAATCATCGTCCTGAAGGGTATAGCCCGCATCGGTCAGGGTCATGATGGGGTCTTCCATGGCATAAGAGTTCAAGTCACCAAGAATCAGCACGTCGCTGTCATTGCTACCGGTGGGGTTGGTGGATAGCCATTCAAGCAATTCCTCCGCGGCCTCGACCCGTGTGGGGTTGTTGTTGGCCTGTCCGTCGCCGATAGCGTCTTCACCATTGACGACACTGCCTTTGGATTTAAAGTGGTTAACCACCACCGAAAAGGTTTCACCATTACTATCTTCAAAGGTTTGCATCACCGGTGCGCGGTTTGCAGTAGCGAAAGCCCCATCGGTTTTAGTGGCTGCAGCGCCAGTAGGTGTCACCGCCTGACTGTTGTAGATGACCCCAACCGCAATGGCATCATCCCCAGGGCTAGTGGTGTTGCCATTCCCATCTTCGGGGACGCTGTAAGCCCAAGTGACATCCTGAATGTTTTTATCCTGCACATCTGCATTCAGCGCATCAACCAACGTTGCAATGGCGCTATCGTCACCATAACCGTTGTTCTCGATTTCCATGAGCCCCACCACATCAGCACCGCTGGTATTAATTGCCTCGACGATTTTGGCTTCCTGACGGGCAAACTCTTCAGCATTATTGGCGCCGCGTGGATCATGCAGAGTGCCATTTAAGGTCTCTGTTTTGTTGCCGTTTTCATCCAGGGTAGTGAAGTAGTTCAATACATTGAAAGAGGCCACTGTAATATCGGCATCACCCAGAGCATCTGTATCAGGTGTTGCCGGACGCTCAGCGCCGGTAAAGTCCAGGCCTTCGACGTTTTGGACTTTCCACTCTTCGAAGTTGTAATCAAGCACGCCTTCGAGAGTCTGAAGCTCATCTCCACCGCGCAGCGGGTTAGAACCAGAAAGCTCCTCACCGTTACGACCATAAATAATCGGATCAGCGTTTTGTGCCGAATTCGCATCATCGATTTTAATGGTGCGTGCCTCGGCGTCGTCAAGCCAAGCGCTATAGCCTGCCACATCAGGCTCGTTGACTTCCGTGAACTGCTCTAAGCGGCCCCCTGATGCAAGCGTAACTTCGCCGTAACGGCCCAGCTCGTAAAGCTCAGTGACCACCAACGGCTCACCGTCCAGCGCTTCAATGGCTACGCGCATACCTTCAAAGGCTTCCAGGCCTTGTTTGTCGGTAAAGGGCATGATGATTCGCTGGCTTTCAGGCAAAGGCACATCGTTAGCCAGCACCTCAAGGCTGTTGCGTTCGGCAGTTAACTGCGTTTTCTCGAAATACTCTGAGACCTCGCCGCTAATGCGAATTTGATCACCGGCAGTGAGCTGCTCCAGCCAATCGCCACTACCGCTACCCGCGTACACAAAAATACCTTCTGACGTCTCGGCATTATTGTCGTTATCGCTATCTTCCTCTTGCAGGAAGAAGCCATCCAAACCAGGCGCTACCATAGTGACGATGGCTTCAAGCGTAACGTTTTCACCCTCTAAAGTGCTACTGCTCGAGTCACCCTGTACTGCAGAAATCAGCGTAATATCTACCTGGGGCTGATTAGCTAGCCCAGGTGACGCTACGGCGGGTACATCACTACCATCACCGCCCAGTGCATCAGAGCTAATCGCCCCCTCAGTATCAGTGGTGGTGAATTTGCCTAAATTCACATCCCAGGAAGCGGCGTCAAACCCGTCGGTATCTGGGTAGGCTTCCATTGCCACCTGGTTGCCATCAACACGTGGGTCACCTTGCCACAGCGTTACGGCATCGCCGCCACCGCCCAGGCCAGAAGCATTCTCGGCATAACCGATTTTCAAGGCATCGATATTATCCAGGTTGCTCCACGCTGAACGGAATTCCGCAACTGATTCGGCATCGCCATCGACCATAATAATCGCTGATTCACCAGGAGCCAGCGAGCTTAGCCCCTTAATTTCTATAGCATCTATGGGATCGGCACTGTCATCATCGTAGTAAAGCGGCATATTGCTGAAATCAAGCGCTTCAGACGAACGGTTGGTTACTTCAAACCAATCAGCGGTGACGTCAGAACCGCTTTGGCCCGACCATATCTCGGTGATGGCTAAACCAATATCGCGCTCGCCCGGCACATAAGGAGCTTCCATCGTGCCCACATGAAAGTCAGTGGTGGCATTGGTGGGTAATTCAGCGTACTCAAATGACCAATTTTCAGGGTTGCCAACGGCGCTTAATAGCTCCTCCGCCGTGCCGAAGCCATTACCGGTAAAGGCGGCGTTGCGTGCGCTGCCAACGGCAACCGCCGTGACACCCTCTTCAAGGCCAGGCGGCAGGGCAGAATTATTAGAGGAGTCAGCAGTTTCCTGCCACGCATCGCTGTTGGTTTGAGCCGCGTAGATAAATGTTGGGTCGCTAGCCTCGCCGACGAAAGCAAGTACTTGGTCACCGCTGACCGAAAGATTAAACCCGTTATTACCCACCTCGCTGCTGTTAGCAGTAGTGAATTGCGGAGAATCCGCAGTGTAAGTAACAACCGTGCCTGCAGGTACGCCGCCTTCAGGCGCAGTCCACTGAACGGCGCCTTCGCTGGCACGGAAGCCATCGCCTGCCCAGCCTGAGTCAGTAAAGGTAATTTCCGCACCTTCGCTGATACCCTTCAATGCTACGAACTGGAAGGATTTTTCGCTACCACTGACCGCAGTAATCGCAATGTCACCGGCCTGAGGTGCAAAATCAGGCAGGTTGAACTCAATGTCTGTGCTCACAAAGCGCTGCTGTTCGGCGGGCAGATCCTTAGACTCTTGACCATCCTCTAACCAATCCACCGTACCGCTATCAAACAGCACGCTCGCAGTAACGCCCGACTCGGTAATGGAGACATCGAAAAGTGATTCCGGCTTCGCCGTCAGTGCGTCCGGTAGGGTATTGAGATCCGGGCCGTCTATTTCACGAACGGCATAATCGCCATCCCATAGGTAAAGACCAAAACCTACGTCGTCGTCATCGTTAACCGGGCCCGCCAGGATCAGATAACCTTCATCGCCAGCAGATTCAATAGAGCGCACAGCGCGACCATCCAGGTCTAAACGCAGGGGATCGCCAAAGGAAGCTTCGTTAGCCTCTCCAGCGACTAGGTCAATCACATTTTCAACGGGCACTAATTGTGCGAAGTCATCATCCAACGGCGAGCGTAGGCCAAGATAAAGGGAATCACCGATAAACACAGCGCCTTCAATATTGACCCCTAACGAGAGGCTCAGCGCATTTTCACCAAGCCCATGGCCATTTTGGGCATCCCAGTCGTTAAGCTGGCTGGCTAAATCGGTAAACTGGCCCGTCACCTCGATGCTCAAACTCTCAGCGTTATCACCTGTCACTTCAGTGGCGAAAATCATTGAGCGCTGGCTGCTCTCGTGGGAGCCTAGCCAGTAGTGGGTACCCTGATAAGTCGCCACCGCTTCCAAGTCCACCTCTTGGGTGTCATTCAAACCCAGAGCAGTATTTAGGTTAATTTCCGCCAGAGGGGCGCCGTCAGTGTCGCGCTCATAGAGGCGTAACACTTGGTCTTCGTCATCCGCCACCAGTATGAAACCCTCACCCACGGCAATCGCTGCTGAAGCGTCAGAAGTGCCCGTGTGGTAGCGCTCTCCCAGATTGAAGTTTGGGTTGCTTGGCTCAGGCTGACTGGGGTCAGTTGGGTTGTTGGGCTCTTCAGGTTCTGTTGGCTCTTCAGGTTCTGTTGGCTCTTCAGGTTCTGTTGGCTCCTCAGGTTCTGTTGGCTCCTCAGGTTCTGTTGGTTCTTCAGGTTCTGTTGGTTCTTCAGGTTCTTCTGGCTCACTCTCAAGCTGCTCAATATAACGACTCAGTAGCGATGCAACATCATCCACGCTGGAGCCATCGCCGAGTAAAGGAGCTAATACACGTGCTGGTTGCTGTTCAATGCTTTCGCTGCTGTTCATAAATGCTGCGGCAAGCTCCTCACGAGACAGCCCGTCCGCCAGCAGCGCTGACCAGTACACTAAGCCTTCTGGGTCAGGCTCACGGTTCAAAACACTGTTGTAGAGTTGATTTAGCCAAGTGGTATCGTTCAAGTTGGAAACGGTGGCTTCAAACTCATTAGACGCTTGAAAACTATTGGAAATCTCTTCCAATGCTAAGCCGTTGCGGTACTCATTGACCCAGTACGCGAGGCCTGCAGGGTCGGCCGTACGTAATAGGTGAACACTATAGAGCGTAATAATAGGCTGGATTTGCAGCTGAAATTCATCGCTGGTCACCATTGAGTCAAGAGTGGTTGCGACATCAACAGTTCCGCTATCCAGGGCGGCAGTCCAATAATTAGCACCAGCCTCATCCGGCTCACGCAACAAAATATCGTGATATAACGTAGAAACAAGCTCAAAATTGGTCATTTAACCAGCCCTCTCAGAATGAATAGAAAGGTTGAATTTATTACTAAGTCATAGCAATTAAATGACTTAAATGTTTTATTTTAATGATGCTTGGATTACGAAGTGATTTTTTGGCGACGCTAGTATACTTTTTCTTTAAAGCGTCACGTATTTGCAATGGTTGATTGCGTAATCTCACGATTGCCTATTTTTCCACGGATTAAAAAAGGGAATCGCCATGAGTAACTTCCAACTTCAACTCCTACACGCAGCCGATATGGAAGGGGGAGGGGGAGATCTGCTTAACGCACCCAATTTCATTTCTATCGTGGATCACTTAGAAGATCAGTACGCCAACTCGCTGTTTGTCGGTTCGGGTGATTTAGTTCTGCCCGGGCCGTATTTGAACGCCGCCGCTGATTCAAGCTTACAAACGGCCTTCCAAGCCGCGGTTGAAGAGATTTATGGGCTAGAAGCGGGTTCCATGAGCGGAATCACGGCGGCCTCTGGGCGTGTTGAGACTCTGTTGATGGATCTGGTCGACGCTGCGGCCGTGACATTGGGCAATCACGAGTTTGATCTAGGCACTGATCTAATTGCTGCAATGATCGCGCCTGTGGTTAACGGCGCTACGGCTGCTGAAATTGAATGGCTGGGCTCGCAGTTCCCTTACCTCTCAGCCAACCTGGATTTCTCCGCTGATGCCGCCCTAAGCGAGCTGGCTACCAATGAGTTATTCAGCCAAGACGCTTTCCAAGCTACTTTGGAAGAGCTATTAGCTGGCGCTAATAAGCCTAAGCTAGCCCCGGCGGTGATTGCCGAGCGTGGTGGTGAAAAAATTGGCATTATTGGCGTAACTACCCAAATCCTTGAAAGCATCTCTTCGCCAGGTGATGTAGACGTGCTGACAGGGGGTAGTAACGACATGCAGGCCCTGGCCGACCTGATTCAGCCAGTCATTGATGACCTAGAATCGCAGGGCATCAATAAGATCATCCTCAGTTCGCACCTTCAGCAAATTCAGTTTGAAGAAGAGCTAGCGACACTGCTGGATGGGGTCGATATCGTCATTGCCGGTGGTTCCAATAGCCTGCTAGCGGATCAAGAAGATCAAGACCGCGGCTTGTTTCCAGGAGCGGGCGAGCCCTATGACTCATACCCCATTGTTACCCAGGACGCCTCAGGTAATGATGTCGTGGTAGTGAATACTGATGGTGGCTGGCGCTACGTTGCCGAGCTGGTGGTGGAGTTTGACGAACAGGGGCGGGTTGTTGCCGATTCAATCGATGAGAACACCTCAGGCGTTTATGCCACCACTGACGAACAGGTAGAAGCGCTATGGGGCGACCTTGAAAGCGCCTTTGCTGAAGGCACCAAAGGGGATGTGGCCAACGACCTAGTCGGCGCCGTAGGGGAATTCGTTGCTGAACAAGACGGCAACATCCTTGGTTTAACCGATGTTTATCTGGTGGGGGAGCGGGGCGCAGTGCGTACCGAAGAGACCAACCTGGGTAACCTGACTGCCGACGCCAACCTCTGGTACGCCAAACAGCTGGATGCCGAGGTACTGGTATCGTTTAAGAACGGCGGTGGTATTCGTGAGCCGATTGGTGATGTCGTGGTGGAAGGAAGCGATAGCGAGCCCAGCTATCAGGTGCCGGGCGCCAACCCCGCTATCGGCAAGCCGGAAGGGGGTGTATCCCAGCTGGATGCAGCGTCATCGCTACGCTTCAATAACGACCTGACCATCATTACCGTCACGCGTAGCACGCTATTGGATATCCTGGAGCATGCGGTAGCAGCGTCAGCGCCGGGTGTCACTGCTGGTCAGTTTGCCCAGGTGGGCGGTATCCAATACAGCTTTGATGTAAGTCAACCCGCTGGCGAGCGCATCCAAAATGCGGTAATCGTTAATGAGGATGGCAGTGTAAACGATGTACTGGTCGCCAATGGCCGCTTGGTAGGTGATGCTGAAGAGAGCATCAAAGTCGTTACCTTAGGCTTTTTAGCCGACGGCGGCGACGGTTATCCGTTAGATGAAGGCAGCTATCAAGACCGCGTGGATCTTATGGACGCGTTTGTAGATGATGGCCAGTTTACCTTCGCCGATAAGGGCACTGAGCAGGATGCCTTTGCTGAATACATGGCCAGCATGTTCAGCGAAACGCCATTTAGCGAAGAAGAAACCCCTGCCAGCGAAGACCTGCGCATCCAAAACCTTGATGAGCGTAGCGATGCAGTCTTCAGCGCGCCTGTTGACCCACTATTGCGCCTTTACGATGCTGCCTTTGATCGCGATGCGGATGGTAAAGGGTTGGGGTACTGGTTGGAAATTAAGGAGACTACTGGTTTAGGTGATATTGCCAACAGCTTTATTGCGTCAGCTGAGTTCAATAGTCAAAACGGGAATCTAGAAGACGACGCCTTTATTGAACTGATGTATTCAAACGTACTCGAGAGAACGTCTGATTCGGCAGGTAAAGAGTTCTGGTTGGATCAGTTGGATAATGGTGCCGAGCGAGGCGCCGTTATGGTTGGTTTTACCGAGTCAGATGAGAGCATGATGCTGTTTGGTTAACGGTTTATTTGCAGACCTTGGGTTGGGTATAGATAAGCTCGACCCCCTTCCTGACAGTTTTTACTCTCATAACGCCCCTACCCTAGGCAGGGGCGTTTCTGTTATGCTGCCGCGATAATCTTCGCGTGACTTCTTTTGATTCAACGGTGATCCCTCCATGGCAAAGCAACAGGAAGCAACGGATCTACAGCGTGCATTAAGCGCCTGTAAGGGTTCGTTTGTATCGGTGGGCTTTTTTAGCATGTTCGTCAATTTGCTGATGCTAGTTCCCCCCATGTACATGCTCCAAGTGTATGACCGCGTGCTCACCACGCAAAGTCTCGATACGCTGATCATGTTGACGCTCGTCGTCGTATTTCTATTTATGGTGATGGGCGGGCTGGAACTGGTACGTTCAAGGATGTTGGTGAGGATAGGGAACCGTTTAGATACCACTATCAATCAGCGCCTCTACAGCGCCATGTTTCGACGTAGCATAATGTCCCCTGGCAGCCAAAGTGCCCAGCCGCTTAATGACCTGACCAGCTTGCGACAATTTCTTACCGGAAATGGCCTGTTTGCTTTTTTTGATGCCCCTTGGGTGCCGGTTTACCTAGGTATTCTGTTTATTTTCCACCCCTGGCTCGGGGTGTTTGCTACCTGTGCGGGTATTATTTTATTTGCGCTAGCGGTGGCTAATGAGAAGTCTACAAAAACCTTGCTTGCTGAAGCTAATAGTGAACAGATTCAAGCGCAAAACCTAGCCAACTCTAACTTACGTAACGCTGAAGTGCTTCATGCAATGGGCATGCTGCCTGGCATTATGGGGCGCTGGTCAAAGCGCCATCATGAGTTTCTTGCTAAGCAGTCGCAAGCAAGCGACCGAGCAGGCGCGTTAACGAATACATCTAAAGTGATGCGCTTACTGTTCCAGTCATTGATTCTTGGCCTGGGTGCGCTCTTAGTGCTCGAAGGTGAAATGACCCCCGGTATGATGATTGCGGGTTCTATCCTTATGGGACGTGCGCTGGCCCCTATCGATCAAATGATAGGTGGCTGGAAAGGCTTTGTATCGGCGCGTGGTGCCTATGGCCGGTTAAACGAGCTTCTAGTACAGATTCCAGGCGAACAGTCCCACATGTCGCTGCCTGCTCCACAAGGTGTTGTTGATATAGAAAACGTAGCTGCTGCTCCTCCAGGTACGCGTATGGCCACCATCCGAGGCATCAATTTTAGTGTCGCTAAAGGTGAGCATGTTGGCATCATCGGCCCTAGTGCGGCAGGCAAATCAACGCTTGCCCGCGTGCTGCTGGGGATATGGCCAACACAGGTGGGCGACGTAAGGCTTGATGGCGGAGCAATTAATCAATACAACCGTGACGAGCTAGGCCCCTATATCGGCTATTTACCCCAAGATATCGAACTCTTTGATGGCACCATCAGCGAGAACATTGCCCGGTTTGGCAATGTTGATCCAGAGAAAGTCGTTGCAGCCGCCAAAAAAGCAGGCGTTCATGAAATGGTGTTGGAACTGTCTGATGGGTACGACACGATTATTGCCTCAAATAGCGGTGCACTCTCTGGTGGTCAGCGCCAGCGCTTAGGGTTAGCACGCGCCTTATATGGTAACCCAGTGTTGGTAGTGCTAGACGAGCCAAATGCCAATCTCGATGACGCTGGTGAACGAGCGCTGAGCCAAGCCATTGCTCAATTAAAAGCAGAAGGTACAACGCTATTTGTAATAAGTCATCGAACTAGCGTACTAAAAACAATGGACAAGCTTTTGGTCATGAAAGAAGGCCAAGTCAGTATGTTTGGCCCCCGAGACCAAGTACTTGCCCAGTTTGCCAAAAAGCCACGCCCTCAAGTAGGCCAACAGGGTTCAGCTCGCCTCTCCGCCATTTCAGGTGGTCGTGGTAGTGAGGAGTCGTAATATGAGCAGTCACAAAGATCAGCTCCCAGCCAAAAGCGAAATTGATGTAACGCCACAAGGCCCAGCTACCATTGAAGGTGAGGCTCAAGAGAAGTTACCAACCAGTGATAAAGGCTATCGTAAGCTCGGTTACGCTATTCTAGGTATAGCGCTTGGCGGGTTCGTATTGTGGTCTGTGACAGCTTCATTGGCGGTAGCTGTGGTAGCCCCAGGTAATGTATCTATGGAGTCGTTTAAGCGCACGGTGCAGCACCTTGAAGGTGGCATTGTGCGAGAGCTTTTGGTGGAAGATGGTGACAAAGTAAAGGCCGGGCAGCCTCTAGTTATATTGAGCGATACTCAGGTGCGCTCGCAACTTGAAATTGCTCAATCTCAATACTATATAAACCGAGCGATGGAAGTGCGCTTACTAGCAGAACAGCAAGGCGCCGAAACGCTTGAGATGCCCGAAGAGCTGATGTCGGTGGATAACGATAGGATCCAACAGGTAACAGCTGTTCAGCAAAGTTTGTTTCATGCGCGCCGTCAATCGCTGCTCAGTACACTAGACTCAATGGATCAGCAGATCATTCAAATGCAAGAGCAGATTGATGGTCTAGAAGCGCGTGAACGAGTTAATAACCAGCGCATTAACTCATTGCGTTCAGAAGCGGAAGACTTCCGTTCGTTGTATCGCGAAGGCCTCGGCGACAACCAGCGCCTGCGCGAACTCGAGCGTCAAGTGTTGCAATACGAAGGCGACAATGCTGAGTTCCAATCTAATATTGCTCAGCTTCGTTCGCAAATCAGCGAAATTCGTATGCAAAAAGAGATCACTCAACAGGAGTTTCAGGCCGAAGTAGGTGAACAGCTGCGCAATGCTCAAGCGCAAATAGCGGAAGCGGAGGAGCGCATTACCTCGTTGACCGACCAAGTCAATCGAACCGTTGTGAGCGCCCCAGTTTCGGGTACCGTGGTGGGCCGCCAAGTTCATACAGTCGGTGCTGTTATTCGACCTGGGGATCCCATCATGGAAGTGGTTCCGTCAGATGACGGCTTTGTGGTGGAAGCTCGTGTTCCAACGCGTGATATCGATAACCTCTTCATAGGCCAGCTTGCTGAAATTCGTTTTTCCGCTTTCAACCAGCGACTAACAAATGTAATTGATGGTGAGATTATTCACATCAGCGCCGATAGTTTCGAAGATGAGGCGACCGGTCAGAATTACTATAAAACGCGCATTCGGGTAACTGATGAAGGAAAAGAGGACATGACGGAGCAAATGCACCTGCTTTCAGGTATGCCTGCTGAAGTCATGATCCGTACTGGTGAGCGTACTTTTGCTAGTTACATCGCCAAACCAGTTACTGACATGCTATCGCGTGCTATCCGGGAGGATTAATGACACGGACGACACCTTTTAACCTGAGTGCGCTTGTACTTGCAGTTGCGCTGCTTAGTCAGCCGGCATTGGCACAAAACGATGTTACCGCAGATGATCAAGCGCTTACTGAACTAGAAGCGTTGGCTAATTCGGAGTCACAACCCCAAACGCTGCCATCATTGCCTGAGCTATTTGCCCGGGCACTGCGTCACGACTCAGACCTTACTCGTCAGCGATACGAGCTAGATGCTACTCAAGAAGAAGTACCTATGGCCCGCTCACAGCTGCTGCCCCAAATCAGCGCAACTGGAGGGTACTTATGGCAAGATTCTACAAATATCCAAACCGTTGGTGATGAAGATTTAGGTCAACCCGCAACAAGGCCCGGCGAAATTGATGAAACCTACTATCAAGTTCAGCTACAGCAACCACTTTTCAGCCTAGAGCGCTGGAGGAAAATGGATGTTGCCAGTGCCCAGGTAAGTGCTGCTGAACTACAGCTTGCCGTTGTAGAACAAGAGCTGGCGATACAGGTAAGCGAAGCTTATGTAAAAGCCTATTTAGCTGCACAGCGTTCTGGGCTGCTGGAAGCCCAGCAAAAGTCACTTGATCTGCAAGTCCGCCAAGCAAGTCGTGCGTTTGATTTAGGGGTGGGGAATCGAGTAGACCTATTGGAAGCCCAATCCAGGTATGATCAGGCGGTATCCGATGCTGTTGAGGCAGAAAACGAGCTAGATAATGCTTTAAGCGAATTAGAGCGCCTCACTGGCGTGATGCCCGAATTTCAAAGCTCTGCGCCTGGCGAACTTACGACGGTTACCCTCAATAATGATATTGGTGATCCCGAAGCGTGGATCGCCCGCACTAATCAAAACTTGAATGTCCTATATGCTAGCGAAGAGCAACAGGTCGTCCAGGCTGATAGTAGCGTCAGGCGCTCTGGTTACTACCCCGAGCTAAACCTAAATCTTAGTTATTCAGATCGGGTCAGTGACGATGAACTGAGAGAAAGCGAAGACTACCGGGCGAGCGTGGAATTAAGCGTACCTATATATCGTGGTGGCTACACTAATGCCAGCGTTCGGCAAGGTGAAAAGCGTATAGAGGCAGGGTTGGCTGCTCTCGATAATGAACGCAACCTTGCGATCCAAGAGGTGCGGCAGCGTATCAGAGCACTTAACGGTGGCGAACGTCGCTTGGAGGCGTTGAATCAAGCTATTTCATCGAGTCAACTGTTTTTAGATGCCGCCGAACGAGGTGAACAATTAGGACTACGCGATCTTGTCGATGTGCTTGATGCTCGTGCGAGTCTTTATGATCAGCGTATTCAGTACGTTGATACCGTGGGTAATTATGCCTTGGACACGCTGGCGCTGCATGCTGCAGTCGGGAGCTTGGAAAGCGATGACTTGGCTCGCATTATGGCGCTACTGGCCTCAATGTCCACGTCAGCGCAGGTAGCTCGGTAGCCATCATACTATGGCCGTTATAAAAACAAGCCAAGGTAGTGAGTGGTTGCGTCGCGCGATGCGTTGCTTTGATGCGGGTATAGCCACGTTAGTAGCATTGGCTACTCTTTGGCTGATGCCCGATATCGACCACGATGGCAATGACTACCTTTTCTTGATACTTATTGGCAGCCTGTTGCTACCCGCTGTAGGTGAGCTATTCGGGCTCTACCAGCCTTGGCGTGGGCGCAGCCTTTACACCATGCTCGGTATTTACCTTGTGACCTGGGTAGCGACTATTGCCCTGCTCAGCCTATTGCTTGTTGCCATTAAAGGCACACAGAGTTTCTCTCGTTTGTGGATGGGTGTTTCTGCATTATCGGTGCTAGCAGTGGGCAGTGTAATGCGTACGTTGCTGTACGGATACTTGAGGCGCCTGCGCGCACAAGGGCATAACTTAAAGCGAGTGCTGTTAATTGGTAAAAAGGATAATATCGCCCTATTAGAAAAAAAAGTCATTGAAACACCCCATGCGGGGTATGTAGTGGTAGGTCATTATATTGATGAAGACGACACGACTTTTTTTCACAAAATGGCTGCTTTCGCCCAAGAGAACATTTTTCAGCGCAATTTTGACGAAATATGGATAGGTTACCCCCTGGTTCAAGGTAATCGCGTGCGCCACTTAATGCGTCTGCTTGCCGGTATTCCCTCTAGTATTCGCTTTTTCCCCGACTTACCTGATATACGCTTGTTGAACCACCGTATTACGCAGGTGGCGGGCCTCTACTCATTAGAACTTAATTACACCCCGCTTAGTGGCTCCATGCGTTTTATTAAAGCACTGGAAGACCGCGTGCTAGGTCTAGTGCTCTTTGTGCTTTTTAGCCCGATAATGTTAGCAGTTGCAGCGGCAATTCGTTGGCAAATGGGTGGGCCGGTATTATTCAAGCAAGAGCGGCATGGCCTAGACGGAAAGCGCTTCAAAATTTATAAATTTAGAACCATGCGTCTGCACAAAAGCGATACAACGCAGCAGGCTGCCTACGATGATGACCGTGTAACGCCATTGGGGCGCTTTTTACGACGTACCAGCTTAGATGAGTTTCCCCAGCTTTATAACGTACTACAAGGCCGAATGTCGCTTGTTGGCCCAAGGCCCCACGCCATGGATCACAACGACCACTATAAAGACCACATTGATATCTACATGCAGCGTCATCGCGTCAAGCCGGGTATGACAGGTTGGGCCCAGGTAAACGGCCTGCGGGGCATCACGGACGACGTCAAGTTGATGGAAAAGAGGGTAGAGTACGATATTTATTATATAGAACGGTGGTCGTTGGGGTTTGATCTCAAAATACTCGCCATGACCATCACGCATGGATTTGTGAATCGACAGCCTTAGAGTAAGCGACCAATGAAGATGACAGGGACGTGGCGCTGGTGGTACGAAAAGCACGGGGCGATCACGGCAGTTGGTGCTGGCATTCTATCAGCACTGTTAGCTGTTTATTTTTACCGTGGCATGCTGGACCCTCGCGATGCTGATTGGCTTTTACGCGAAGGTGACTCTTTTCAACATTACATTGGTTGGCAGTTTTTCCGTCAGGAGCCGTGGGGCTGGCCCCTAGGGGCCGTGAAAACGCTAGCCACTGAACTATCCACAAGTATTGTCTATACTGACTCAATACCGCTTTACGCTATTCCTCTAAAACTGTTTCACCACTGGCTGCCCGACACTTTTCAATATTTAGGGCTAGCCATTGTCATTAATTATTGTTTGAACGGTTTAGTAGCTTGTCGGTTACTACTGCGCGTCGGTGTTCCCGCCTATGCAGCGCTAGCTGGTGCATTGCTCATCAGCAGCTTGCCCATCGTTATTTTGCGCGGTATCGGTATTCAAGGCCACGAAGCCTTAACTGCGCATTGGATAATTCTGCTTGCTATTGAGCTTACACTTACACCCGAAAAGCATAGCCTCAACGGGGCAATTCGCTGGCTGTTGCTGCTAACAGTGGCTGTCTTGATGCACTTTTATCTTTTTTTTATGGCGGGTGTATTTTGGGCGGTTTGGTGGTTATCGATTAGCTATAGGGTGGTGAAAGGGGCGATTGACACAAGAGACAAGCCAGTACGACAGCATATAATGAGTGTGCTCTACAGCTATCAAGCGTGGTGGCTGATGGGGGGGGCGACACCCTGCACTATCCTCGTTGTGATGTGGGGGGCAGGCTACTTTCATTTAGATAGCCAAAGCGCCGCGTCGGGTGGCTACGGCTTTTATTCCGCTGAACTACTGACGTTTTTCAATCCGCGTTCATCGGCATGGTTTTTTAACGACAATTTTACGTCACTATCAGTGCTTTTTCCCGGCTGGCAGCCCGCTAAAGAAGGTCAGTACGAAGGTATGGCCTATGTTGGCGCAGGTGTTTTGCTGCTGTGGTTAGCGCTGATAGTCAGCACCTGGTTTAATCGCGGGGTAAATCTAGCAAGCGTTAATGCAGTAAATAATGATGGCTACCCTCAAGAAGCGTTAGTTGATCACCGCTGGCTACCAGCTTGGATAGCCTCCGTTGGCCTGTTTGCATTCGCTATGGCTGGAGAAGTATCGATAGGCCAAGGCAGTATTCCGCTCTACTACGACATGTTGTTTGAGCCGTTCAAAGATTATCTACGGTCAAGCGGTAGAATGGTATGGCCGCTACTTTACTTACTATTGGTTATTACGTTTATCCAGCTTGCCCAAAATATGAGAGCACGCTGGCTGTTACCGTTGCTGGTTCTAGCCATGGTGGTGCAAAGAGAAGATTTGCGCGAGCTTTACAGCTTCATGCGAAACAAGGTTAAAAATCAAGTCGAAGCCAGTCGTGTCGACCCCCGTGCTTACGACGTATTGAAGGATGACGAGTTAAGTCAGGTATGGGCATCACACGACAGCTTGATCGCCTTTCCAGCACATGACCTTGATGCCATTAAACCCTACTTGTGGTTGGCAGCAGAACACCATCTCTCGATCAACGTTGCCTACCTTGCCAGGGCAAATCAACAAATCATCGACACAGCAACACAAACTTACCGCCGCCATTTGGCACAAGGTGAATTGCCCGAAGGGCATGTGTATTTGATAACCGACCACGAGCTCTCGCAACAAGCGTGTCGATTAGCCAGTTGGGCCTGTGTGACGCATGAAAACGTCACCATTCTATGGCAACCCGTTGCGGTTTCGTCAGGTCGTTACTCACCGTTGTCACCACAAGCCACTCAATAAAGGTTCGCATGGACGTTAATACTCCCCCTCTCATTACGCTTGTCGTTCCAGTGTTTAACGAGGTCGATACCGTAACGACCTTTGTTCAACGAGTGCACAGCGTGCTGGCCGACGCTCCGTGGCAGTGGCGTATTTTGATGGTTGATGACGGTTCAACAGATGGAACCCAGCGCGAGATAAAACGGCTATCTGAATGCTACGAAAGCGTTGGGTTTATTGCGCTAAGCCGCAATTTCGGTAAAGAAGCAGCGCTCTCGGCTGGCTTGCTCAACGCACATGGCGATGCGGCGGTGCCCATTGATGTGGATCTTCAGGACCCGCCCGAGCTCATTCTGGAATTTGTCACGATTTGGCAGCAGCAACGTGTCGATATGGTTTACGGTATTCGCAGCGAACGCCCTGATGATACGGCCGCTAAGCGTCATTCGGCCAGTGGCTTCTATCGGCTTTTTAACCGTATTACTGAAACGCCGATCCCTGAAAACGCTGGTGATTTTCGTTTGATTGATCGTCGCATGATCGAAGCCCTGCGCTCAATGCCGGAGCGTAACCGCTTCATGAAAGGGCTCTATGCCTGGGTCGGTTATCGAAGTATTGGCGTTCCATATCGACGTCCCGCACGGCTGAAGGGGGAATCTAAATTTAATTATTGGAAATTATGGAACTTTGCCTTAGATGGCATGTTTAGTTTTAGTACGCTGCCGCTGCGCATATGGTCGTATATTGGCGGGCTCATCGCCTGCTTGGCGTTTATCTATATTATCATCATCGTTAGCCAAGTGTTGTTTCTCGGGCGCGATGCGCCAGGCTATGCATCATTGATGACAGCTGTTTTATTTTTTGGCGGTATGCAGCTGCTCTCTATCGGTATTTTAGGTGAATACATCGGCCGTCTTTTTATTGAAAGTAAACAGCGGCCCTTATACATCGTGGCGGACACCAGTGACGAATACACCTCCACTCGCTGAACTATGGCAGATGCTGCGCTTCGGCCTTATTGGGCTAGCGGCATCAATGACCCATATCCTGGCGGCAGCGTTGATGATAATGGTATTCCCAGCGCTTCATGAGTTTATCGTCAATGCGCTGGCCTATAGCGTCGCCTTTGGCATCTCATTAGCAGGCCATCAGCGGGTTACTTTTCGTCGCAGTGCAAGTCTATGGCGCTTTACCGTCATGTCTCTCGCTGGATTTAGTATTAACAACCTAGTGCTAGCGGGTGCCTTAGGGGTGGGGGTAACCGGGCTTTGGGCCATCGCCACAGCGGTGGTAGTCGCTGCTGTGGCAAGTTACGTGCTAGCACGGTGTTGGGTATTCACCCAGTAATACCAGCCCCTTTTTTGATGTTTGTAAAATACGTTTTCGAGGAAAATATGGTCATACCGGTGATTTTATCTGGCGGCTCAGGTTCGCGCCTTTGGCCTGTATCGCGTGAGCACTACCCAAAACAGTTTCTGAATTTGCATAGAGACGACGTCAGCCTGCTTCAGGAGGCGGCGCTACGTCTAAAAGGTGTCACCAACGCAGGTGACCCCATCATCGTATGTAACGAGGAGCACCGTTTTTTAGTTGCTGAGCAAATGCATCAACTCGGCTTTAAGAAGAGCCAAATCATTCTGGAGCCCTGCGGTAGAAACACAGCTCCCGCATTAGCGCTTGCCGCATTAGCAGTAGCCAAAACCGACCCGGAAGCCGAGTTACTGATAATGCCTGCTGACCATGTCATTAAAGACGTAAAGGCATTTGCTGACGCCGTAGAAAAAGGCCGCTTACTGAGCCAGCAAGATAAGTTGGTAACCTTCGGTATTGCGCCAACCTCGCCGCACACAGGCTATGGCTATATAAAACGTGGGCAGGCGCTGGAGGGAGGTTTTAGCGTTGAGGCCTTTGTCGAAAAACCTGATCTAGGGGTAGCAGAAAGCTACTTAGCCAGCGGCGACTATCTATGGAACAGTGGCATCTTCTTGTTCAAGGCCAGCAATTATTTAGCTGCTCTCAAAGCTTATGCCCCCGACATTTTGACCAACTGCCAGGCCGCTTATGAGCAGCGCTCAGAAGACATGGACTTTCTGCGTGTTGCCGAAGAAGCCTTTGCACAGTGTCGCAGCGAATCCATTGACTACGCTGTAATGGAGCATACTAACCAGGCGGCCGTTGTGCCCATGTCTCCAGGGTGGAGTGACATAGGCGCCTGGGACGCGCTCCACGAGCTGCGCTCCAGCGAGGATAAAGAGAACGGCAACGCAATACATGGTGATGTAATGCTCCATGAAACCAACGACAGCTTGGTATATAGCGAGTCTCGCTTAGTGGCAGCGGTGGGGGTTAATAACCTGATCATTGTCGAAACCGACGATGCCGTGCTGGTAGCCGATCGTCGTCAGGCGCAAAATACCAAATTAATTGTTAATGCCCTTAAGGCAGCGGGACGAAAAGAGTGTCAGTCGCATCAGCAGGTTTATCGCCCCTGGGGGCATTACCGCACCATGGTGTTAACGGATAGCTTTCAGGTCAAAGAAATTGTCGTTAAACCAGGTGGCAAGCTCTCCTTGCAGATGCACCATCATCGTGCCGAGCACTGGGTTGTGGTTCAAGGCACTGCCCAGGTAACCCAAGGCGAAGGTCATGGGGATGTCTCTAATTTACATAGTTTCCTGCTTTCCGAAGATGAATCCACCTATATACCATTGGGAACTGTACATCGCCTGGAAAACCCAGGCGTGATTCCTCTCAAGCTTATTGAAGTGCAAACGGGATCCTACCTTGGGGAAGACGACATTGTGCGTTACAACGACAAATATGGGCGAGAATAGAAGACGGACGAAAGCATGTTCTTTACACAATCCGTCGGTGTGTTTGCCAGAACTATCGCAGTTGGAAATGACTTCTCCTGCAGTATTCGATAACGAGCGCTAGGGCAGGTTGAAGCAAGGTCTTTTCGCCCAAGGGCGGTGAAAATAGCGCTCAAGAACGCGTTAACAACGCCCTCAAGGATCTCTGTCCTCAACACAGCGATGTGCAAATCACCAACGGCACTAGCTCTGGTTGTTTGCCGTATTCACTGGAGCTAGTGCCATGCTTACTTTAAGCTATGGCGCTTTATTCCGTTCGACATGGAAAGCTGTCCATCATGCAAGTAGCCCCTACACGTTTTCAGCACCTTCGCGTCGCCATTGTACATGACTGGTTGGTGGTTAATGGTGGGGCTGAAAAAGTGCTCAAAGGGTTGGCAGAAGTCTTCCCACAAGCTGAAATATTCACCTTAGTGCATACGCTTGAGCGCGCTAGCATCCCATGGTTAACCCAGCACCGTATTCATACTAGCGGCCTCCAACGCCTACCCTTCATTAGTCGTTTTTACCGCCATTGTTTACCACTGATGCCCTATGCCATTGAGCAATTCGACCTGCGCGGCTTTGATCTGGTCATCTCCTCTAGCCACGCAGTGGCAAAAGGGGTGATCACACATCCTGGTCAAACCCATATCTGCTATTGCCATACGCCGATGCGTTACGCCTGGGATATGAAAGAAGCTTACCTGGAAAATAGCCACTTTCGATTGCCAGGCATGACTGCGTATGTGCGTAAAACGCTCAAGCGCCTGCGCCAATGGGATTACTTTACGGCCACCCAGGTGGATTTCTTTCTAGCTAATTCCCACAACGTCGCACAGCGTATTGCCAAGTATTACCGCCGCGACGCAGACGTGCTCTACCCACCGGTAGACACCGACAGCTTTACATTACATATCGGCCAGAGGGAGCCCTACTACCTGGCGGCATCACGGCTTGTGCCTTATAAACGCATGGATTTGATCATACAAGCCTTTGCCCAGGATCCATTAAAACGCCAACTGAAAGTGGTTGGTGACGGACCTGAGTTTCAGCGCTTAAAACGGCTGGCAGAAGGAAGCCCGCACATTGAGCTTATAGGCTACCTGCAGGGGGAAAAGCTGCATCAGCTTATGCAACGCGCCCAGGCCTTTGTATTCGCTGCTGATGAGGACTTTGGTATTGTGCCACTGGAAGCTCAAGCCTGCGGTACGCCGGTCATTGCTTATGGGCATGGAGGCGCTCTTGAAACTGTCAAAGGTTTGGAGCATCACCAGCAAGCCACCGGTGTTTACTTTACTGAGCAAACTGTAGCGAGCCTAAGCGCGGCTATCGAGGCATTTGAGGCGCACGAATTCTCGCCGCAGGCTTGCCGCCTCCAAGCTGAGGCATTCAGCAATGCCGTGTTTACCCAGCGTCTGGAAACACTCGTGAGTGAAAAGCTCAACTAAACGTCCAAGAAGTACCGCTGAAACGTACCTTATTACCAAGGAGTGACGTGTGATTCAGATTGCCGTCAAACGAGTGCTGCGCCCCGTAGTGAAAAAACTGATCAGCTATCCACTAATTAGGCGCTTGGGGCAGCGCATACTTCAGCCCTTTCCAAAGCTAAAAGGCTGGGTGATTCGTCTAGTCCAGGCAGGTACATTCGGAGGTGGAGTAACGCCAAATCGCACCGAAGGCTATGGAGAACGTCAACAGCGTTTAATGGACGGGTTGGAACAGCGTAGGAAGCCGCATCTGCATGAATAACGATACCCTTTATATAGTTGATGCCCGTAAGAAATCACAGTTCAACCAGCTAGAGGATTGGCTGGCGGCATTATCAGAGGTTTTCACGCCAGATAATCCTGCTGGCAGCGCTCACGTTTTGCTGCTTGGTTTTGATGAAGTTAGTCTGGTTGCCTGCCACCGCCATCTGTTTCGCCTCGGCGTGGCGCCTAGAAAGTGTCACACGCTGTTGCCCGACCAGGAAGAAACGCTGGCATCGGTGAGTGCCGCTTTGCCTGATATCGTTGTACAGCATATGATTAATGCGTTGATGCCCTCAGCGGTAATCGATATTGCCACGGGTGAAAGGCGACTGACGCTCGAACTGACGTCTACGCCTTCAAGTATTGATGCTGACAAACCGACACTGGCCTTTATTTCGCCACTGCCGCCTCAAACAACGGGCATCGCCAACTACAGTGCAGAATTACTACCTTATCTAGCCACGCATTTTACTATTACGCTGGTAGTTGATCAGCCCGAAGTAGATCGCGAGCTAAGCAGTGTTTTTGAATGTATCAATGCTGACACTTTTCTGCAGCGAGCTGAATCCTTCGATTACACCCTTTATCAGGTGGGGAATTCACTTTACCATGCCTACCAATTCGGTTTGCTACAGCGGCATCCTGGGATTGTGGTCTTGCACGATTACTTCCTGTTTGATGCTGTTTGGTGGCTTAACGAAAGCGGTTTGAAGCCTGACGCGCTAGTACAGCAGCTTTATATTGATCACGGCTACTCGGCACTGCTGGCACATGCCGAGGCGGCACAAAACGCGCGTGGAGCGGAGCAATACCCAGTGAATGGTATGGTAACTCGCCCAGCAGGTGGTTTGATTTACCACTCCGCCTTTGCCCGCTCATTGGCCGAACGGTGGCAGCAAGGGCAAGCCGGCCCAACGTATTTAATTCCGCATTTACGCCAACTCCCAGCCCCCTTTGACAAGCAGGCTGCTCGCAAGGTGCTGGGAATCGCCAGCAATGAGCGAGTCATTGCCAGTTTCGGCGGCATTAACCCCAAAAAACTGTCCCATCTTTTACTGGACGCCTTTTTAGGTGATCTCGAAGAGAGCGAGCCGCCGTTAGTCAATGCCACGAGCCAGCCGGTGCGACTGGTCTTGGTAGGTGCGCAGCACAGCGGTGAGTACGGCCATACGCTAGCGCGTCGGATTAAGCGCCATCCCTTTGGTTGCCAAGTGACTGTCACTGGCTATGCTTCTCGCCAGGAATACCAGCGTTGGCTGCAAGCCGCCGATATCGCCGTACAGCTACGCACCCAGTCTCGTGGTGAGACATCAGGCGCTATTATTGATGCGATGGCCCATGGACTAGCAGTGATTGCCAACGCCCATGGCAGCAGTGCGGAACTGCCCTCGCAAAGTCATTGGCAGTTGGCCGATGACCCCGAGCAGCAACTGTTAGCACCGCTGCGTCAAGCTCTTTGTCAGCTAATTGCTGATGATGACGAGCGTGAACGGCTGGGACAGGCAGGGCGGGCTTACGTGACCACCATGCTGGCACCAGAGCGGGTGGCCGAGCAGTATCGGCATGCGATTTTGGAGGCACCACTGATCGCGCCCCGTTACCAGTACGAACGATTTCTTGACCAACTGGCAGCGCACGAGCCGCTAAGTGACAAGTTGCAAGAGGCTGAGTCTGCCAAGCGACTAACAAAAGTGCTAAGCGAGGTGGATACCACACCCGATGAAAACGCACCGCGGCTACTGTTTGATGTTAGCACTATTGCCTGGGAAGACCTTAAAACCGGGATTGAGCGCGTTACCCGCCGAGTAGCCGACTATCTTCTTCGTTACCCACCTGCCGGTTGGCGGATAGAGCTGATTCGCTGGGGGGGGGATGATTTCTATCTTGCCCGCGGTTTTGCCAGCCAACACTTAGGACTAGCGCCACCGGGCCCCGATGTGCCAGTAGAAGCACGCCCCGGCGATCGCTATGTGTCCTTGGAGTGGGCGCCGCCGCTACTCAAGCAAGCAGGTCACATTATGCGCCGAATGCGTGCCAGCGGCGTTAGGTTTTATTTTACTGTGCATGATTTACTGCCTTTATCACTGCCTGCATGTTTCCCTGAACATATTCCAGCGACGATGAAGGAATGGTTTACATCGGTCAGTGAGCTGGCAGATGGCATTACTTGTGTCTCTCGCCAAGTAGCCGAGGAAGTTGATGCTGCGCTCGATCGGCAGGGCTTTCAGGAAGGGCAGCGGCCCTGGGTCAAGCACTTCCACCTTGGAGCCGATTTTCAACCACCTACGAGCGCGGTATTAAGCACAGCAGAGCAACAATGGTTGCAACCGCTGGCCAGGTGTCGTGGGCCGATCCTATTAATGGTGGGCACCATTGAACCGCGCAAGGGGCATCAACAAGTGCTAGACGCGATGGAGCAATGCTGGGCGGAATGCACTGATATTAATCTGGTGGTGGTGGGCAAGCAAGGCTGGCAGGTAGAAGGCCTGATTCGCCGCATCAAACGGCATCCGAGGCGTGGCCAGCAGCTGTTTTGGGCGGAAGGTGCCAGCGATACGCTGCTGGAAGAGCTCTATCGGCGAAGCGATGTGCTTGTGGCAGCCTCTTACGGTGAAGGGTTTGGGCTGCCACTGATTGAGGCTGCTCGCCAGGGTATTGCTATTTTCGCCCGAGATATTCCGGTTTTCCGCGAGGTCGCGGGTGACTATGCGACTTACTTCGACGCCGATACACCTCAAGCGCTAGCGCAGGCGCTGCAAGACTGGGCTAGCGACTGGCGGGAAGGTCATACGATTGCTTCTGATGGCATGCCTTATCTCGGCTGGCAGCAAAGCAGCGAGCAGTGGTTAGCTGCGGTGCTTGGAGACCAATTATTAACCGAACAATGTTCGTCAGAAAACACAGCGACCTATCCAAGGAGCCATGCCCATGGCATTGCCAGGTAACCGCGAGATGCGTCCGTTATTGAAAAAACGAGTACGTCAAACCCTGAGCTGGTGGCGGCAGCATTTACCACTGATTATTCTGCTAACCCGCCAAGAGCTGGTGGATCGCCACAAAGGCTCGGTGCTGGGACGAATCTGGACGCTGCTCTCACCGCTAATAAATATTTTGGTCTTTGTGCTGATTTTTTCTGCCATTATGGGCGCACGGCTTGAAGGCTTTGGTGCCGAGGTGGAACGCTTCACCTACAGTATCTATCTGATCAGCGGCATTCTCGCCTGGACCGCCTTCGCCAAAAGCCTAAGCACCATAACCAACCTATTTATCGAACGCGCGGGCATGATCACCAAAGTGAATACATCGCTAGCCGCGCTGCCGCTCTCGGTACTATTGGCTGAAATTGTTGTTTACCTGATCAGCATGGGATTCTTCGCGGTATTCCTGCTAATGATCGGTTTTCCCATCGATTGGCACTGGCTGGCAATACCCGTGGTACTCACCCTACAACTGGCATTTACCTATGCGCTCGGCTTTTCGCTGGCAATTCTCGCCGTGTATTTAAAAGATATTCGCGAAGGCGTTGCGGTGTTACTGCCGGTATGGTTCTGGCTGACACCGATTGTTTACGTTGACGACATTATACCTGACTGGGCGCTGGGGCTGATCAGCTTGAATCCCATGTTTCAGTTTATTGATGCCTATCGAGAGCTGATTTTATACCAGCGTCTTCCTGGGGCTACCGGGCTGCTGGCCATGCTAGCGGTAACACTTGTGTTACTGTACGTCGGATTTTGGTTGCTAAAACGCACCGAGCGCGACCTGCGCGACTCGCTTTGACGACGACGCCTATAGCACGTGTACAAGTACTTGAGTTAGCGACGTGTGTTAGCCATGTGTGCTAGCCGCGTGCAGCGTTTCTGGAGATAACAGTGATTGTTGTTAAAGACCTGCATAAATCCTTCAAATTGTTTGCCTCACCGCGCGAACGCTTGAAAGAAGCCCTTACTGGCAAGAGTCACCATACCCAGCATACCGCCTTGGACGGCGTCAGCTTCGAGGTGGCAGAAGGTGAAGTGCTTGGCGTATTAGGACGCAACGGCGCGGGCAAGTCGACGCTGCTAAAACTGCTCACTGGCGTATTGATGCCTGACGCAGGCAGCTTACAGATCGATGGTCGAGTAACCGGGCTTCTAGAGCTTGGTACTGGCTTTAATTCAGAGCTCAGCGGCATCGACAATATCACTATCAATGCACTGATGCTGGGTATGACGCATGGGGACATCGAGCGTCACAGAGACGCCATCATCGAGTTCTGTGAGCTAGGCGAGTATATCCATGAACCACTGCGGACATACTCCTCCGGCATGGTCATGCGGCTAGGCTTTGCCATTGCCATTCACGCCGATCCCGCCTGCTTTTTAGTCGATGAAGCGCTTTCGGTTGGAGATGGCTACTTTCAACAAAAGTGCATTCAGCGTATCCGCCAATTTAAGCAAGAGGGCGGCGCTATAATGTTTGTGTCCCACGACCTCAATGCAGTCAAAGTACTTTGCGACCGCGCGATTGTATTAGAAGGAGGGCGTTTAATTCATAACGGCGACCCGGAAGGCGCTGTTAATCATTACAACCGAATTATGGCCGAGCAGGCAGAAGGCGATGACCTGCGAGAAGGTGAATCCGGTGCCTTCGGTACCCAAGAAGTCGTGGTAACCCACTGCCATGTACAGGGGCAAGATAGCCAAAGCTCAATGCTTGCTAGTGGCGAAACACTGGAAATTCATTTGCGCTTAAAGGCCAGCGCTGCACTTGATGACATCGCCCTTGGAGTACTGTTGCGCGATCGGTACGGGCAGGATGTGTTCGGCCAAAATACCCATCAGCACAAGCAAACGCTGGTCATGAGTGAAGGTGAGGAGCTCGATGTAGTAGTGCGTATTAAGGCCAACATCGCACCCGGCAAGTACACCCTCTCTGCCGCACTTCATTCAAGCGACCACCACCTGGAAAACTGTTACTGGTGGCATGACAGTCTCGATACCTTTGAAGTGGCGGGCTACCGGTTCAGCAAGTTTTCAGGTATGTGTCGCCTAGACTGCGCTTTTGAAATAGGCCGCCAGCATGACAAATGTTGAGCAGGATATAGACACGTTGGTTAAGCGTCTCAAAGATCAAGCGATGTTGGCGGATACACAAGATTCGCTGGCAATTGAAAGCTGGCTCTGGTTATGGCAGCAGCGCCTTGTGCCTATTTTGCAAACACAACAACATCGACTTTACGATCCTCGTGCGCCGCGCCTAGCCGAGCTATTGAGTGCTCATCTAGATGACCAGGCATTTGTCGAACGCGCCTATAGCTTCCTAATGGGGCGTATGCCAGACCAGCAAGGGGCTCGTTATCATAGCGAGCTTGCAGCCCGTGAAGGTCGAGTTGCCACGTTAATGATTCTGCTGCAAGCGACTGAAACCCAAGACTACATAAAGCAGGAGCGGCTAGAGTTGCCCCGTGGACTGCTCCGGCTCAACCGCTGGCATCGGCGGTTAACGGCGCTGTCTGGCGTTTGCCGTAGGGGGTTGTGGGGGTGGAAAGTGATTGTCAACTTACTGTGGCGCCGTTATCAACAACGCTGGAAAGAAGAGGGCGAATTTTATGATATTTTAGTTCATCAAGGGCAGCGCCGTGAGGAGTATCAAGCGTTAGCTATAACGCTCACTGAAATGGCTGATATACAACAAAAAATGATGACTCTAGGCATTGCACTGCCAGATACTTCACGACCGGGAGCATCATTATCACAAGCGGCATCATCGCAAGCAAAGCCACCGATTAAATGGCTAAGCGACGAACAGGCTGCTGCCATGATTAAACTGTTGCGCGATGCTCTACGAGGGTTAAAGGCCAACCACAAGGAAGCACCGTGAAGCTACTCGTGACAGCTAACCATACGCCTTTTATCGCCGGCGGTGCCAACTATCATGTGGAAGGATTAGTGGCGGCGCTAAGGCGTTATGGGCACCAAGTGGAATGCCTACGCCTACCGTTTCACTATGGCGAAACACAGATTGAACGCCAAATGATGTTTGCTGAGCAACTCGACCTTACTGCTCCAAACGACGTGTTGGTTGATCGTGTTATCAGCCTGCAATTTCCTACCTATGGCTTACACCACCCCGCACATGTGGTTTGGTTAATGCATCAGCACCGTGTTTGCTATGAGCTTTACGACCCCAAGCAGGCAAGTCCCGCACTGGCCGCATTAAAACCCCAGGTAGAAGCGTTTGACCGGCGCCACCTTAGTGGGGCCAAACACCTGTTTGCCAACTCCCCCCGTGTGGCCGAACGCTTGCACTATTATAACGGCTTAATGGCGGAACCGTTGTACCATCCTCCTCACCAAGCTGAACACTTTACCTGCGGTGATGACTGGGGCTATGCATTTTACCCTAGCCGACTGGAGCCGCTGAAACGTCAGATGCTATTGATAGAGGCCATGGCGAACACCCGGACGCCCATAAAGTTATTGCTCACCGGTGAAGGCAGTCAGCGTCGCCAGCTTGAAGAACTGATTGAGCGCTTAGGTTTGGGTAACCGAGTGCGGCTATTAGGGCATATTTCCGAGCAGGAGAAGCGCACACTATACGCCCATGCGTTAGCAGTAGCGTTTCCTCCCTTTGATGAAGATTATGGTTATGTCACATTAGAAGCAATGCTAGCCTCCAAGCCCGTCATTACCTGCACTGATAGTGGTGGCCCCACAGCATTTGTTGAGCACGGCGTGACAGGCTGGAAATGCGAACCATGCCCTCAGGCACTCGCTGCGGCGTTGGATGATGCTTATGCACACCGCGCTCAGGCTAAGCAAATGGGTAAGCAAGGCCGTGAGGCCTATTACGCGGAGAAAATTTCTTGGCATCAAGTTGTCACAAAGCTGGTATACAGTGAATAAATGGGGCGAACAAACGGTTGGGCGCTGAGCTCAAAGCGAGAACTGGATCGGTAGCTCGATACCGCAGCAGTGGTTGCGTTGGGTCAGTTATTTGTCAAAAAAAAGCAATAAAACGCCCAGCGGAATTTGACCTAAAGGCTCAAGTAGCTATTTTGAGACGAGTTTATGCACCAAGTTAAAGAGGGCGCCTTCTCAATCTAAGTATTGCAAGAATTGCTCGCATCGCTTTATACTGATTATTAGCGATCAGTGTTCGAAAACGTGGAGTTTAGTAAAAAACTCCACGCGAGGGTTCTGACACAGCTGGCTCGACGTTAGCGCGAAAACCTAAAACGGGTTCCCTGTAGTAGGTTTTGACGTTGAGTGCTTATTGTAGTAGGTGTTCACGCGGGTAGCCTGTGTTGCTTTTGCAACCTTGCCACGGTCACAGCAATTGACTTATCTTGATGTGTGACATTACATTAGGCGTGTTCCAGTTGATGTTAGTAGTGTAGGAGGATCAGCCAATCTGCTTAGTCAGTACGCTGAAAACTATGCTATTTAAGGAACCTAAAAATACCTTGAGCGCTCAAGGTGATAAGAGCCGCCTTTGTAGGTGGTATCTTTCTTAAGCAAGGAGACTATAGTCCCATGGCAACACAAGAGAATTTGAATCTGGCTCAACAATTATACGTAGCCTATTATGGCCGCCCTGCTGATGCAGAGGGTCTAGAATTCTGGGCAGAGGAAATTGAAGCCCGCGGCGCGCAAGCAGTTGTTGGTGCTTTCGGTACTTCCGAAGAGTACACCACTCGTTTTGGCGACCTTGAAAACGAAGAACTGGTAAACGGCATTTATCAGCAGTCTTTTGGTCGTGATGCTGACGCTGAAGGCCTGGCTTTCTATGTAGAGAAGTTAGAAAGCGGTGAGCAAGATTTGGCGAGCATTGCATTAACCATCGTACAGAATGCAACCAACACTGATGAGCCAGATGCCGATACGCTGGCAAATAAAGTTGCTGCAGCCGACCTCTATACCGAAGCGGCAGGTGATGATCAGTCAGGCACCGCAGCTGATAACTATGCTGCTGAATTCCTAGCCGGAATTGACGCAAGCACTGACCTTGGCGAGTTGGACATCGCTGAAGTTGTTGCAGGTATTCCTCAGCCGACTGAACCTGAAGAGCCGACTGAGCCTTCTAATCCTGGCGAAACGTTCGTCCTGACTGAAGGTCGTGATAATTTAACTGGTACTGACGCAGACGACACCTTTGTGGGTCTCGTTGGTCAAAACCAGAACGGTGCCGTTTCCAACGCACTGTCTACTGGTGACATTCTTGACGGCGGCGCTGGTCGCGACAAGATTGAAGCTAGCCTGATTAACGATCAGAAAGTAGATGCTGGAGACGTTAATTTCGGTACTGATGCTTTATATGTCGCGCCGCGTACTACTAACATCGAAGAAACACACATCGAAGCATTGGATGGCGTGGTTCTGGATGCTGGTCGTATGGACAGCGTTGAAGAGTTCTGGTCTGACAACAGCGATCGTTCAGGTCTCTTCATTGATGACGTGCGTCTGGGTAGCAAACTGTCCGTCACCAAAGACATCACTTTTGGTATGCGCAGTGTTGATACTGATTCCGACCTGCGTGCTGCATTCGATACCAACTCGCTGACCAAAGAAGGTCCTCAGCAGAGCAACTCTCAGTTGATGGTTCGCGTTGCTGACGTAACCACCGCAACGCCTGAGACGCCGCTAACTAACGTTGAACTGACTATCGGCTTCAGCGTTGACGGTGAAGACTACGTTCTAGAAGACGTGCGCTCTACTGACGGTACTTATGCTGGCTTGCAAGAAGCTGTAAAAGCACAGTTGGACGAGCTGGGTCTTAATGGCTACAACGTTGAACTGGCTAACCCTTACAACCAAGTAACTGTAGCCGGTAACACTGTGAACCTGCCGTTCACTGCCCAGGAAATCCTGGTTACCGATCCAGAAGGTAACGCATTCTCTGACGTTAGCTTCGACTACAACAGCGTTGAGTCTGTTGACGACGAATTCCTGGTAGCCGGTACTGCACAGCCGGTTGAGCCGGACGTCAGCACTACCTTGATCGAAACCAACCTGATTCTCGACAACGCTGGTCGTGGCTCCACAGCTGGCGATGCCATCATCGGTGGTATGTCCAACTCTCAGAAAGTTATCGAGAAGCTGAACCTGGAAGTTGATCGTAGCAGCAAGGTAGACAATGTTCTTACTGCTCACGGCATGACTGCAGCTGGTCAATCTGAGCTTGTTGCTTTCGAACAGATCGAAGTAACTTCTGGTGCTGCTGAAGGCGACCTGTCTATCGAAAACGTAGGCAATGTCTACAACTTCGACGCTACTGCTTTTGCAGGCGAGAACCTTTCTGTAGCTGGTCAAGCAGGTTTGGATTCAACTGCTAATGACTGGGCGCCGAACGCTGAAAACAAGGCTCACGTCTATAACACCAGTGCCAGTAACGACAGCATCACTGTAGATTACTCCCTCGACAAAGCTGCTGAGTTCAACGGCTTCTCTCTGGGCATTAATACAGGTGCTGGTAACGATACTGTTCACACCATTGCTCAAGGCGCTGACGACTTCAGTCTGCCTAACCAGCAAGATCTGCAACACAACGTTGTGATCAACACTGGTGAAGGCGATGACGTTGTTTGGACTGAAGGCGCAGGCGGTGTATTGATCAGCACTGGTGCTGGCAACGACACCATCTACAGCGACAACAGCGGTTTGTCTCAAATGAACAGCGATTTGGGTGCCACTTGGTTGGTTAACACTCAGAACACTGCATTTGATGACCTACGCGGCAATGCGGCTGGCCTTTCCTCTGGTCAAACCACACCTGCTGGCAACGATATTCCTGCTGTGCTTTACGGCGCTCAGCTGACTGTAACACTGGCCGGTGCTAGCCTTGGTGGTGCAGTAACTTCTGCTGCAGCTGATTCTTTCGACAATGGTTTCGAAGGTATCATCAACCTGAACGATATCCTGGGTGACCGCGTCTTCGGTGATCAGCGTGATATCAATGCTGCAATTGCACAGGTTGTTAACAACCATAAAGTGCTTAGCAAGCTGCTGGTTGCTGAAAACGGCCCAGACAACAGCCTCGTGATCCGTTCACAGGTTGATGGCCAGTTTGAAGCCGATGATCTGCAAATCACCTTGTCACCTGCTGGCGTAAGCGGCATGAGTGATTCGGCTAAAGGTCGTCTCGAGTCCGCCATCCGTGAAGAGTCTAATGACTCTAACTTCGACGGCACTGACGCTAACCTGCAAGCCGTATTGAATGGCTCTACCAGCGCTGCTCACGGTATTAACGGTATCGGTACTGGTGGTGGCGTTCAGGCTGACACATATACTGGTACAGCCTCTACTGCTGACAACACCGGCAACGAAATCAATGCTGGTTCTGGCGGCGATGTTATCGTTCTGTCAACTAACGATGTCAGCAACGAAACCATCGTATTTGAAGATAACTTCGATCGTAACACCGTTGTTAACTTCGACGCCGACGGCACTAGCACTGGCGCTGATACTCTGGACTTCACTGCCTACTTAGGCAACGAAGAATTCCAAGGCAGCACTTCTGCAGAGTCGCGTGATACGTTCCCGACAACTGGCGTTAACGGTGGAACTACCGTTACTGCTAACAACGTTATCACCATCAACGACTTTGCTGCTGGTACTGGTAATGCTGCAGATGAGACTTGGGGTGGCTTGACAGCAGAAAATCTGTTGGCTGCTATCCAAAACGGCAACAACGCTGGTTACGGCAGCATCGTCGACGGTACTCTCGACGTATCTGCCAATGTAGCTGACCTTGTTGGCAATACCGTTAAATCTGTAGTGATGATCGAGAACGATAACAACGCTGGCGAATACAAAGTGTTCGAACTGACCGGTTCTGGTGTCAACGACGCCAATACCGCCAACGAGTTCACTGATGCGTCGCTGGTTGGTATCGTTGATTTCGGTAACGAAATCGATGCTTCTGCTGTTAACCTTGCGTAATAGCGGACGCACTCCAGGTGTCGGTCTTGTACCGACATCTGGTTCCTAAACGTTATATCTTTGTTGATATACGTATGGGATAAACTGAACCCCGATCCTTGGATCGGGGTTTTCTTGTAAAGGAGATAGCATGTCAAATTGGGTTACTTTATCGCGTCAACAGCATGCATCCATGCGTTATTCGCCGCGCCAGAACTATCGGTTCACCGCGGATCAGGCAGTAGCACCGATTCTGGCAGGAGAACTGCGACAGGCTTTGACGCAGTTCGTTATGGGTTTTATTAAGCGTGAAGAGCGCTATCATCTTGTTGCGTTGCTTGGTCGAGCAGCGCATTCACACCACTATATCCACCCCGAGGATGGTCGTTGGCTAGGGACGTATGTTCCCGCCCATTTTCGTGGTTATCCTTTTGCAGTAGCGAGGCGGCAGGACTCAGATGAAATGGTGCTGCAAGTCCATGCCGATCATCTGTTGCAACAGGGGGGGGAGCCACTGTTCGATGAGCAGGGAGAGCTGACAGAGTCGGTAAGGCAGCAACTCGACTTCGTTGGTGAGTGCGCCAAGAACCGCCGCCTTACTGACACTGCCTGCCAGACACTTGCTGAGCAGGGCATCTTGAAGCCATGGCAAACTACTGAAGACGGGCCAGGCATTAAAGGGCTTTATAAAGTCGAAGAGGAGGCCCTGAATAGATTGACAGCGCAGCAGTTGCATCAACTGCAGGGAGTGCCTTTGGCGGTAGCCTATGGTCAGATGTTTTCCATGGCGCAGCATGACCAGTTGGCACAGCGTGCTGCACTGCATGCCAAAATAGGCATGACTGAATCAGTCGATGAATTATTTGCAGACGATAGCGATGATCTGCAATTCGATTTTGGATAGTAATTTAATTGCATGCGCTTGTTTCTGCATTGTTTGAGTTTACTTATTAGACATTCAAACAATGTATGCTATACAGCTAACGTTTTGTCAATTACAGACACGCAAAGATACAATGTTGGTAATGCCCAGCACGGGATAACAGCATAATTGGGTTGCGGTGAATAATTAAGCTCATTCCGAGAATATCAGAAAAATTTTATTGGCTTTTAACGAAAAGTTATGAGGCGGCATCTCGCAGAGTAGAAAATATTCTTAGCAGTCCAATGTTGCTTTATAAGGTAAGCCATTACTGGCTTGTTAAAGAGGTTTATCCATGACCCGTTATGTTGGTACTGATAGCAATACCTTTCCTTTCTCAGCCGTGGCTTACTTAGAAGCTACCTTTCATGATGGTACACGGGTCTCAGGCTCGGGTACGTTGGTCGGTCGTAACGATGTACTGACGGCTGCCCATGTGCTTTATGATCCCGTATTGGGGGCTGCTACTGATGTAGAAGTGGAGTTTGGCCGCGATGGTGGGGCACGTCCTTATGGCACCTTTCAAGCGGCTGGGCTTAATTATTATGAGTTAGATGTTGAAGAACCAGGGTTTTTGTCACCGTCCGAAAGCGAGTATGACCTTGCTTTAGTCTCGTTAGGCGATGCCATTGGTGATGATATTGGTTGGTTTTCATTGGGGGATTATGCCTCTGGAGAGACCTATCGTGTGACAGGTTATCCCGGTGTATATCGTGATGCCAGTGGCCCAAGGCTTATGGAAGACAATAGTGCCACAACACTTATGTCTGGTTATGACTTAATAGACCTCAAGAACTTTGAAATTAATCCTGGCAATAGCGGTGGGCCAGTATGGTACTCATCAAGTGACGGCCCAGTGGTAGTAGGCGCCGTTTCGACTGATGAATGGGCGGCTGACGTGAGTGCTCACTTAGCAACACTTGATCAATGGATTAAAGATAATGACAGCTTGATTTCTCCACTGCCAAGCCAAGACGTTGAGAATAGCGCGTCTTATGTGGAGACGTTTGAATCCCTGCTAGCTGCAGCGGGTTGGGAGTGGTCTGAGACGCTTGATCAAGCGCTGCAAAGTCGAGATGAACTACTTCGCTACCCTGGTTTAGAAAGCACTATCGATCCAGTGCTACGACTCTATACAGGTCTGCTAGGGCGAGAGCCGGATAAAGAAGGTGTTGAGTATTGGGTATCACAATTCAATGCGGGGAGTAGTTTACGCGTTTTGGCGGATAGCTTTGTGGTATCGGAAGAGTTTACCTACTTGTCAGACCAGCTAGGCGGTGGAATGCAGGGGCGTATTGAGGCGCTTTATAACAGTGTCCTTGGCCGCGATCCGGATTCAGCGGGTCAGGCATACTGGTTAGAGCAGCTCGCAGGGGGGCAAGTAGAGCTGGCAGACATTGCGTTAGCGTTTACCAACTCGGCAGAGTATGTGACCAGTAGCTACTCTCTGGTTCAGGGGGCAAAGCTGTTAATGTGGGGCGTTGATTTGCAGGCTTTAGACCCAGAAGCGCTTGGGTTTGACAGTCGGCCGACGGCAGCTGAGGAGGAATTGGCTACTGCATTGGTACGTTTGTATACCGGTGTGCTAGGGAGAGAACCTGATGAGGAAGGCTTCGACTATTGGCTTGAAGCGTTAGCAGGTGGCAAATCACTTACGTCTACCGCTGCAGACTTCTTTGCAAGCAGTGAGTTTTTGGATAGCCAAACTGAGACGACGGCAGAGGTGCTGATCGACTCTCTCTATGAGCAGGTTTTAGGACGTGCCCCAGATGCAGAGGGAGCCGTCTATTGGCAGACGCAACTACAAAAAGAGGCATTTGATGGGGGGGATTTGGTGTTAGCGTTTACGAATTCTGATGAATACATCAATGCAACTCAAGCTAATGTTGATGCATATGTTCAACAGCATTACGAGCAGGGTCTTATTGGGGTGCCGGAAGATATCGAGACATACCTGCTGGGCTAGAAAACATAGCGACTGAATGAATCCGACTGACTAACGCCAGAGGCGCAGGACGAATCTTTTTACCGTGCTGATTGAATTGAGTACAATGCCGCGTTGATTTTAAGCGACGAGATTGGGAAGTGATGGCGAAATTACCGAAAAGTATCGTTATTGAAGGGCGTCGCTACCCCACGTGGGCATTAAGTGCCAAAGCGCGAAAACAGCTGATCAATTTAGGCCTTGTAGATGCGCACATTGCAGAGCTCCATCAACGGCTGGCGCATCACCATGTTGCTCGCAAGCATTATCAATTACTGTTGGCAAGCGCGTTGCCAGATCCTCATCGACAGCCTTCGGTATCCGAATCCCCCCGATACTTCTGGCAAAGCGTTTCAAAAGAATGGGCGCAAAAGCATTGGCCCATCAGAATGGCTACATTTCGCCTGAGCGATTTTGAATCGACTAACGATTACCGGCAAGATGATCGAGTACTATGCTACGTGAAAGGTCATGGGGTAGTGGGTTGGGGAGTGGTTGAGGAGGACACTCACTCAACCAAAAGGCATTTGGTCTGGCAAGTCGGCGTGCCAACGCTGGATGCCGCACTGCCTGCTAAAACGCTAAAAGAATTTTCGCTACGCCACCCTAGTCGCCCATCTCAGGCGTTGCCAGCTACGGCCGATATTGATGGGCTGTTGACAGCGCTTGATACCAAAGCAGCGTAGTAGAAGGTTTGTTAGGTGCACACCGCTTCGACATTTATGCGCGTAGCTGCAATAATTCACCGCTAATTTGTATTACCCTAAGGAGCTTTGTATGGCGAAGGATAAAGCACAAACCGTTACTATCGACGGCAGTGAATTCAATGTGTCAGATCTATCTGAAAATGCACGTAATCAGCTACTCAACCTGCGCGTGACTGATCAAGAAATTCAACGTTTGAATCAGCAGTTAGCTATCGCCCAAACGGCTCGTACAGCCTACGCGCGTGCGCTAAAAGATGAGCTTCCTGAGCAAAAGACACACTAAAAGAAGACATTGGTCAGGTATGGCCATCTTGATCTACAAGCCAGTCAGCTAATGTTGACTGGCTTTTTTATTGTGCTTCTGGGTAGGTGGAAGCCAGCCATACTGTAATGAAAAAGAGGATAGAAATACTCGTGCTGGAGCATAGAGGTCTCTGACGATGACTTAGCCAGCACATAAGCCCAGGGTGAATATTGACAAATAGGGTGCTTGTCTCTATTCCTTAAAGGGGTGTGAAAAGGATGGCTGTCACTTTCAGCCTTCTGCGTGAAAAATATAAAGGTGCTTAGTAAAGTGCTGTGACTAGCGGTAGCTGCCTATTTTCAGCTTCGCTAATGACGCTCCACCGGCGATACAGGGAACGATATGTAGTGATGCCTGGAGGCATTAATGATGACAACTCTTTCCATTGAAAAAAATCTACAAACTCTTTATTTGGGTGTCCTAGGGCGCGCGGCTGATCCAGACGGGTTTAATTATTGGCTAGAGCAGGTAGAAAGCGGCTCAGTGGATATGGATGGTGTGTCGGCGTTTATGTTGCAGTCTGAAGAGTTCCAGGCAAGGCGCATTGAACTGTCAGGGCTGGAAGATAATGAGTGGATAAACGAAGTTTATCAAAGCCTGTTTGCTCGTGAAGCAGAGGCAGAGGGTATTGAATATTGGTCGGAGCAGGCTAGTGCTGGGCTCTCTCCCCAAGCGCTGTTACAGGCTCTAATTGGGGGCGCTAGCCCGACAGATGCAGAGGCGCTCGAGGCCTATGCCTCTATTGCTAATTTTTATTCGTCCAGTGTTGATGCTGATAGTTACGATGCAGAACGCTCTCTTGTGCAGGATGGCTTTCGCAGCAATGAACAGCTTTATCAAGACCTGGAAGCGTTAGATGCCACCTATGATACGTTGAGCTTAGAGCAGGCGGGTGAGTCGCTGGAAGGCAGGCCCTTATATAGTGCCACGGTAGGCGAAGGGGCGCGCCAATTAATGATCGTGACCCAACAGCATGGTGATGAACCAACTGGGACAGAGGCGGCCATGCATTTTCTAGAGTGGCTGAGCGGTGACAGTGAAGCTGCTCAAGCATTGCGTGAGCAAGTGACGTTAACCGTGATGCCACGAGTAAACCCTGACGGTTTTGAGCGCTGGGAGGGGCTCGTTGCAGGTGAATTAGACCCTGAAACAACCATCGATCCCCGTCGTAACTCCGAGGACATTGACCTCAACCGTACCTGGGATTCTAGTGAAGTGATTGATGCATCATTAATCCCAGAAACCACCGCTGTTAGGCAGGTGGTCGAAGCGATTCAACCTGAATTAATTCTTGATTACCATAACCAAAATAACTACATCAACGAGTCAGGCAAGCTCGACACGATGTCAGTCTTGTGGCCAACCAATGATGACGTCGATCCCACCATTACCGCAACAGCACAGCAAGCGGCGGTAGCTATATCACAAGGGCTCGATGATTTTGATTATGGCTACTTGTCACTGTTTCCCGGTGGCGACACGCCACAAATAGCACGCAATGGAATTGCTATTGATGGTGTGCCTACGCTCCTCATTGAGCAACGGGGCCTGGAAGAGCTGAGCTTAAAAGCGCTGGAAGGGCTAGAGCTAGATTTTGATGCGGTTTCTAGTGCCATAGTACTTGAGGGCGTACTGAGTATGCTAGGCGTTGTAGAGGCTATGGGGCAAAACAGTTTTGATAGCATTGATCCTGCTTTGGCAACACTGATACCTGAGCGCGGTGAGCGAATTGAATTTGACGAGATTTACGCTGAAGAGATCGAATGGGCAGGCGAGGGTGAAGAGTCTCATCAAGGCGAGATAGTCGCAGGGCTGGATACGCTGATGGAAAGTACGCCCATTATTGGCACCTCTGAGCCTCTTCACCAAGAATTGCTAGTGGCTTAAGGATAGATTTGTAGCCCATTAGGATTGAGTATCAAAAAAGCTTCCCCATAAGCTCTGAGTTTGAGTAGGGGAAGCTTTTTTATTACCTCACCAAGCCACTTGGCTCTCAAAAAAACTGCATGTATTGAGCGACGGGAGGAAATCGGCACCGCCACTTACTTAGTTGCGGTGCCGTTGGGTTAGTCCATAGCCCTAGCCGAACAGGTAGGACTCAAGGTCCGTTTCAACGCCTATCAGGTTGGCTGGATCCAGATAATTATCCACGTCTGGACGGCTGAGTTGTTGGTGTTCGTCGGAGTCCGTAAACGCCAGCACCA
>NZ_JBSUGC010000020.1:0-74573 GCF_054065485.1 Vreelandella sp. 2A-K22 | reverse complement strand
TGAATCGTGAATCGTGAATCGTGAATCGTGAATCGTGAATCGTGAATCGTGAATCGTGAATCGTGAATCGTGAATCGTGAATCGTGAATCGTGAATCGTGAATCGTGAATCGTGAATCGTGAATCGTCAGGAGTATAGGTCTCGTAGCGCGTGGTGACGAGCAAACGAGGCACTTGAGGATGACGGCGGGATGACACCTAGTGGTACCCCACACCAACCCCGGCACCGCTTCGCGCTGCTTCCGCGAGTGCGCTTCGCTTACCACGCGCTACTAAATCTCGCAGACACATGAAGGTGGGGATTCCAAGGGCGTGTGCACATTATGTACATGGCCGTGGCACGTCATCACGCCACCGAAATCGAGTGATTGTCGTAGCGCGTGGTAACGAGAAAGCGAGTTCAGCGAGCGTTTCGAGGCACCCGCGGGAGGCGGCGGAACGACGCCCAACAGCACCCAACCATCACCGCCTACACAGGCCAACCCCGGCACCGCTCCGCGATGCATCCGCGGGTGCGCTTCGCTTACCACGCGCTACTAAATCTCGCAGACACATGAGGGTGGGGATTCCAAGAGCATGTGCACATTATGCAAATGGCCGTGGTACCCCACACCAACCTCGGCACCGTTTCATGCTGTTAAATCTCACCCAACAAAAAACCCCACAAGCTAAGCTTGCGGGGTTTGGCGTTAACTGGCGCTAGTGTAAAAGCGTCAGCGGGCGCGTTTAGCCGAGCAGGTGCTCGACTGCTGCACGCTCTTCGCGCAGTTCTTTCTCGGTGGCTTTCATCTTCTCTTGGCTGAATTCGTCAATTTCGAAGCCTTGAACGATTTCATACTTGCCACCCTGGCAACGCACTGGGTAGGAGTAGATGATGCCTTCGTCGATGCCGTAGCTGCCGTCAGACGGAATTGCCATGCTGACGATGCCTTTGGAACCCAGCGCCCAGTCGTGCATATGGTCGATGGCGGAAGAGGCAGCAGAAGCGGCAGAAGAAGCGCCACGTGCCTTGATAATCGCCGCGCCGCGCTGCTGCACGGTGGGGATAAAGTCGTTTTCGTACCAGTCGCGCTCAACCAGATCGAACGCTGCTTTGCCGTCGACTTTGCACTGAGCCAGATCCGGGTACTGGGTGGCACTGTGGTTGCCCCAGATGATCATGTTTTCAACGTCAGTGACGTGCTTACCAGTTTTCTGAGCCAGCTGGGTCAGAGCACGGTTGTGATCCAAACGCGTCATGGCGGTGAACTGACCTGCGTCCAGATCCGGCGCGTTGCAGGAAGCAATCAGCGCGTTGGTGTTGGCCGGGTTACCAACGACCAGCACTTTCACATCACGGCTGGCGTGATCGTTCAATGCTTTACCTTGAACGGAGAAGATCGCTGCGTTGGCTTCCAGCAGGTCTTTACGCTCCATGCCTGGGCCACGCGGACGTGCGCCAACCAGCAAGGCGAAATCAGCGTCTTTGAACGCTACGTTCGGGTCATCGGTGGCAACGATGTCTTGTACCAGCGGGAAGGCACAGTCGTTAACTTCCATTACCACGCCGTTCAGGGCGTCCATTGCCTGGGGAATTTCCAGAAGCTGGAGAATGACAGGCTGATCCGGCCCCAACATGTCGCCAGCGGCGATGCGGAAAATAAGAGAGTAGCTGATCTGACCGGCGCCGCCGGTAATCGCAATACGTACTGGATCTTTCATCATTGCTCCTTGATTGGTTCGCCTAGGGATGGTTCTCGCCTGAGGAGTGGCTTAACAGAACTCAAGACGCAAAGATGGTATGCCCAGCCGGGGAAAAACTCAATCAGACATGAGACTACAACCCATTTACCAACCTTGCTATCCGCTCAATGGCTTGCTACTCGCTGAAAAGGCTGAGTTGCGCTATGGTATCTTCGGCTTTATGGCCTCCTTTCTTGTTTTGCTAAGGACATGGATGCTCCATGCGAAAAATTCCGTTTTCTTATGCCTTGGCTAGCCTACTGGTGCTGGCGCTAGTGATATGGCTCGCTTTTGGTAATTTTCAGCGCTTTCAAACCACGCCCCCAGACGCACCCGCGCGCAGCGAAGCAGGTTCGCGGGTTGAAATTGTCGTGCAGCAGAGCACGCCGTTTATTCCTCAGCAAATCGTCCAGGGCCAACTGACGGCAGAGCGCGAAACCACCCTGCGCGCCAACGTCGCAGGCTTTGTGGCTGAGAAGCCGGTCGCGCAAGGTAGCCGCGTTGCGGCGGGCGATACGCTACTGGTGCTGGATAATGACGCTCTGCCCGAGCAGCTACAGCAGGCCCGGGATGAACTAGCCGTGGCCGAGGCGGAGTATGCCGGGGCTCGCAACCTGCGCCAACGGGAGCTGATTTCCCAGCCCGAGTTACTGCGCCTGCAGAGCGCACTAAGCGCCAGCGCTGCTTCCGTGGCGCAACTCCAGAAGCAACTGGACGACAGCCGCCCCACCGCACCTTTCGATGGCGTGCTGAACCGCGTGCAGGTAGAGCTAGGCGACCTGCTGCAGCCCGGTGAAGAGTGGGGCCAGTTGGTCGATGACCGCCGTTTGACAGGTGCCGCCTGGGTTTCTCAGCAGCAAGTGGGCGATTTAAGCGAGGGGTTACCGGTCACCGCGCGGCTACTCAATGGCGACCACCTCGAAGGTGAGCTGACCTTTGTTAGTCACCGCGCTGAAGAGGCCACTCGCAGCTTTTATATCGAAGCCACGCTGGATAACCCGGCCGGTAAACGCCTGGCAGGCGGCAGCGCGGAGCTGACCATTACGCTGCCGCCCCGCCAGGTGCACACCCTTTCGCCTGCGCTGCTGAGCTTGAATAGCGAAGGCCAACTGGCGGTCAAGCACCTGGATGAGAACGACACAGTACAGCAGACCACCGTGGAGCTGGTGAGTGCCGATACGCAGCACGCCTACGTGACTGGCCTACCCGACCCGCTACGCCTGATCACGTTGGGCGCCGGCATGGTAGATATCGGTGAGACAGTGACCCCGGTGCCTGTTGAAGAGGCGATTATTTCACAGCCGGCGGAACAGGATAGCGTTCATGCGCCAGTTGATTAATGCGGCGCTAGCCCACACTCGCACGACATTACTGCTGCTGGTGAGTCTTCTATTGGCGGGCATCACTGCCTGGCAGATGATTCCTAAAGAAGCTAACCCCGACGTCACCATTCCGATGATTTATGTCTCGCTGACACTGGAGGGGGTGAGCCCCGAGGATGGCGAACGGCTACTGATTCGCCCCATGGAGCAGGAACTGCGTGGCATTGAAGGGTTGCGCAAGTTCACCGCCCAATCCAGCGAGGGGCATGGCTCGATTACTCTGGAATTCGACCCCGGCTTTGATCCCGACACCGCGCTAACCGATGTACGTGACCGGGTGGATATTGCCCGCAGCGAACTACCTTCCGAGGCCGATGAGCCGCGGGTGATGGAGGTCAACGTCTCGGAGTTTCCGGTGTTGACCATTGGCCTCTCCGGGCAGTTGGATACCCGTGAGCGCATGACGATTGCCCGACGCTTGCAGGAGGAGATCGAAGGTATTGCCGATGTGCTGGAAGTCGATATTGCCGGTGAGCGGGAAGATCTGCTGGAGATCGTCGTGGATCCGCTGGTATTGGAAAGCTACGGCGTCGACTTTGACACGCTATTTAATCAGGTATCGCGCAATAACCGCTTGGTGGCAGCGGGCAGTTTGGATACCGGCGCGGGGCGCCTGGCGCTGAAAGTCCCCGGTATTATCGAGTCCCTTGACGATGTTATGAATATGCCGGTCAAGGTCGATGAGGATCGTGTGGTCACCTTTGGCGATGTGGCCTGGATCAACCCTACCTATAAAGACCCCGAAGGCTTTGCCCGCATCGATGGCCAACCAGCGGTGGTGCTGGAAGTTTCCAAACGCGCCGGGGCGAATATCATCGCCACCATTGGCGCGGTGCGTGACCGCTTAGCCGATGCAGATGACTTACTTCCCGAGCAGTTGCGTTTCACCACTATTCTGGATGAGTCGACCACCGTTAAGAATATGCTCTCCGAGCTGCTCAATAACGTACTGACCGCCGTTGTGCTAGTGCTGATTGTAGTGGTCGCGGTGATGGGCTGGCGCATGGCGCTGCTGGTGGGGCTTACCATTCCCGGTGCCTTCTTAACCGGTATTCTGCTGGTATGGGCGTTTGGTTTTACGCTCAATATCGTGGTGCTGTTTGCACTGATTCTGGTGGCGGGCATGCTGGTGGATGGCGCTATCGTGGTCAGTGAGCTTGCCGATCGCCATCTGCGCGATGGCCAAACGCCTCATCAGGCGTGGCTCAACGCTGCTGCAAGAATGAGCTGGCCGGTGATTGCCTCGACGGCCACTACGCTGGCGGTCTTTATTCCCCTGCTGTTCTGGCCTGGCGTGGTCGGTCAGTTTATGAAGTACCTGCCCGCCACAGTGATTTTGTGTCTGCTAGCATCGCTGGCCATGGCGTTGGTGTTCTTACCTACTCTTGGGCGCCTGTTTACGCGTACCACCGCAACCACGACAGACGCCAACCATGATGAGGCGACGACTTCCTTTGGGCGTGGCTATCGCCACCTGCTGGCAAGGCTACTTATGCACCCTGCCTGGGTACTGCTGGTGACCGTATTGTTAATGGCTCTGCTGTATACCGGCTATGCGCGCTTTAACCACGGTGTCGACTTCTTCCCAGCCGTAGAGCCTGACAGCGCCCAGGTGTTGGTGCGCGCCCGAGGCGACTTCTCCGCCGTTGAAACCGACGCCATTGTGCAGCGGGTGGAAGCCAAACTATCCGGCATGAGTGAAGTGCGAGCGTTGTATGCGCGCTCCTTTGCGGTGCCTAACCAGCAGATGGGCAACGATGTGATTGGCATGCTGCAGTTCCAGTTTATCGATTGGCATGAGCGTCGCCCTGCCCAGGCCATTTTGGACGACATGGCCGAGCGCGCCGGAGATATTCCCGGCATTACGCTGGAATTTCAGGAGCAGGAGATGGGCCCCGGTGGCGGTAAGCCAATCGTGCTTGAGGTCAGCGCCACGAATCCCGACGTCGCCGATGCAGGCGTTAACCAGATAACCCAACTAATGCGCGAGCTGGGTGGCTTTACCGACATTGAGGATAACCGCAGCCTTCCGGGCGTGGAGTGGCAGGTTAACGTGGATCGCGAAGCGGCGGCGCGCATGGGTACCGATGTAACGACCATTGGAAGCGCGGTGCAACTGCTGACGACCGGCCTTCAGGTGGCTAGCTATCGCCCGCCGGAAGTCAGCGATGAAGTGGATATCCGCGTGCGTCTGCCGCAAAACTGGCGTTCGCTGGATCAGCTTGAGCGCTTGACCATCAACACTCAGCGGGGCCAAGTGCCGATCTCGAATTTTGTGACTCTGGAACCGGCGCCGAAGGTCGGCACCCTTAATCGCATCAATGGTCGCCGGGCGATTACCATTGAGGCTGACTTAGCACCGGGCTATCTCGCTGATGAGCGCCTAACTGCCCTGCTAGCCGCAAGCAGCGGCAGTTTGCCTGATGGCCTGATGGTCAACGTGGCGGGTGAGCAGGAGGACCAGCAGGAGTCGATGCAGTTCTTAGCCAGTGCCTTCTTGATTGCTATCGGTTTGATGGCGCTGATTCTGGTCACCCAGTTCAATAGCTTTTATCAAGCGGGGTTGGTGCTCTCGGCGATTGTGTTCTCCACCGCGGGGGTGCTCATGGGCCTACTGATTACCGGCCAGGCGTTTGGCATTGTCATGGTGGGGATGGGCGTGATTGCTCTGGCGGGTATCGTGGTCAATAACAACATTGTTTTGATCGATACCTACAACGAACTGCGCGGCCAGGGTATGACACCCGGCGAAGCCGCCCTTGAAGCGGGCTGTTTACGCCTACGCCCAGTGCTGTTAACGGCGATTACCACGGTATTGGGGCTCATGCCGATGGTGCTGGGGATCAATGTAGACCTGTTCACCCCTGCCCTGGGCTTTAATGCGCCCTCCGCCCAGTGGTGGACGCAGATGTCGAGCGCCATAGCCGGCGGCCTCACCTTCGCCACCGCGCTAACACTGCTGCTTACGCCGTGTATGTTGGTGATTGGGGGTAAGCTTCGTCGTAGGGGGTGAATGGTGAATGGTGAATGGTGAATGGTGAATGGTGAATGGTGAATGGTGAATGGTGAATGGTGAATGGTGAATGGTGAATCGATTATAAGGTATTGGGCACCCACCGCGTTATGTGCACGCGTGATTTAGTAGCGCGGCGTAAGCGTTAGCGCACCCGCGGAAGCAGCGCGAAGCGGTGCCGGGGTTGAAGCGGGATTACCATGGAGCAAAAGCGCCGCATGGCGGCGCCTGTCTAATAGAAGGTCTTACTTAAGCGGGGGCTTTGGTGTGCTGCGGGCTGTGTGCGGCGTGTAAGCGCGCGATCAATTGGTCTTCCAGCGCGAAGCGTTCGGTAAGGCCACGGGCTAAGCGGTCGATCCAGGCAGGTAGGCGGGCGATGTTTTGCTCGCAGCTAAGCGTGGAGCCAAAATCGGTATCGAACTCCAACACCATCTCGGTGGACATTTCTAAACGCTCAAGCAACTTCTCCGCGATGACGAGCGCGCCCTCGTCGCTAAAGGCCCGTGCCTCTTCCGAGAGCTGGGGGTAAATCTCAAAGTGACCGGCGCTGATGTAATCCATCAGCTTTTCACTAAACGTATCGATAGGCGCTTTACTCACTGCTTCCAGTTCAGCATCACACGCTTCTTTTAGCTCAATAAAGCTGATCAATAGCTGACGGCGCTGATCCAGCCAGCGGTCAATCAGGGAATGCACGCCTCCCCAGCGCTCCAGGGCATTTTTGCAATCTTCGAGCATGGGGCTTTCTCCTTAAAGTCACCTTTAACTGCTATTAATAACTACTATCAAACGCTCAGATCAAATAATAGGCTTAGAGTCGCGCCTCCCACTACCTCTGTCAATCCCAGCAAGTACGGTTTCCATGGTACTAAAAGTTCACTGCCCATAACGCTTTCTTCTATGGCTGATAACCAGCGCTCTCAAGCGGCAGCCCCTGCCATATTCCTGCGTCTATTTATGCTCTCATCTTCCGGCCACCATTGCGAGCACAGCCGCATGAGGGCTTTAAACGCTCGCACGCATACTCACAGAAAAATACTTTAAGCTTAAAAAGTTTATACTTGAATTTTATAGAGCCCTCTCCTATCTTCAGGAAAGAGAGTGTTTTCCGTGGAGAATAAAAATGAGAATCGCCTGCCTGGGTGGAGGGCCTGCCGGCCTCTATTTCGCTATCAGCATGAAGCTACACGATCCCTCCCATGAGATCGTGGTGATTGAGCGCAACCGTGCAGACGACACCTTCGGCTGGGGCGTGGTGCTGTCAGACGAAACCCTCGACAACCTGGCGGCCAACGACCCGGTCAGTGCAGAGCGCATTCGTGAGCATTTCGCCTATTGGGACGACATTGCGGTCGTTCATAAAGGCGCCAAAACCGTCTCTACAGGCCATGGATTTTGTGGCATTGGCCGCCGCCAACTGCTGATTCTGCTACAGGAACGCGCTCGCGAGCTCGGCGTGGAGATGCGCTTTGAAACCGATATTACAGAAGCCTCCATTGAGCAGTACCGGCGTGAGTATGACTTGGTCTTGGCCGCCGATGGCCTTAATTCTCTCACCCGCCAAACCTACGCCGATCACTTCAAGCCCGACATTGATGTACGAGCGTGCAAGTTCGTTTGGCTGGGTACCCATCAAACCTTCAACGATGCTTTCACCTTTATTTTCGAGAAGACCGAGCATGGCTGGGTGTGGGCCCACGCTTATCAGTTTGATAGGGATACGGCGACCTTTATTGTCGAGTGCAGTGAGGCCACCTGGCAGGCGTTTGGCTTTGGAGAAATGAACCAGCAGGAGTCGATTGCAGTCTGCGAGCGCATCTTTGCCAAGCATCTCGACGGCCACGCGCTGATGACCAATGCCAACCATATACGCGGCTCCGCCTGGATCAATTTTCCACGGGTACTCTGCGAACGCTGGAGCTATGAGAACGTAGTTTTGATGGGTGACGCCGCCGCCACCGCACACTTTTCGATTGGCTCCGGCTCCAAGCTCGCACTGGAGAGTGCCATTGCACTGGCTAATTACTTGCACAGCGAAAGCAGCATGGCAGCTGCCGTTGCTCGCTATGAAGAGGATCGCCGCTTCGAAGTGCTGCGCCTACAGTCAGCCGCGCGCAACTCCACCGAGTGGTTTGAGCAGGTGGAGCGCTACCTGGATCTCGACCCGGTGCAGTTCAACTACTCGCTATTGACCCGCTCCCAGCGCATCAGTCACGAAAACCTGCGGGTACGCGACCCACAGTGGCTAGAAAGTGCAGAGCGCTGGTTCCAAACCCAGGCAGGCAACGCTGGCAGCGCCCGTGCACCGATGTTTGCGCCTTATCAACTACGCGATATGACGCTGGTTAATCGCGTGGTGGTCTCCCCCATGGCGCAGTATAAAGCCGTCGATGGCTGCCCTACCGATTGGCACTTTAGCCACTATGCCGAGCGTGCCAAGGGTGGCGCAGGCCTGGTATATACCGAGATGACCTGCGTCAGCCCCACAGGGCGAATTACCCCAGGGTGCCCAGGTTTATACGCCCCGGAGCACGAAGCCGCGTGGAAGCGTCTTTGTGATTTCGTACACGCCGAAACCAAGGCCAAGCTGTGCGCCCAAATCGGCCATTCAGGAGCAAAGGGCTCTACTCAGTTGGGCTGGCAAGAGATGGATGCCCCGCTTGCGAATGGCAATTGGCCAATATTGGCAGCTTCAGCACAGCCCTGGTCAGCGCGTAACCAAGTGCCCAAGGCAATGGATCGCGACGATATGGATCGGGTGCGCGATGAGTTTGTCAGTGCGGCGCAGATGGCCGATCGCGCGGGTTTTGACATGATCGAGATCCACGCCGCCCACGGTTACCTGCTCTCTTCGTTTATTACGCCATTAACCAACCACCGTGATGATGAGTACGGCGGCTCGCTGGATAACCGGCTGCGCTACCCGCTTGAAGTGATCAACGCCGTGCGCCGCGTTTGGCCTGCCCATAAGCCGCTTTCGGTGCGTATTTCTGCCAACGACTGGTGCGGCGCTGAAGGCATCACCCCAGACGATGCGGTGGAGATCGCCAAACGGTTGCGCGATGCGGAGGTGGATATTGTCGATGTCTCTGCCGGACAAACCTCGACCCAGGCCAAACCGGTCTATGGGCGTATGTTCCAAACGCCCTTCTCTGACCGGATTCGTAACGAGACGCCTATCGCCACCATATCGGTGGGCAATATCTATCAGGCCGACCATGTGAACTCGATCCTGATGGCCGGACGCGCCGACTTAGTCTGTATCGCCCGCCCTCATCTCGCCGATCCTTACTGGCTGCTGCACGTTGCTGCGGGGTTGGGTGATAGTGAGGTGGAGTGGCCAGCACCCTACCGGGCAGGGGCCGATCAGCTACAGCGCTTGGCTGAACGTGGTGAGGGTTGGGTATGAGCCAATCCGATAGAAACTCGGCAGCGAAGAGCCTGGCAGGCAAGCGGGCGGTGATTACCGGCGGCGGCAGCGGTATCGGTGCCGATATGGCCCTGGCCTTTGCCCAGGCGGGCGCCGAGGTCACGATTACCGGCCGCCGCGAGGCAGCCCTTCAAGCCGTTGCCGAGCAGCATGATGGCATTCGTACCGCCGTGGTCGATGTCACCGACGAAGCCGCCATGGTGGCGCTCTTCGAGAAGATCGGCAATGTGGATATCGTTATTGCCAACGCTGGGGCGGCAGAGAGCGCGCCGTTCGCCAAGACCTCTTTCGAGCAGTGGCAACGTATGTTGAATGTAAACCTTAGCGGAGTGTTTCTGACCCTGCGTGAGGGTTTGAAGCAGTTGAACGACGGCGGGCGCCTTATCGCCGTTGCCTCCACCGCGGGCCTGAAAGGTTACGCCTATGTGGGTGCTTACTGCGCGGCAAAGCATGGCGTAGTGGGGTTGGTGCGTTCTCTGGCTACTGAAACCGCCACTCGCGATATGACCGTTAATGCGCTCTGCCCAGGTTTTACCGACACGCCGTTACTGGCCGCCAGCGTGGAGAATATTGTGACCAAAACAGGCCAATCCGCCGAACAGGCCACCGCGCATTTTCAATCTACCAACCCTACAGGGCGATTAGTCACTCCTGCAGAGGTCACCGCGACGGCTCTATGGCTATGCGGGCCTAACAGTGGCGCAATCAACGGCCAGGCGATTTCCATCTCAGGGGGTGAAGTATGACGGCAGAAAGCTTAAGCAAGGAGCGCCTGCGCTTATGGCTGCGCATGCTGCGGGTTACCCGTCAGGTGGAGTCCGAGCTGCGCGAACGGCTGCGAACCGAGCACGACTCTACACTGCCGCGTTTTGATGTGATGGCCGCGCTATATGCCGCTGAGGAGGGCCTGAAAATGAACGAGCTCTCCAAGCGGCTGCGGGTTTCCAACGGCAACGTCACCGGCATTATTGACCGCTTGGTGGAGGATGGCGCCGTGGAACGTATTGCTATTGAGGGCGACCGGCGCGCCACGCGGGTCTGCCTGACCAGCGCTGGCCGCGAAAGCTTCAGGGCCATGGCCGTTGAGCATGAACGCTGGATCAATGCGCTATTTGAGGGTGTGACTGAAGAGGACGCCCACCACATAGGCGAGTTGCTGCATCGTTTACCGACTGCTCCTAACGATGCCTCCTTATCTTAACGACGGCGACTCCGATTAATCACTGACAGGCGAGAACAACAATATGAAAAGCATGGCTGACCTGGCCCCCGAGCACTTTATTTGGGAAATGAGTGGTGATGTCGCCGTTATCCGGTTGAATCGCCCAGAGCGCAAGAACCCGCTGACATTCGAGAGCTACGCCGAACTGCGCGATACCTTTCGTGACTTGGCCTATGCATCCGATGTGCATGCCGTGGTGTTTACCTCCAACGGCGAGAACTTCTGCTCCGGCGGCGACGTACATGAAATCATCGGCCCCCTGGTGGGCAAGGATATGAAGGGACTGCTCGAGTTCACCCGCATGACCGGCGACTTGGTCAAGGCCATGCTGAACTGCGGCAAACCGATCATTGCCGCCGTCGACGGCATCTGCGTTGGCGCGGGGGCGATTATTGCCATGTCCTCGGATATTCGTTTTGCCACCCCACGCGCCAGCACGGCGTTTCTGTTTACCCGCGTGGGCCTGGCGGGCTGTGACATGGGCGCCTGCGCCATTCTGCCGCGCATTATCGGCCAAGGCCGAGCCGCCGACCTGCTCTACAGCGGCCGTAGCATGAGTGCCGCGGAAGGCCTGCAGTGGGGCTTTTACAACCGAGTGGTCGAACCAGACTCCCTGGAAGAAGACGCCATTGCTTACGCCACCCGCCTGGCTCAGGGCCCCACCTTCGGCCACAGCATTACCAAAACCCAGCTAAACCAAGAGTGGTCGATGAGCCTGGAGCAGGCCATCGAATCGGAAGCCCAGGCCCAGGCGATCTGCATGCAGACCAACGATTTCGAGCGTGCCTACCACGCCTTCGTAGCCAAGCAAAAACCTGAGTTCAAGGGGGACTGATGAGCGACAAGAGCTTTCTAGCGTGGCCCTTTTTCGAGGCCAGACACCGCGAACTTTCCGAGCAGCTCGAAGCGTGGTGCCGCACTGAACTTCCCCGCGACCACAGCGATGTGGATGCGACCTGCATTCAACTGGTACGCGATTTAGGCAAGGCTGGGTTTCTGGAAGGCACTGCGGGCGAGCATATCGATGTGCGCAGCCTGTGCCTGATCCGTGAAACCCTGGCCCGCCATGATGGCCTGGCCGATTTTTCGTTTGCCATGCAGGGGCTGGGAACCGGTGCGATCAGCCTATACGGCAGCGATGAACAGAAGCAGTGGCTGGACAGAACCCGGCGTGGTGAAGCAATTTCCGCGTTTGCCCTGAGCGAGCCTCGCTCGGGCTCTGATGTGGCCCAGTTGGATACCACCGCTGAGCGCGAGGGCGATAGCTACCGTTTGAATGGCGAAAAGACCTGGATCTCCAACGGCGGTATTGCCGATATCTACACAGTCTTTGCCCGCACTGGTGAAGGCCCGGGTGCCAAAGGGCTTTCAGCCTTTTTAGTGCCTGCCGACACACCTGGATTGGAGATTCGTGAGCGCCTGGAGTCGGTGGCGCCTCACCCCCTGGCACGGCTGGGCTTCAACGATATGGTGCTGCCTGCCAGCGCGCTGATCGGCAAACCCGGGCAAGGCTTTCGGATCGCCATGTCGGTGCTGGACGTTTTCCGCTCCACTGTTGGAGCGGCGGCCCTGGGCTTCGCCCGCCGGGCACTGGAAGAGTCGCTCTCTCGCAGCCGCTCCCGGGAGCTGTTTGGCGCCACTCTTGCTGATCTACAAATGGTGCAGGGTCACTTGGCCAATATGGCGCTAAACGTGGATGCCGCCGCCCTGCTGGTTTACCGCGCTGCCTGGACGAAAGATCAAGGCGCTGAGCGGGTGACCCGTGAAGCGGCAATGGCCAAGCTATTTGCCACCGACCAGGCTCAGCAGGTGATTGACCAGGCAGTACAGCTTCACGGCGGCGATGGCGTTCGCAAAGGCCATATTATCGAAAGTCTCTACCGGGAAATCCGCGCGCTGCGAATTTATGAAGGCGCTTCAGATGTACAAAAAGTAGTCATCGCCCGCAGCATGCTCGCGGAGGAGTAAACAGCAAAAAGCTGTACAGCAGTTTCCAACAACAATAAAACACCACGCCAGACACCGTATCCCTGCCCGCGCTTCCTTTGAGCCGTGGGCAGGAATAAACAACGACACCAAATACGGAGGTTGGTCATGTACATCCAGTCGGCTCATGCTGATACTTTTGCGCGGGATAACCTGCCACCCACTGATTGCCAGCCTGAGTTCCTGCTCGCGGGCTACAATTATCCCCAACGACTTAACGCGGGCGTTGAGCTCTGCGATCGGCTGCTCGACCAGGGTCACGGTGAACGAATTGCCTTAGCGGGCAACGGCCGCCGCCGCACCTATCAAGAGCTCACCGAGTGGACCAACCGCCTTGCCCACGTGCTGGTCGAAGACCTGGGCGTGGTTCCCGGTCAACGGTTATTGATCCGCTCTGCCAACAACCCGGCCATGGTGGCCTGCTGGCTGGCCGCCACCAAGGCGGGCGCCGTGGTGGTCAACACCATGCCAATGCTGCGCACCAAAGAGCTATGCCAGGTAATCGATAAAGCAGAAATCAGCCTCGCCCTGTGCGACACCCGTCTGCTCGATGAACTGGTTGAGTGCCAACAACACAGCCCGGTACTCAAACGTGTCGTTGGCTTTGATGGCACGGCTAACCATGACGCAGAGCTTGACCGTTTAGCGCTGGGCAAACCCGCCACCTTTGAAGCGGTGAATACCGCCGCCGACGATGTGGCGCTGCTGGGGTTTACCTCTGGCACTACCGGCTCACCCAAAGCCACTATGCACTTTCACCGCGACCTGCTGGTCATTGCCGACGGCTACGCCAAGGAAGTCTTGCAGGTAACGCCGGAGGACGTGTTCGTCGGTTCGCCGCCGCTGGCATTTACCTTTGGCCTGGGCGGGCTGGCCATTTTCCCGCTGCGCTTCGGCGCCACCGCCGTACTACTCGAACACGCCTCCCCGCCCAATATGATGGACATTATCCGCGAGTATCAGGCCACGGTGGTCTTCACTGCGCCGACCGCCTACCGGGCGATGCTCTCAGCACCTACTCGCCATGAGGATTTGAGCAGCCTGCGCGTGGCGGTTTCCGCTGGCGAAACCCTGCCCGCACCGATTTATCATGACTGGATCAAGCAAACCGGCACACCGATTCTCGACGGCATCGGCGCAACTGAAATGCTGCATATCTTTATCTCCAATCATCTGGATGACCATCGCCCCAGTTGTACCGGTAAACCGGTGACCGGTTACGAGGCACGAATCGTTGATGACGAGATGAATGATGTCCCTCGCGGCACGGTCGGCAAACTGGCTGTGCGTGGCCCTACTGGCTGCCGCTACCTGGCCGACAAGCGCCAGCAAAAGTATGTAAAGGCGGGCTGGAATATCACCGGTGATGCGTTTTACCAGGACGAGGAGGGTTACTTCCACTTCGCCGCTCGCAACGACGACATGATTGTCTCGGCGGGCTATAACATCGCAGGCCCCGAGGTGGAAGCAGCGCTGCTGGCCCACCCCGCCGTTAAAGAGTGCGCGGTGATCGGAGCGCCAAGCCAAGAGCGCGGCCAAATTGTCGAGGCTTTTGTTGTTCTAAACGATGGTTTTCAGCAAGATGAAGAATGTCAGCAAATGTTGCAGGACTTCGTGAAGCAGACCATCGCGCCGTATAAGTACCCTCGCTCCATACGATTTATCGAGGCACTACCTAAAACATCCACGGGTAAGGTTCAGCGCTTTCGGCTGAGCCAGGAACATTACCCGAGTGCTGGCTCTCCTGGCATCAATGTGAATAGCACTAACATCAATAGCACCAACACCAACGCATGACCCTCTAAGTAATAAACGATTAAAAAATGAGGAATGATCCATGAAAATGATATCCCGCTTTGGCCTTGGCTTACTGCTCTCCTCCAGCCTGGTAACCACTGCTCACGCCGATGACGTCAAGATCGGCATGATCACCACCCTCTCAGGCGGCGGTTCGCACCTGGGCGTGGACGTTCGCGATGGCTTCATGCTGGCGCTTGAGCAGTCGGGCCGCGACGACGTGGAAGTGCTGATTCAGGATGATGCGAGACGCCCCGACCTGGCGCGTACGCTGGCCAATGAGTTTATGCAGCGTGATGAGGTCGATATTCTTACCGGCATTATCTGGTCAAACTTGGCAATGGCGGTCGTTCCTTCGGTGGTACGCCAGGGCACCTTTTACCTGTCACCTAATGCCGGGCCCTCCGATTTGGCAGGGCGCATGTGCCACGAGAACTACTTCAACGTGGCGTATCAGAACGACAACCTGCACGGCGCCATGGGCGCGTACATGCGCGAAGAGGGGTATGAGCGCCCGATCATCATGGCGCCCAACTACCCTGCTGGCACCGATGCGCTAGCGGGCTTTAAACATCTTTATGAAGGCGAGGTCGTCGGCGAACTTTACACCCAAATGGGCCAGACCGACTACGCGGCTGAAATTGCCCAGATTCGCGATAGCGATGCCGACAGCTTGTTCTTCTTCTTACCCGGCGGTATGGGCATCTCGTTTATGAAGCAGTGGGAAAGCTCCGGCGTCGATATGCCGATCTTTGGCGCCGCCTTCTCGTTTGATGAAATCTTAATCAAAGCGGTAGGCAGTGCGGCGATTGGCGCACGCAACACCTCGCTATGGGCATATGACCTGGAAAACGAGGCCAACGATCGCTTTGTTGAGGGCTTCCGAGAAGCCTATGACCGCACGCCAACGTTGTACGCGGCACAAGGTTACGACACCGCCAACCTGATTCTTAGCGCGCTTGAAACTGCCAACCCCGATGACAAAGACGCCTTCCGCGAGGCACTTCGTGCCGCTGACTTTGACAGCGTACGCGGTGAGTTCCGCTTCGGCCCGAACCAGCACCCAATCCAGGATATTTACGTGCGCGAAGTGGTGGAGGGTGACGATGGCGAGCCCACCAATCGCCTGATCGGTGTCGCCATCGAAGATATCCAAGACGTCTATTACGAGCAGTGCCAGATGTAAGCTCGCCTCGGCTGGGTGTAGCCACCCAGCCATTTCTCTTCACCTTCGTTAAGGTTAACTAACGTGTCCGTTACTCTGCTGATAGAGCAATTACTGAACGGCGTGCAGCTCGGCACGATGCTGTTTTTGATGGCCAGCGGCCTCACCTTGGTGTTTGGGGTGATGGGGCTGATCAATCTTGCCCACGGCTCTTTTTATATGGTGGGCGCCTACGCTACGGCAGCGGTGACTGCCTCAACGGGCTCTTTTCTGATTGGACTGGCTGCTGGGATGACTGCGGCCGCCCTGGTAGGTGCACTGGTAGAACTGTTGGTGATACGCCGACTTTACCACCGTCCTCATCTTGATCAGGTATTGGCAACCTTTGCGCTAATACTGATTTTTTCGGAGGGCACACGCTGGATCTTTGGCTCTTCACCGTTATGGTTGAGTCCTCCTTCTTGGCTGACGGGTTTTGTCACCCTGCCAGGTGATACCCGCTACCCCATCTATCGGCTGATGCTGATTGGGGTGGGTATCGCTATTTCGATTGCCCTTTACTTGCTTATCTCGCGAACTCGACTCGGTATGCGCATTCGGGCAGGTGAAAGCGATCGCGAAATGATTGGTGCGCTGGGGGTCAATATTTCAAAACTCTATACCTTGGTGTTTGCCTTAGGGGCGGCGTTAGCGGGTTTAGCCGGCGCTTTAGTAGGCGCATTGCAATCTGTACAGGTGGGTATGGGCGAGCCGGTGCTGATTTTAGCGTTTGTCGTAATCGTCATTGGCGGTATCGGCTCAATTAAAGGCGCGCTACTCGGTGCCCTGCTGGTGGGTATTGTCGACACCTTGGGTCGGGTCTATCTGCCCATCTTCTTTCAAGCGTTTATGCCGCCGTCTGAGGCGACCGGCGTCGGTTCGGCGTTGGCCGCGATGCTGATCTATATCCTCATGGCCGTCATTCTCGCGTTCAAGCCTAAGGGACTGTTCTCTGCCCATGACTAATACCACTTCCTTGTCCAAGAACGCTGCGCTAGCGCCCGAAGCGGATAGACCTTTTGACCGCAAAGGGCTGGTTCAGATGGCCCTGCTCGGGCTACTGCTGTTACTGCCTGTAGCAGCCTATTTCTTGGGCCATATTTATTATGTCAATCTGGCCTCGCGTATCACCATTATTGCCATGGCGGCCGTTGGCCTTAACCTGGCCATTGGCTATGGGGGCATGGTGAGCTTTGGCCACGCGGCCTATTTCGGCTTAGGTGGCTATGTGGCAGGCATCAGTGCTTATCACGCTTTTGATATGACCCCATTTATGACGTGGCCTTTCAGCGTGCCGGGCAGCGACAATTTACTGGTGATATGGCTCGCCGCTATGTTGCTGTGCGGGCTGCTAGCGCTGGTCATCGGCGCTATCTCACTGCGTACCACGGGGGTCTATTTCATTATGATCACCCTCGCCTTTGCGCAGATGATTTACTACTTTGCCAACTCCTGGCCGACCTATGGCGGCGAAGATGGTCTGCCTATTTATATTCGCAACACCCTGCCCCTGTTCAATAACAACATGCTCGATAGCAGCGATGCACTCACCTATTTCCTGATCTGCTTCACCGGGCTTGTGTTAGCGATGGCAATTACCTCACGAATGATGAAATCGCGCTTTGGTGCGGCCTTGACCATGGCACGGCTTAACGATGTACGCCTTGCCACTGCCGGGATCAGCCCCTACCCCATTCGCTTGGTGGCGTTTGTGATTTCTGCCGCGATTACCGGGCTTGCTGGTGCGCTCTATGCGGATCTAAATGGCTTTGTTAGCCCGACAATGCTGAGTTGGCACTTCTCCGGCGAACTGATGGTCATCGTCATTTTAGGCGGCGTGGGGCGTCTTTACGGCCCGTTAGCCGGTGCGGTGCTGTTTGTGATGATGGAAACCTTTCTGGGGGGAGTCACCCAATATTGGCAGCTTTTCCTCGGGTTAGTACTGCTTGGGGTGGTGCTATTTGCCAAACATGGTGTGATGGGTTGGCTGGCCGGGAGGGAACGCAATGAGTGATGTGGTTCTTTCACTACAAAACCTGCATAAGCGCTTTGGCGCACTACAGGCGACCAGCGATGTTTCGTTGGATCTTAGACCCGGGGAGATTCACGCCTTGATTGGCCCCAACGGCGCGGGGAAATCGACCCTGATTGGCCAAATCGCGGGGAATATACGCCCTGATGAAGGGAGTGTTTACTTAGCAGGCTGTGAGATCACGAGCATGAGTATCGCTCAGCGGGCGCGCCTGGGCCTGGGGCGTAGCTTTCAGGTCTCCTCGCTGGCGGAGCCGCTATCGGTGATGCGCAATGTGATGATGGGAGTTCAAGCGCTGCAGAGTCACAGTTTTCGGTTCTGGAAGCCCGTTGCTCGCGATCGGCAACTGCTTGAACCAGCCTATGAAGCACTGGCGCGTATGCAGCTTAGTCACCGCGCCTGGACGCCGGTATTCGAACTTTCCCACGGGGAACGCCGCCAGGTTGAGGTGGCTTGCGCTCTGGCGCTCAAACCTCGCGCACTGCTGCTGGACGAACCCATGGCAGGCTTGGGTCCAGAAGGATCGGCAAAGCTGACCGAGCTGCTGGAGGCGCTTAAGCTGGAAGTGCCTATCCTGCTGATCGAGCACGATATGGAGGCGGTATTTCGTCTGGCTGATCGTATCTCTGTGTTGGTATCCGGGAGCGTTATCGCCCATGGGGATAGCCACACTATTAGGCAGGATCCCCGCGTCCGTGAAGCCTACCTGGGGGATTCTGATGCTTAAGGTTGCTGATATTGAAACGTTTTATGGGCCCTCTCAGGCGTTATTTGGCGTTAGCCTTGACGTTAACGCCGGTGAGATGGTCGCCCTAATGGGGCGCAACGGTATGGGTAAAACCACCACCATTCGCTCGATATTCGGTCTGACTCCGGCCAGCCGTGGCACGATTGAGTTTGAATCCCAGAACATACGCCGCTTACCCGCTTTTCGTATCGCTAAAGCGGGGCTTGGCTTGGTGCCGGAGGGGCGCCGCTGTTTCCCTAATTTGTCGGTGCGCGAAAACCTATTGGTGACCGCCCGCCCGGGCGAGTGGACACTGGAGAAAGTAGAAACGCTGTTTCCGCGCTTGGAGGAGCGCCGCGCGCAAATGGCCAAGACCCTCTCCGGCGGTGAGCAGCAGATGCTGGCTATTGGCCGGGCGCTGATGACCAATCCGCGTTTGCTGGTGCTAGATGAAGCCACTGAAGGATTGGCGCCGGTGATTCGTCAGGAGATCTGGCGGGCGATTCGGCTGCTCAAGGAGCAAGGTCAAGCCACGCTGCTGGTGGATAAGTCATTAAGCGAAATTCTACCCATTGCTGACCGCTGCACCATCCTGGAAAAAGGCTGCACCGTGTGGGATGGCAAACCCGCAGCGCTGGACAGCACTGTGCGTGACCGTTATCTGGGCGTGTAGGGAGGAGAAAACAGTGGCGTTTACTACCCAGCGAAAAGTTCGTTTCCAGCACTGTGATCCGGCGGGTATCGTTTTTTACCCCCGCTATTTCGAGATGATTAACTCCGTGGTGGAGGATTGGTTTGAGGAGGTCGTTCAGCGTGACTTTAACCAACTGCATGTGGAGAGCGGCACCGGGGTTCCCACCGCCGCTATCGACACCCAGTTTCATGCGCCGAGCCGGTTAGGCGAACGACTCACCTTTGAATTAGCGGTTCAAGCCGTTGGGCGTAGCAGCCTTACCCTTCAGATTATCGCTTACTGCGGTGATCAGAAACGTCTAACCAGTCGTTCAACCCTTGTATATGTGGATCTAAATAGCGGTCAGCCAATGCCCTGGACAGAGGCTATGCGCCAGCACTTTACCGTCGAAAACCTATAAGGATAGCCATAATGAGTGACGCCAACTTTCATCAGCTTCTTCACCCTTCGCATTGGAAAGCAGCGGTGGGCTACGCTAACGGCGTGCTGGCTTCAGGCCAGAGTGTGTTTGTAGGTGGGCAGATTGGTTGGAATGCCGACCAGGTATTTGAAAGCGATGACTTTGTCGTTCAAGTGAATCAGGCGCTGCAGAATATCGTAGCGATCTTAAAAGAGGCGAACGCAGGCCCGGAGCATATCGTGCGGTTGACCTGGTATGTGACGGACAAGCAGGAGTATCTGGCGCGGCTTAAGGAGGTGGGCACCGCCTACCGTGAGGTGCTGGGTAAACATTTTCCGGCGATGACGATGGTTCAGGTGGCGGGGCTGGTTGAGGATCAGGCCAAGGTAGAAATCGAAGCGACGGCGGTGATTCCAGCTCATTAAAGATAATCAAAAGTGCCTCTAGTAGAGTACAAAGAGGTGCACCGGATCGAAACAACCTTCCGCGGGGGCGCTGTGAACCCATCCCTGGGCGCTACTTTCGCCATCCATGGCGAAAGACCCCCGCTTCAGGCTGATTTCGATCCTGTATTGAGAAGCTTCGTTAGTTTTTAATCATATCTTAACGCTAGCGTGAAACCCTTTAATCCACTCAACGAAGCAGCCATCGTTAAGATAGTTCTCAAGAATCGAGAAGTGGTCTACGTTGGGAAGTAGCTGCTGAGTCACTATTTGGCCTTGCTGGCTCAAGTGCTCAGCATAGCTGCTCATCTGGCGCTCGAACTCTTCTGACTCCAGGCCCCCTGCTACCAGCTTTATAGGCGCAGGTACTCGGCATGGCAGCCATATGGGGCTGAACTCCTGCACGTCGCGCCCGCTTAGCTGAAGCTTGGGCTGCAGCCACGACCAGGGAAAGGGTTGCAGGTCGTATAAACCGCTGATGCAGAGCGCGCCGCGAATCAGTTGGTTGGGTAAGCCAAAAGTGCCCTCCCAGTCCGTCGACATCAGCATCGCGCATAGATGCCCACCTGCCGAGTGCCCCGAAATACTCAGCTGCTCCGGATCAACGCCCAATTCAGCGGCATGGCGATAAACGTAGGCCACCGCTGCTTGGCTCTGCCGCACCAGCTCGCTAAAGCGTACCTGCGGGCAGAGAGCGTAGTTGACCACCGCGACGGTGATACCGGCTTTCACCAAGTCGTCAACGATAAAGCTAAATTCACGATGACTCAGCGATCGCCAGTAGCCGCCGTGGAAAAACACATGCACCGGCGCTTTTGGGCTATCGGTATCAGGTGCATCGGCATGAAAGATATCCATGCGTTCCGCAAGCGTTGGGCCATAAGGCAGATCGAGCGTTGTGCAGTGGTTAACTCTTGATGCTTCACTGCGCTCACGCCAATCCTTTACCAACACCGCCGGGTCACGACCCATCATCGGGTCGTAGGCGCGATCGATCTCTTCTTGAGTCGCAAAATGTTGATAAAGCATGTACGTCTCCTTATCGCTGACGCCCTACTAACCCCGACTTTTCATCAACAGCATACGCAGCGGTGCGATTGCCAGAATGGCAAATCCGATTAGCGTCCAGGCGGGCAGTGATAGGCCGAGCAACGAGAAATCGATATTGGCGCACTCGCCAGAACCGGTTAACACCATGGCCACCACGTCCTGCAATGGCAGGATATCTATCATGTAGCCAAGCCCAGGACCGCAGGAAGGGACTTCATCGGCAGGCAAGCCCTGCAGCCAAACGTGACGCCCGGCGATAAAGGCACCTGTTCCAACAGCAGCCAGCGACAGCAGCCCGTAAATCACTTTGCCCACACGCCCGGCGGGACTATGGATAGCAGCTATTGCGAATACGATACCCGCGGCGATCACCGCGACGCGCTGAAAGATACACAGCGGGCAAGGTTCATATCCGCCGATGTGCTCAAGCCCCAGGGCTACCGCCATCATTAAAACGCAGAAGGCTAAACCAGCCAGGGCGGCCGAGCGAAAGGAGTGCAGAATCATTGTCTAACCTCAGATGGCAGCGCCGACATGGCGCGGGACTCACGAGCTTTAGTGAAATAGGCCTGCAAGAACTCTTCGAAGGTCTCTTTATCAGCGGCTTCAATATCGTGCTGCTGCTGGTGCGAGGTCTCAATCAGCTGAGCAAGCAGCGCTTCACGACTGCGCTGCATCGGCGCGGCTTTTAACTGCTCGGCCTGCTCTTTGGCCAGGCTAAGCATCAAATCGCTTAACGATCCGCCGTGCGCTTTTAACCGTTCCAGCACCTGGGCAGAAGGCGTTAGCGAAGGGTCTGCAAGACGTGGTGCAAGGCTTGCCAGCGCATCAGCATGCGGGCTCCCCTCCTCGACCGCATCCAGCAGGCGGGCAACTTCGCCCATCTCGGCGAAAATTTGTTCGCCCCACTCACGCACCGAGGTGGTTTCACCATGGTTGATTAGCATGAGTTCAGGGTCACGGCCGCGCTCCACCACCCAGCGGCGGTTGTCGTCCAAGCGGTCACACTCTTCGTCGGAGATCCACGGGCTGTCGCTGAGTAGGCACCACATCAAAAAGGTGTCCACAAAGCGCATCTGGTCTTCAGTAACGCCCAGGGGGTCGAAGGGGTTTAAATCCAAACAGCGTACTTCGATATACTCCACGCCGCGGGCTTCGAGGGCTTGGCTGGGCGTTTCGTTGTGTTTGGCAACCCGCTTGGGCCGAATGTCGCTGTAGTACTCGTTTTCGATCTGGAGAATATTAGCGTTCAACTGACGCCACTCACCATCCACGTTAACACCCATTTTTTCATAGTCGGGCCACGGCGAAGAGATGGCGTGCCGCAGGGTATTAACGTAGTTAGAGAGCGAGTTAAAACAGATTTTAAGCTGCGACTGTACTTTGTTTTGATACCCCAGATCGGACATCCGCAGAGTCGTCGCGTATGGGGCAAAGTAGGTGTCGTCGCTAAGCGACTGCAGTTTTTCGGGTACCTTACCTTCAGGCAAAAAACTTTTATCGATGGCCGGTGAAGCGCCAAACAGATAGAGCAACAACCAGCTATGGCGGCGGAAGTGACGGATCATGCCGAAATAGCGGGTGGAACGATAGTCGTTGAAGGGGATATTGGTGGCTTTTTCCAACTCGCGTAGGGCGTGCCACATATCATCAGGCAGCGATACGTTGTAATGAACGCCTGCAATCGCCTGCATGATGCGGCCGTAACGCATGTCCAACCCTTTGCGGTAAACATGCTTCATGGTGCCCACGTTGGAGCTGCCATAATCGGCAATCGGCACGCTGTCGTTGCCGGATAGCCTAGAGGGCATACTGCCGGGCCAGATCCATTCGTTTTGCAGGTGATGATAAGTAAAAGTATGCAGGTCAGATAGAAAGCACAGCGCTTCACCCGGCTGAGAGTAAACCGGCGTGATGTACTCTAACAGCGACTCTGAGTAGTCGGTGGTGATATGCGGGTGGGTTAATTTCGACCCCAGCGCGTGCGGGTGCGGCGTTTGCGCAATGTGGCCAGTAGCATCGACCCGCAGTCCCTCTTTTTCAAGCCCACGACGCAGGCGGCCCAACCGACCAAGGCGCGCACTGGGTATCAGGCGCTCGACTTGCGCGGTCAGCGCGGATGGCACAGTGAGTGGTTCAGGCAAGGTGAACACTCCTTGTCAGTAAAGCCCGCCTTGAGCGGGCCTTGGTGTAGTCAGGTGGCATCGCCATCATCGCTGATTCAAAAACAGAAAACAGGATATGGCGGCAACGATCGTTTTTTCAAGACACCTTCGCTTCCAGGACACGCGACTATTTGCCGCCACGCGCTTTCAATAGCGCAGCTCCAAGCGCACCCATGGGCTCTGGCGCTTCCGCTTTATTAGCGTTGTTACGCTGGTTTCGAGCCGGTTTACGAGCACCACTGTATTGCTCTTTAGGCGAGCCACTGTTCTTATTGGCACCGCTGTTAGCACCGTTTTCAGCCTCAGGCTGGTCATCCAAACGCATCGATAGACCTACCCGTTTGCGGGGGATATCAATGCTCATCACTTTAACGGTGACAATATCACCTGCTTTCACCACGCTGCGGGGGTCATCGATAAAGCGATCAGATAGCGCCGAGATATGTACCAGGCCGTCCTGATGGACACCGATATCCACAAAAGCGCCGAAGTGGGTCACATTGGTGACTGTGCCTTCGAGCACCATGGAAAGCTTGAGGTCATTAAGGGTTTCGACACCTTCGCGGAATTCGGCCGCTTTAAACTCAGGACGAGGGTCGCGACCAGGTTTATCCAGTTCTTTGAGAATATCGCTGACGGTGGGCACGCCGAAACGCTCATCGGCAAAATCGGCGGGCTTTAAGGCTTTCAACGCGGCGCTGTCGCCAATCAAGCCGCGTACTTCACGCCCGCTCTGCTTGGCGATACGTTCCACCAGTGAGTAGGCTTCCGGGTGAACGGCGCTGGCATCCAAGGGGTTATCGGCATTGTGGATACGCAGGAAACCCGCGCACTGCTCGAAGGTTTTGGCACCGAGGCGGCTCACTTCTAACAGCTCTTTACGGTTTTTGAAGGCGCCTTTGACATTACGCTGAGCAACGATATTTTCGGCCAGCGCAGCGCTCAGACCGGCTACCCGTGAAAGCAGTGCGCTGGAAGCGGTATTGAGGTCGACGCCCACGGCGTTAACACAGTCCTCAATGACGACTTCCAGACTGCGCGACAGCTGCACCTGGGAGACATCGTGCTGGTATTGGCCTACGCCAATCGACTTGGGCTCAATTTTAACCAGTTCGGCCAGCGGATCCTGCAGGCGGCGACCAATAGAGACGGCACCGCGCACGGTGACATCGAGATCGGGCATTTCCCGCGAAGCGTATTCAGAGGCGGAGTAGACCGAGGCGCCCGCTTCAGAGACCATCACTTTGCTTAACCGATGCGCTGGTGCCAGCGCTTTTAGCAGCTCGCCCGCGAGCTTGTCAGTTTCACGGCTGGCGGTGCCATTGCCCACCGCAATCAGCTCGACGCCGTGCTGTTTCACCAGCTTAGCCAGCACGCTCAAGGCTTCATTCCACTGGTTTTGCGGCGCATGGGGATAGATAGTGGTGTGATCGACAAATTGCCCAGTGGCATCGATCACCGCGACCTTACAGCCGGTGCGCTGGCCGGGGTCGATAGCCAGCGTCACTTTTTGCCCCGCCGGCGCAGCCAGCAGCAGGTCTTTTAGGTTGGCCGCAAACACTTCAATGGCGGTAAGCTCAGCCTGTTCGCGCAGGCGGCCCAGCAGCTCGGTCTCCAGTGCTGTATAGAGCTTCACCCGCCAGGTCCAGCGCACCACTTCGGCTAACCACTTATCCGCCGGGCGGCCCTGGTCGCTGATGCCAAACTGCTTGGCAATCGCCAACTGGGCGGGGTGAATGGGGGCCTCGTCTTCGCCGGGCAGTCGAATCGACAGGCTCAACACGCCTTCGTTACGCGCCCGGAACATTGCCAAAGCGCGGTGTGATGGCGCTTTGGCGAGTTTCTCATCGTGCTCGAAATAGTCGGAGAACTTGGCGCCCTCCTGCTGCTTACCCTCCAGCACACGGGCGCTGAGCTGGCCCTCTTGCCACAGCCGTTCGCGCAGTTGGCCGATGAGCTCGGGATCCTCGGCGAAGCGCTCCATCAAGATCTGCTTGGCGCCATCCAGAGCGGCCTTGGCATCTTCGATGGCAGGAATATCGCCTTCTGCTGGGCGCAGATAGTTTTCCGCTTCGCTTTCCGGATTAAGCGTTGGATCGGCAAGCAGCGCATCCGCCAGCGGCTCAAGCCCTGCTTCGCGAGCGATTTGCGCTTTGGTGCGGCGTTTTTTCTTAAACGGCAGGTATAAATCTTCCAAGCGTTGCTTGGTCTCGGCAGCGTCGATGCTGGCTTTCAGCGTAGCATCGAGCTTGCCCTGCTCATCAATGGCGACAAGTACCGCGGCGCGGCGCTCTTCCAACTCACGCAGATAGCGAAGCCGTTCATCCAACTGGCGTAGCTGGATATCGTCCAGCGCGCCGGTGACTTCTTTACGGTAACGGGCAATGAAGGGCACGGTGGCGCCGCCATCCAACAGCTCCACCGTGGCGGACACTTGCTCGGGACGCACACCAAGCTCAGTGGCCAGGCGGGAAATAATACGCTGATTGACATCCATAAATTGCAACTAACTCATGCAGCATTTTTTAGTGCCAACAAGGTATCACAAACGCGCCACGGCTGGCATGACTTGCGGCTTCAGCGTCGCCACCCGTGGTCATCCCAGAACGGGCGGCGTGACTCGCGCTGTACGTCATCGCGGCTGATGCCAATATCTTTCAGCATGTCATCGCTCAAATGGCGCAAGGAATCCCGCTCGCGACGCAATTGGTACCAGCGATAAATTCTTTCCCGCCAGGTGATGCTGGGTTGCTTCTCAGCAGATTGGCACTGTTGGTTCTGCAAGCAGTGTAGCGAGCGCTCCATTTCAACCTCCCTTCGCCGCCAGCAGCGGCGTGGTGAATAAGTGTTGAAGGAAGTATTGAACAGCGCCTAAAATCAATCCAACGAATACTCCTTATGTTCAACATCAAAAAGATTGATAACCATGGCCACACTACCCACCATCGATCATGAGCTGCTGCGCACCTTTGTGGCCATTGTCGACCAGGGCGGCTTCACCCGCGCCGCTCAGACGGTAAACCGCACTCAATCAGCCGTCAGCATGCAAATCAAGCGGCTGGAAGAGGATGTTATTCAGCGCCCACTGTTTGTGCGCCAGAATCGCCAGCTGCTGTTAACCAGCGAAGGGCATACGCTGCTGGGTTATGCACGCAAAATTCTTTCATTGCAGGGAGAAGCGCTGACGCTGCTGCGCCAGCCGGATATGGTGGGCCGTGTGCGACTGGGGGTGCCGGATGACTATGTGATGCGTTTTCTGCCCGGCATTCTGAAAACCTTCTCCCAAGCCTGGCCGCTGGTAGATGTGGATGTGCACTGCGCCCCCTCGTCGGTACTCTCTCAGCAGCCACAAGGGAGCCTAGACCTGATTATTATGACGCGGGAGATAGGCGACGAAGTTAGCACCATTTTAAGGCGTGAGGCTACCGTGTGGGTCTCAGCTGAGAGCCATTGCACACATTTACAGACACCAGTACCCCTTGCCATGTTTGAGGCTCCCTGCTTTTGTCGGCGTCATGCCTGCAATGCACTGGATCGCGCAGGTCGGGCCTATCGAGTCGCTTACAGCAGCCCGAGTTTGGCGACGTTACAGGCGGTTGTGGGGGCGGGCTTGGCAGTGTCTGCCTGGATGCGCAGTTTAGTCACCGCCGACATGCAGATATTGGGTAAAAAAGAAGGGTTTCCCGAACTGCCGGAAGCGTCCATCGTTTTGCAGCACACCTCCGCCACTCAATCACCGATTATCGATAGCCTGGCCGAGCATATTGTTGAAGGGTTTAGGCTTTGATGAGACAGATGCACATCCCGTAGCGCGTGGTAACGAGAAAGCGAGTTCAGCGAGCGTTCGTAGGCACCCGCGGGAGGCGTCGGCACGACGCCCAGTGGCACTTCAGCCAAACTCCGGCACCGCTTCGCGCTGCTTCCGCGGGTGCGCCTTAGGCTTACCACGCGCTACTAAATCTCGCATGCACATGGATGTGGGGATTCCAAGGGGATGTGCACGTTATGCACATGGCCGAGGCACGTAATCACACTGTTGATAGGTAGAGGCAGGAGCGGTCTAGCTGTGAGAGACTGGTCAGCCCTAGCAAAGCCATATTGCGCTCAATTTCACGCTGTAAAAGATCGGCGACATGCTCTACCCCGGCCTGCCCCGCGCAGGCGGCGGCGTAGTTGAAGGGGCGCCCCACAAAGACAAAATCAGCCCCCAATGCCAGCGCCTTGATCACATCGGAGCCACGCCGGAAGCCACTATCGATCATAATGGGGATATCACTAACGCGACGCTTGATCTCGGGCAGCACCTGGAGCGGGGAAATGGTGCAATCCAACTGGCGTGCGCCATGGTTTGAAAGAATAATGCCATCAACCCCTGCCTGCTGAGCACGTACTGCGTCTTCCGGGTTTAATATCCCTTTGACGATCAAGGTGTCGGGCCACAGGCGCCGTACAAGATCGAGATAACCCCAGTCAAAATGGCGTCGCCCCGAAAAGTCCCGCGCTGCTTGGCGGGAGATAACGGGAGCGCCCCGCTCGGCATAGTTGTTTTCAAAATGCGGCATGCCGTGCTTCCACAAGGTGCGCAGGAAGGTATTGCATAGCCAACTAGGCCGTATCAGACCATCAAATGCTAGGCGAAGGGTTGGCTCGAGAGGGGATGAAAACCCCGAACGGCGGAAATTGTCGGGGTTGGGCGGCACCGGGTAATCAAGCGTTACCACCAGCTTCTTGAAGCCGGCTCGCTTGATCCGCTCGAGCAGAGCCTCAATACCTTCTGGGGTACCGGGCAGGTAGGCCTGAAACCAGTCGGCTCCCTCCACCTTAGCCACCTCCTCCATGGGCACAAGCGATGAACCACTCATAACCATGGGCAGGTTGCGCTTTGCTGCTGCCCGCGCCAGCACTAAGTCGCCCTGGTAAGTTGACAGCGCACTAATGCCCATGGGGGCGATACCGAACGGAACAGTGTAGCGTTTGCCATAAAGCTCGGTGTGCAGATCAATCTGCGAGACGTTGACAAACGCCTTGGGCAAAAAGCGGTAATCATCAAAAGCGGTGAGGTTGGCTCGCTGGGTTCGCCCATCCTCGGCCACATGGTCGATATAGCCAAAAATTGGCCTGGGCAACACTTTTCGGGCCAGCCGCTCAACATCATGCAGGTTATGGATGCTGGCGAGTTTCTTTCGAGTCCATCGTTGTTGGAGCCAACCTTTCACGCAACACTCCTAATGATTGTTCTATCCTCCCCCCGCTCGGCAGCCTAGCTCGATTCAGCAGGCACGAAGCGCAAGGCAACGCCATTGTTGCACCAGCGCAGGCCGGTGGGTTCGGGGCCATCTTCGAAGACGTGGCCCTGATGACCACCGCAGCGGGCGCAGTGGTATTCGGTACGGGGCCAAACCAGCTTGAAGTCCAGCTCGGTCAGCATATGCCCTTCCACGTGTTCGAAAAAGCTTGGCCAACCGGTACCGGAATCATATTTCATTTCACTGGTGAAGAGTAACAGATCGCAGCCAGCGCAGCGGTATTCACCATCCCCCCACTCCTTGTCCAACGGGCTTGAAAAGGCGGGCTCAGTGCCTGCCTTTCGGAGTACATCAAAGGCTTCATCGGAGAGTCGTTCACGCCATTCGGCTTCACTAAGCTCCAGTGGCTCCAGGCCTGGTGCAGCCTCCAGGTCAAGCCGTGGAAAGCCAAATGACAGTCCAGGTATCACCCCGACCGCGCCGGTTAGTCCGACCAGGCCTAAAAATTGACGTCTTTTCATGAGAATCACTCCCCAGAAATTGGCAAGGAAAATAATCGGCCAGCAAAAGAGCCAATAAAAATGGGACAGTGCCGTGGCGCTGTCCCATTCTGAGGTCGATCATTTCTGTGTAGTTTAGTCGCTATTGGGTGCGACTTACTTACACCGGCACGCTACTTTTTTCTGCTACTTTTTCTAGCGGCCTGACACGCTGGTCAACTGACGTCCAAGTCATCAACTGATGCTCAGGTCAGTTGGGGGCCTGCCTGGATAATGGCCTCATTGACGCCTTCAAATTTCTTGAAGTTATCGACGAATTTGGTCGCCAGGTCTTTGAGGTGGCGGTCGTAGGCGTCACGGTCTTGCCAGGTTTCACGCGGGTCGAGCAGGCTGGAATCAACGCCCGGCACGGCAAGCGGCACTTGCAGATTGAGCCCATCGATGTGCTTGGTCTCGATGTCGCGCAGCACTCCAGACTGAATCGCGCTGATGATGGCACGCGTGGTCGGAATGGAGAAGCGTGCGCCACCTTCGCCGTAAGCGCCGCCAGTCCAGCCGGTATTAACCAGATATACCTGGGCGTCTTTTTTCTCGACACGCTTGATCAGTAGATCAGCGTACTCACGGGCAGGACGCGGGAAGAACGGTGCGCCAAAGCAGGTAGAGAATGTGGCGGCCAAGCCTTCAGAGGAGCCCATTTCAGTGGAACCCACTTTAGCGGTGTAGCCAGACAGAAAGTGATACGCCGCGGCTTCTTTGGAAAGAATCGACACTGGGGGCAGCACGCCGGACATATCGCAGGTCAGGAACACGATGGCATTCGGCTCGCCAGCCAGGTTTTCCGCTACGCGCTTCTCAACGTGCTCTAACGGGTACGCGGCACGGGAGTTTTGGGTCAGGCTATCGTCGGCGTAATCAGGCTCACGACGGTCGTCCAGCACCACGTTTTCCAGTACGGTGCCAAACTTGATGGCGTTCCAGATGACCGGCTCGTTCTTCTCGGAAAGATCGATACACTTGGCGTAGCAGCCACCTTCCATATTGAAGACGACCCCATCCCCCCAAGCGTGTTCGTCATCGCCGATCAAGAAGCGCGCCTGATCCGCCGAGAGCGTGGTTTTACCGGTGCCAGACAGACCGAAGAAGAGACAGGTTTCGCCATCTTCACCCACGTTCGCCGAGCAGTGCATGGGCAGTACGTCGGCAGCTGGCAGCAGGAAGTTCTGCACCGAGAACATGGCTTTCTTCATTTCACCGGCGTAGCGCATACCCGCGATAAGCACTTTTTTCTCGGCGAAGTTGATGATCACGCAGCCGTCAGAGTTGGTGCCATCGCGAGTAGGGTCACACTCAAAGCCTGGGGCGTTAAGAATCGTCCACTCGTCTTTAACTGCTTGGTTGTAGGCCTGAGGGCGTACAAACATGGTGCGGCCAAACAGGTTTTGCCAAGCAGTTTCGGTGGTGACGCGCACCGGCAGATAGTGAGTGGAATCACTGCCCACGTGCAGCTCAGAGACAAAATGCTCTTGGCTGACCAGGTGGTCATTGACTCGCTCCCACAGGGCGTTGAACTTGCCGGCGTCGAAGGGCTGGTTAACGTTGCCCCAATCGATTTGGCTGCTAGTGGAGGGCTCATCAACGATATAGCGGTCTTTCGGTGAGCGACCGGTACGCAGGCCGGTCTTGACTACCAAGGCGCCGTTGGCTGAGAGGCGGCCTTCGCCACGTGCCACTGCGCGCTCGACTAGTTCGGCGCTGCTGAGATTAACGTGGGATTGGGGAGCGGCTTGAGTCGTGGTCATTTCGATTCCTGGGCTTCTCTCGGTTTACCGGGCGTCACCGACGCCTTGATGTTCATCCCAACCACTGTGAAACCGGCTGGGCGCGCTGAAGTTCGGCGCATTATGGCAAAAAGAAAGCCCCCAGGAAACGGGGGCGCAGATCAAATATCTTGTAGTTAAACTACTACAAAGGCACTACATTTTGTGTTGCAGCGCAGTAAAAATTCAAACATCCGTTTGCACGAAATACCAAATTCATTGAATCCATTGGCGCTCCTAGCACTGCTGGTAAACACCCTGATATACGCTTTCGACTACACACTTAGTGAATCGTGGGCGGTGGCGCGTCAGGGTCGTCCAACAAAGTTTCAATATCCGCTGCTGTGTAGTGATATTTCGTGTGGCAAAAGTGGCATTGGGTATCAATAGCCCCCTGCTCGTGCAAAATATCCCGCAGTTCCTCTTTACCCAGAGAGTGCAACGCGTAGCTCATACGCTCACGGGAGCAGGTGCAGCCAAAGCGCAGTGCTTTGGGTTCAAAAACACGCACGGTCTCTTCGTGATAGAGACGATGCAGCACCTCGCGCTGCTCAAGGCCGAGCAGTTCTTCCGTTTTGATCGTATCGGCTAGCTGTACGCTGCGATCCCAGGCATCGACATCCTGGTTTTGTGACTCTTCTGGTAGCCGCTGCAGCAGTAACCCGCCCGCACGCTTCTCATCGGCGGCCAGCCAGAGGCGGGTTGGCAACTGCTCAGATTGGCTGAAATAGGCTTCCAGGCAGCCGCCCAGGGTCTCTTGATCCAACGCCACAATACCTTGATAGCGGTGGCCCTCACGGGGATCAAGGGTAATCACGATCTGGCCTTCTCCCACCAGTTCGCGGAAGCTGGCGTGCTCGCTGGGCAGTGCGGCGTCTTCTGCTATGCGGGCAATCGCGCGCAGTTCACCACCGGGGTTGGACTCGGCCATTAACAGTGACAGAACGCCGCGTCCACGTACCTCGATACTCAACGTGCCATCCAACTTCACGGTATCGGTAAGCAACGCCACGGCGGCTAATAGCTCGCCCAGCAGCTCATTCACCGCCGGAGGGTAGGCATGACGATCCAGCACTTCGTGGTAGGCGGCCGCCAGGGTGACGATCTCGCCGCGGACATTGGTGTGATCGAACATAAAACGTTGAATTTGATCGGACATAATTTGGCAACCTAAGTATTTAAGTGCAGCAAGTATTTAAGGACGGCTAGCGTTTAACAGCGAGGATCTACTCGCCCTGATGGCGCTGGAAGCGCTGGATATCGCGGCGCTGCTTTTTGTCGGGGCGCTTGAGCGGATGCTGCATCGCTTCGTTAGTGAGGCGTCTTGCTTCGGCCTCTTTAGTACGACGCTGCACGCTCTCTTCGGTTTCCGCATAGAGCGTGCGCGCTTCTGGTGCCTCGCGGCGTTGATCCGAAAGCGATAAGACCTCTACCTCCAATATCTCCCAGCCTTGAGGCACGCGAATAAGCGCACCGACTTCCACCTGCTTGCTGGTTTTAGCGCGACCGCCGTCGTAATTCACTTTCCCGCCCTCGATAGCTTTTTTAGCCAGTGCGCGGGTCTTAAAAAAGCGGGCGGCCCACAGCCATTTATCCAAGCGTACGCTGTCACTCATTTAGGCACTCCTTGGGTTGCTGACACCTGTTCAGGAAGCTGTTCGGGTAGCAGGTGGGCAAAGCGATCGAGGGCAATAAATTCTTGCAGCTCTTTTTCAGGCCGCTGGCTGTCGGGCTGTTTAATGCCCAGTAAATGCTTAATGCCAAACTCACGAGCGCTCTCGAGTACACGGGCGTTGTCGTCGATAAACAGCGTACGCGTGGGATCAAAGGCTTCGATGTCTTGTAGTGCAAACCAAAACGCCTGCTCCTCTTTGGCGGCTCCTACGTCCTCGGAAGAGACGATCGCGTCCAGGTAACTTTCCAAACCGGTGAGCGGCAGCTTCAGGGCAAGACTCGCACGATCCGCGTTAGTGGCGAGCACGACCCTCGGGTGGGCCTGTTTGAGCCATTTGAGGAAATCCAGAGCATCGCTACGCAGGCCTATCAAGTGCTGGACTTCGCGCTTCAGAGCGACGATATCCACGCCCAGCTCGCGGCTCCAGTACGCCAGGCTGTACCAGTTTAAGGTGCCCTGCTCGCCGATAATACGCGCGCGCAGCGCCTCCTGGGAGGCTTCATCCAGTTGGTGCAGTTCGCGGTAGCGCCGCGGCAGGTGCTCGAGCCAAAAGTGGCTGTCGAAGTGTAAATCCAGCAGCGTGCCGTCCATATCCAAGAGGACGGTGTCTATCTCGCGCCAATCAATCATTGCCGCTCCAGTCACGTTAGGAGTAAGCGTGCTATTGTAGCTTAACCGCCTTTTACCAGCCATGGAGGCCCACTTTTATGTCTACGCCCCCCCCAACTCGCGACACCTTCAATCACCCTGAAGGTGCCAGTGCTAAGCGTTCGGGCTACCAGCAAAAGCCGCAAATTTTGGCTCGCAAGAGCGTGGCCCAGAGCCGTTTATTCCAGATTGAGTCGCTTGATTTGCGTTTTTCTAACGGAGAAGAGCGCCAATTTGAGCGCTTGACCGGCGCTGACCGCGGCGCAGTGATGATGGTGGCGATGCCCGACCCAGACCACGTGCTGCTGATACGTGAATACGCCGCTGGATTTGAAGATTATGTTCTCACCCTGCCAAAGGGATTAGTCGACCCTGGCGAAGATATCATTACCGCGGCTAACCGCGAGTTGATGGAGGAGTGTGGCGTTGGCGCTCACCGCATTGAACCGCTGGTCGAGCTTTCGCTGGCACCCAACTATATGCGCCACCGTATGCAGGTACTCCTCGCCACCGACCTGTACCCCAAGCGCCTGCCAGGGGATGAGCCAGAGCCATTGATTGTGGAAACCCACGCCATCGAGGAGCTACCCGCCCTACTACTGCGCGAGGATTTTCACGAAGCCCGCGCTATCGCCGCGCTCTATATCGCCCGGGATAGGTTGCGGGAAGAGAAACGCAATAGTGCGACGGATTTGCTTTGAAGTATCTAAGTAGGAAGTAGCTTCGCTCAAGGTGGGTCGATGTCATCGTGAGCGAAGCTACCTCATTTTTGTCATTGCGAGCGAAGCGAAGCAATCTCGGGGTTATACTGCCGCCGCTGGTTGAGATTGCCGCGTCGCTACGCTCCTCGCAATGACATAATAAGAAGGCTCCTCACACGCAAAAGCGACTAATCCCCCGCCCCTCTCTCTAAAGATGATTTTTCAATGCGATCCAGCGCCGTTGACGGTGGCTGTCTAGGCCTGCTTCCAGCAAGGTCATTGAGCGCAGGGCGTCGTCGACGCTTACCGGTAGCGGTGCTTTATCGCGGATAGCTGCGGCAATGCCTTGGTAATAGGCAAGGTAGTCCCCCGGCAGGGTCGCAAGTTCACGACGCGTTAGCGGTGCGTTATCCCCCTCCCCTTCGCGCAGTGTCAGGGTGCCATGTTGAGTATCTTCGCCCCACTGGGGTGTCGGCACTTCGCCTGCTTTTAAGCGATCCTCCTGAGGGTCTAAGCCGTATTTTATGAAGCTGCCTTGGGTACCATTAATCCGGAAGCGCGGTGTCGGTTCGGCCACCAACGTGCCCGCCGCTAAGGTAACGCGAAAGCTTTCGTAGTCGAGCAGCGCGAGGAAGTCATCGTCAGCCTGGGCGCCATCTCGCAGCACGCCGAGTTCTAGCAGAATAGCCTGGGGCATGCCAAACAGCTCGCAGGCTTGATCTAGCAAATGCGGCCCCAGATCAAACCAGATGCCGCCACCGGGGGTGGCCTTCTCGCGCCAGCGATCGCGAACCTCCGGACGGAAACGATCGAAATGGGATTCGAAATTGACCAGACGTCCTAGCGTCCCCGCCTCAAGCAGGGCCTTAACGGTCAAGAAATCGTTGTCCCAACGACGGTTGTGAAACACCGACAATAGACGCTCTTTATCATCCGCCAATTTTTTGAGCAGCTTTGCTTCTGACAGGGTCACCGTGAACGGCTTATCGACCACTACGTGCTTGCCCGCCGAGAGAGCGGCTTTGGCGAGGGAAAAGTGGGTATCGTTAGGAGTGGGAATAACGATCAGATCAATATCACTGCGCTGGCAAAGTGCTAATGCCTGAGCCTCTACCTCAACATCCGGCAGTGACGCCTGCACCTTGGCGGCATCGCTTGAAGAGACCGCGACCAAATCCAGGCCTTCCGTGGCCTGGATCAGCGGTGCGTGGAAGGTTTGGCTAGCGAAACCGTAGCCGACTAATCCAACGTTTATAATCGCCTTCATTTGATTCCTTACTCGGGCTTATTGCATGTTTCAGCTGCATGTTTCAGCTGCGTATATCAGTCGAGTTTGCTTAGATCCCGAACAGCCCCTTTGTCAGCGGAGGTCGCCAACAGCGCATAGGCTTTAAGTGCCGGAGTGATCTTGCGGGGACGCTGCTCGGCAGGCTTCCAGGCAGCGGCACCCTTGGCGTCCATTGCCTCGCGGCGGGCCGCCAGCTCGGCATCGGTCAGTTTGACGTTAATCGCCCGACTGGGAATATCGATGCGGATCAGGTCGCCCTGCTCGATCAATCCAATCGCGCCGCCCGCCGCTGCTTCAGGGGAAACATGGCCAATAGAGAGTCCTGAAGTGCCGCCAGAGAAGCGCCCGTCAGTCAGCAGCGCGCAAGCTTTACCCAATCCTTTGGATTTGAGGTAGGAGGTCGGGTAGAGCATTTCCTGCATGCCGGGGCCGCCTTTCGGGCCTTCGTAGCGAATCACGACGACATCACCCTCTTTGACCTTATCCGCCAACACATCGGCGACTGCCTGATCCTGAGACTCCACCACATGGGCGGGGCCTTCAAAGACCAGGATCGAGTCATCGACCCCGGCGGTTTTGACCACGCAGCCATCCAGCGCGATATTGCCATAGAGCACGGCTAAGCCGCCCTGCTGAGAGAAGGCATGCTCAAGGTCTCGAATACAGCCGGTGGCACGGTCACCATCCAAACTCGGCCAGCGGGCACTTTGGGAAAATGCCACTTGGGTAGGGACGCCACCCGGCCCGGCTTTAAAGAACTCAACCACTTCCGCGCTTGGCGAGCGCATGATATCCCACTCTTCCAGCGCCGCTTTCAGGCTGTCGCCATACACGGTGGGCACCGAGGTATCCAGCACTCCGGCACGATCCAGTTCCCCCAGGATGGCCATAATGCCACCTGCACGGTGGACGTCTTCGATATGGTACTTCTGGGTATTGGGCGCCACTTTACAGAGTTGGGGCACTTCACGGGAGAGGCGGTCGATATCGGCCATGGTGAAGTCCACCTCGGCTTCCTGGGCCGCCGCCAGGAAGTGAAGAATAGTGTTGGTAGAGCCGCCCATGGCGATATCCAGGGTCATGGCGTTTTTGAACGCCGCCTTGGAGGCAATGGCACGCGGCAGCAGGTGGGCTTCTTCGCCTTCGTAATAGCGCTTGGCCAGCTCGACAATGCGATGGCCAGCGGTTTCAAACAGGCGACGACGATCCGAGTGAGTCGCCAAGACGGTACCGTTGCCGGGCAAGGCCAGACCCAGCGCTTCGGTTAAGCAGTTCATGGAGTTGGCGGTAAACATGCCCGAACAACTGCCGCAGGTGGGGCAGGCGCTGCGCTCTACTTCCGCCAGGGTGTCATCATCCACGCTGTCGTCGGCGGCCATCACCATGGCATCGACGAGATCCAGCCCGTGGTTGAGAAGCTTGGTTTTACCCGCTTCCATGGGGCCGCCGGAAACAAAGATAACCGGAATATTGAGGCGTAGAGCGGCCATCAGCATTCCTGGGGTGATTTTGTCGCAGTTGGAAATACATACCAGCGCATCGGCGCAGTGGGCGTTGCACATATACTCAACGCTGTCAGCGATCAGGTCGCGGCTGGGCAGCGAGTAGAGCATGCCGTCGTGGCCCATGGCGATACCATCGTCCACCGCAATGGTGTTGAACTCTTTGGCGACGCCCCCGGCTTTCTCAATCTCCCGCGCCACCAGTTGGCCCATATCCTTTAAATGCACATGGCCCGGCACAAACTGGGTAAAGGAGTTGGCTACCGCGATAATCGGTTTTTGAAAGTCGCCATCCTGCATACCGGTGGCGCGCCACAGCGCGCGGGCACCGGCCATATTGCGGCCAGCGGTGGTGGTACGTGAGCGATACTCTGGCATGGTGTCCTCTACTCTCTAATAAATAGCTAGGCTCTATTTTTTATTAGCCCACAGCACGCAAGGCTGCAGGCTAGACTAATTCTAAAAAATATCAGTAGCTTTTGATTGTGGCATGAGCAATGCGCAGAGACTAGATGTGGAGGCTGGATGTAGAGGCTAAATCACGAGACCCGATAGGAAGTAAAGCGCCCTCCATGGCGCCGATTCATCAGAAGGTCGCCCACGCCTCTTCGGCTGGCTGGGCTTGGGCAGTACGCTGAGTCGGGGAGTTTTGGGGCGAGGCTAATGTGGGAGATGACGCTAATGGGGGCGTGGAGCCAAGCCCTGCTTGTTTAAGCAAGCGCTTGCGGGCAGTCTCGCTGCTCTCTTCGGCAGCACCCTCTAAGCGAAAGGCGGCGATAACGTTGGCCAGGCTCAGCGCTTCGCGGGTGAGGTCTTGAGCAGCGCTGGAAATCGACTGTACCTTGGAGGCGTTCTGCTGGGTAACGTGATCCATCTCCGCGACCGCGGTATTGATTTGCGCGATACCGTTGCTCTGCTCATCGGAGGAGGTGCTGATCTCTTCCATGATATCGCTGACTCTCATTACCTGAGTCACTACCTGATCGATAGCGGCTTCGGCCTCCTTCACCGCTTGGGCACCGCCGCTAATCTCCTGGGAGGAGGAGTCGATTAAACGACGAATGTCGCCAGCCGCATCAGCGCTACGCCCGGCCAAGCTACGCACCTCATTTGCCACAACTGCAAAACCACGCCCCTGCTCGCCAGCCCGAGCAGCTTCTACTGAGGCATTCAGCGCCAGAATATTGGTTTGAAAAGCGATGCCGTCGATGACGCTAATAATGTCGGTCATCTTATCGGCGCTGGCAGCGATACGCTCCATGCGTTCGACTAGCGCCTGCATGCGCTCGCCGGTTTCGCGGCTGGTGGTGGCATTTTGCATGGCCAGTTGATTGGCCTGACGGGCGTTTCCGCTGTTTTGCTGCACGGTCGCCGTCATCTGATCCATGCTAGAGGCAGTTTGCTGAAGCGAGGAGGCCTGCTGCTCAGTGCGCGATGCCAGGTCTTCATTCTGCTGTTTGATATGTTCGGACGCAGGTGTCACCACATCGACTTTGTTGCCCACCTCGGTAATCAGCCCCGATAAGCTAGCGCGCATGGTTTCCAGCGAACTCAGCAACTCGCCTAACTCGTCATTACGCTTTAAAGTCACTCGGTTGGCGAGGTTACCCGCGGCAATTTGGAACGTTACCCGGCGGGCCTCGTTGAGTGATTTAATCAGCGATTTGAGTACCGCCATGCTCAGCCCCACCATTAACACAATACCCAGCAGCAGCACGCCCAACTGACCGTACAATAATACCTGTTGCTGCTGTTCGGCATTGTCCATCAGCGTATGCGCAGCCGTGCGTTCTTGTTCAACCAATACATTGATAGTGGCACTAATACTTTCAGAGGTGGGCTGCACGTTGTCATTAAAGGCTTCAAAAGCAGCAAAGCCGTTACCATCGCGGATAGCCGTCAGGGTGATATCGGCACTTTCCATAAAAGTGGTGAGATGTGCCGCTAGCCCCTCTTGCACACCGCCGGTTTCGCGCTCTGCAGTATAGCCTTGCCACGACTGCTCAATGTCGGCACTCATGGTGGTTAACTGGCTTTCAAGAGCATCAAGATCCGCTCGCCTCGGGTTGCGCACCGCCGGTTCTAACGCCTGAATTGCTTGGCTAACCCGCTGACCTATCTGCTGAAGGTCGGTAATGCCTTCAAGGCCCGTTTGATTGAGAGTGCGTAAGCGTTCAGCGGAACTGGTTAAGCCATACACCCCCGCCGCCCCTGCGATGACTAGTAAAGCCACCGAAGCCAGCACCATACCCATTAGTTTGGCCTGCATGCTGCTGAAACTAAAACGCTTTACCCATCCACGCAGGCCGGTGTGGCGTATTGCACCATAATGCAGCTTGAAACCACGCGTTTTGCCCTGTTGCATTGCAGCGTATACCCGCTCTGCCCGGGCAATGGCTCTATCCGCTGCTTTACGTCGGATAGAGGTATAGCCCACCACGCGATTACCATCGAGCAGCGGCGCGATGGTGGTATGCATCCAATACGCTTCTCCCGTTTGGCGGCGATTCTTGATCAGCCCCTGCCAGGTTTTACCGGCCTCAATCGTTTCCCATAGGTTCTTAAAAACCGCTTTAGGCATGCTGGGGTGGCGAAACAGGCTGTGAGGTTCGCCCATGATCTCGTCCAGCGTATAGCCGCTCACCTCTACAAAGGTTTGGTTGGCGTAGGTGATTCTGCCCTGCAGATCCGAGCGTGAGATCAACACTTCGTCATCGGCTAATTCATAAATAGTGGATGCTGCTTGTGCGGCATTATGCATTGAGACCCCCTACTTTTTTATTGAAGGCTTGTGCCATCTTTAGGATTAGCGGTTCCCTAGGAGCCTGTCCGACTTAACACTGATCTACTGCGAATCTATGCTTCTCGCGACGATCGGCCAAGCCAGACAGGCTCCTAACGCTAAGCCTTTTCAATTAGAGGTAATGCATGAAATATGCCACCGCGAAGGGTGGCATGTCATAAAACCGAATAAAGGGAAATCAAGCACCTAACAGTGTCGTCTACCGGGCTAAAACGCTTCCCACTGGTCAGCACGAGGCTGTGTTGCGGGTGTCTTAGCACGCTGCTCTGATGGGGCTGTCAATTGCTGAGTTGCTTTACTGAGTGCCTGGTTGGCGCGCTGTAACTTCGCCCGCGCCTCTTTGATGTTCTCGTCTTGAGCGCCTTCCAAACGGAATGCATCGACCACGTTAGCGAGTTCAAAGGCTTCGAGGGAGAGATTGTCCGCTGACGCCGCAATCGACTGAACTTTTGAAGCGTTCTGCTGGGTCACAAGATCCATTTCGGCAATCGCCGAGTTAATTTGACCGATCCCACTACTCTGCTCGCTGGACGCAGTGCTGATCGACTCCATCAGCTCACTGACTCGACTCACCTGCTGAGAGACTTCCTCAATCGCCCGCTCCGCCTGCTCTACCGCACTACGACCACCGCTGACTTCCTGAGTAGTGCTATCAATCATCTTGCGAATTTCCTGGGCGGCATCTGCGCTGCGACCAGCTAGATTGCGCACTTCGCTGGCGACTACCGCAAAGCCGCGTCCATGTTCACCAGCACGCGCAGCCTCAACCGAGGCGTTGAGTGCCAAAATATTAGTTTGAAAGGCAATGCCGTCGATCACGCTGATCATCTCGGTCATCTTTTCAGCACTCTGGGCGATACGCTGCATGCGCTCCACCAGCTTTTGCATTTGCTGACCGGTTTCCTTGGTGCTGGCAGCGTTCTGCACTGCCAGATCAGTCGCCTGGCGGGCATTATCGGTGTTCTGCTGAACCGTCGAGGTCATCTCCTCCATACTCGAAGCGGTCTGCTGAAGCGACGACGCCTGCTGCTCAGTGCGCGAAGAGAGTTCCTCATTTTCAGCGGCTATCTGCTGAATCGCCGGAGTAACCACTGAGACACGATTCTCTACATCGCCCACGATGCTGGAGAGGCTAAAACGCATGGTGTCCAGGGAGTAGAGCAGCTCGCCCAACTCGTCGTTAGTTTGACGACGTTCACGGGCGGCCAAGTTACCCGCGGCAATTTGGAAAGTGATATACCGCGCGCCCGACAAGCTGCGAAACACGGATTTCAGAATCATTACACTCAAGCCGATCATGACTAAAAAGCCTACCGCCAGTAGCACCAGCTGCGCTATCAGCATTTGCTGACGCCCGCTTTGTGCCTCGGTCACCAGCAATTCGGCATCGGCACGCACCTGCTCAACCAAGGTGCTGTTCATCTCGCGCAGCGACTCTGTGGTCGGCACCACCACGTCATTCAAGGCCTCAAAGGCCGCGAACCCATTACCCTCTTCAATCGCCACAAGGGCGGTTTGCACCGCATCAATCCAGGTATTCAGAGCACTATCAAAAGCCTGGGCGGTCTCATCAGTGACCGTCGCATCCGCATAGTAGCCCGCCCACAGCGTCTGCATGGCATCGGTATACTGGCCAATGTCTGCGTTGACGGCCTCCAGGTCAGCCCGACGAGGGCTTCGTACCGCAGGTTCCAGCGTGCCAACCGTTTGACCAATATAGCGTTCGATATTCTGCAGCGAGGCGACATCGCTCAACCCTGAGCGATTAATGGTTTCCAGCCGCTCGCCGGAGAGTAACAGCGCAGAGACTCCCAACCCACCCGAAAGACAGAGTAGCAGCAGCGACGCCACCACCATACTGGTGAGCTTGGCTTTCAGGCTAGTGAACTGAAAGCGCGACAGCATTCCGGTCAAGCCTTTACGCCGCAGCGTGCCATGGGCTAGTGCGTAGTGGCGGGATTTACCTTTTTCGCGAATCTCGGCATAGATTTTTTCTGCCTGGTTAATGGCTTTTTCTGACGCTTTGCGGCGCACGGAAGTGTAGCCGACGATGCGCTCACCGTCCCGCAGCGGCGCCACGGTGGCATTCACCCAGTAGTGATCGCCATTTTTACGCCGATTTTTAACCACGCCTTGCCAGGTTGTCCCCGCTTGGATGGTTTTCCAGAAATCCTTGTAAGCAGCTTCAGGCATATCAGGGTGACGAAGGAGGTTATGGGGAGAGCCAATGAGTTCTTCACGGCTATAGCCACTGACCTCAACAAAAGTAGGGTTGGCGTAGGTCACATTGCCCTTTAAATCCGAGCGGGAAATAAGCACCGCTTCCTCACTCAGAACATACTCACGCTGCGTCACGGGCTGGTTATTGCGCATTAGTTCTCCAAGAATTAGATATTCTTAATTTTTATAAAAGCAGAGGTCATTATCGCTATAGATCATCTCGGCAAACCAGTGAACAAATGTAAAAAAAGCGCCTTACTCTCGTAAGACGCTTTAAAAGGTTAAATAGCCATTGCTGCAAATAAAATCAACGCTCTATTTTCGGCCAAACACGACATCTGCCACATCACGGTAGCGCTTGGCAAAGTGCACCGTCATGCCCTCTTTCAGGTAGTCCGGCAACTCTTCGTAATCGCGCTTGTTGGCGTCGGGCAAAATCAATTCAAAAATATCGCTGCGTCGCGCGGCAATGACTTTCTCACGAATACCGCCAACGGGGAGCACTTGGCCGGTTAACGTTAGTTCGCCGGTCATCGCCAAAGGCCTATCGATCGCATGGTGCTTGGCCAGCGAGAGCAGCGCCGTGGTCATGGTGACACCCGCCGAAGGGCCATCTTTCGGCGTGGCGCCCTCGGGTACGTGCAAGTGTACAAACGCCGAGTCAAAGAAGTCGGTATCGGCACCATACTCCTGCAGGTGGCCCAGGGTATAGCTGTAAGCGATATTGGCGGACTCCTGCATCACTTCGCCTAACTTACCGGTCAGTTTAAAACCACGATCCAGTGAGTGTACTTTGCCTGCTTCGATGGGCAATGTTGCCCCCCCCATGGAAGTCCACGCCAGGCCGGTCACTACCCCTTCGCCGGTAAGCACTTTCTCCTTACGGAAAATCGGCGCACCTAAGAACTCCTCCAGGTTTTTAACTGATATCTTGACCGTTTCAGACTCCTCTTCGAGCAGTTTAACGGCCGATTTACGCACAATGCGGTGCAGTTGCTTCTCCAGCTGTCGCACTCCGGCTTCCCGGGCGTAGCCTTCAATGACCTGCTTTAAAGCCGCATCGGAGAGGCTGATCCTCTTTTTCGTCAGGTTGTCGCGCTTGAGCAGCTTCGGCCACAGGTGGTGCTTGGCAATCGCCAGCTTCTCTTCAGCGATATAACCGGAGAGGCGGATCTGCTCCATACGGTCAAGCAGCGGCCCTGGAATCGAATCAAGCGTGTTGGCAGTGCAGATAAACAGTACCTTGGAGAGGTCCATGCGCACATCAAGATAGTGATCAAGGAAATCGACGTTCTGTTCGGGATCAAGTACTTCCAGCAGCGCCGATGCTGGATCGCCCTGAAAGGACTGCCCGAGCTTATCGATTTCATCCAGCATGATAACGGGGTTTTCGACCTCGACCTCTTTAAAGGCTTGCACCAGTTTGCCGGGCATAGCGCCCACATAGGTACGCCGATGACCTTTAATTTCCGCTTCATCGCGCATACCACCGACTGAGAAACGGTAAAACTGGCGCCCTAAGGCTTCGGCGATCGAACGTCCGATGGAGGTTTTGCCTACGCCAGGAGGGCCTACCAACAATACAATCGAGCCGCCTACGTCGCCTTTGAAAGTACCCTCGGCCAGAAATTCGATAATACGCTCTTTAACGTCTTTCAAACCGTCGTGGTCGCGATCCAGCACCTGGCGGGCATGGGGTAGATCCAACTGATCCTGGCTGGTCACTCCCCAGGGCAGCGAGGTTAACCAATCCAGGTAGTTACGCGTGGTGCCATACTCCGGCGAACCGGTTTCCAACACGCTGAGCTTATTAAGCTCATCGTCAATACGCGATTGAACACGCTCGGGCACTACCAGTGACTCCAAACGCGCTCTAAAGGTATCTACATCGTTTTCTCGATCACCTTTGGAGATACCCAATTCACGCTGGATGACCTTGAGCTGCTCGCGCAGGAAGAACTCGCGCTGGCGATCCTGCATTTGCGCGTTTACCTGCTCGCTGATCTCGCCCTGTAGCAACGCAACATCGATCTCTTTCCGCAGCAGCGGCAGCACTTTCTGCATCCGCTCTTCTACCGAAAGTGTTGCCAGCACATCCTGAAGTTCGGGGCCTTTGGCGGAGGTAATAGCGGCGGCAAAATCGGTCAACGGCCCCGGCTGATGAGGACTAAAGCGGTTGAGGTAGTGCTTGAGTTCTTCACCGTACAGCGGGTTAATCGGCAGCAGCTCTTTAATGCCGTTGATGATCGCCATGGCGTAGGCGCGGGTCTCTTCGTTCTCCGCATCAACCGGCTCTTTAGGGTAGGTCACCTCGACGAGGTAAGGCGGCTCTTTGGAGAGCCAGCGGGTAATTTTAAAGCGCTGAAGCCCTTGAGCGATAAACTGAATCTGATCGTCTTCGCCCTTAAGTTTGTGCACTTTGACCGCAGTACCGATCTCCGGGAAACCTTCATGATCCAGGGAGGTGACACCCTGCTCGCCCACAAAGGCAACACCCAATGTGTGGTGCGGCGTGTTACCCACACGGCGCATGGTCTCTTCCCAGCGCTCACGATTAATCACCAGCGGCTGTACCTGGGCGGGGAAGAACGGCCGGTTATGAATAGGCAGGAGGTAAATGCGTTCGGGCAGCATTTCGCTAGCGGGCACCAGAGAGTTTACCCGCTCGCCGTCTGAGCGGTACTCACTTCCTCCCTGCTTACTATCGGGCTCTTGAGAGCTTTTTGCAGTCTGTTCGTTAGAGTGGTTTGCACCACTGTCTTCACTACTCTCTTCACTACCGGGGGTGTCATCAGTAGTGGATGATTGCTCATCATCAAGTTGCCAATCAAGATGTTCAGCGTCGTGTTCGTAATCCTGGTCGCTCATGCGTCCTCCAATGAACCGATACCGGCGGTGAGAACCGCCTAGTGTTGTCCATGGAATGCGGGCAGTGGGCCAAAACTTCAACCCTTCGCGAGTAGAACAGTCAGTTTAGCGGCGCTCCCTGCGACCGTAGGTAAACTTTTCTTTTAAAATTATTGAGGCCAAAGCTCGGGCATCGGGCGCCCATTGATACGCCAAACGCCACGCACCACATCAAACTGCAGCTCCCGAGTACCCAGGGGCAGGCCTAACCATAATGCGGCGACGGTAGGCGCATCGTGCCAGGTAAAGTCGCCATCAATGCGCTCCAGCCATTTCGCCTGCTCTTTCTTTTTGTCGAGGTTAACCACACTCAGCTCATCCAACTGGCGGGCATCAAAAAACAGCGCGCCATCCGCATCCAGGCGAATACCCAACAGCGGACTGTCGATGGCGATGGTCATGACATCTAAACGTGGCGAGTCGCTAAGCACTTTGCGCAGATCCGGCTCCAACCGGGCCAGCAACCCTTCGGCCATAGGTAGACTAGCGTCTCCCCAGGCGGCTTCCTGGCGCAAACGGCGAATCAAGTGGCGAACCGCATCGGCATTCAAACGCGAAAGCTCCATCTCTATGCGGCCATTGAGCAGCGGCATATCAGGCGCTTGAGAAGGCACCATCACATCGCCCACTTCAAGCTCGCCTTTGATACGGAGTTCGCTCTCATCCAGCACCATATGGCTGTTTAGATCGAGAGGTGAAAACTGGATATCGTAGGAGGGGTAGCTGAGCGTCAGCGTTTCAATATGCAGGTGATCGCGTTGAGCAAAGTGGTAAGCATCATCAATATAAGTATAGCGGCTTTCGAGCACCGTGGGGCCTATCGCAAGCTGGGCCATACCGTCGGTCAGGGTAAGTTGATCAAATAACGCGCGTAGTCGCCAATCGCCAAACACGCCTTCCAAGCGCAGCCGACCACCGCGGACGGCTAAATCGCGGCCATTTTGTTGAATCACAAAGGGGGCAAGGGCAAGGCGCAATTCGCTATGACCGCTAAGGGTGTGATAGCGCCCCTGCCAACGCGGCACAGAGGGGGCGGTGACCTCACCCACGGCTTGCTGCAGAACGGTATCGAGACGTGGTAGTACGGTGCCTTCGACATCCGTGCTTAAAATACCGTGCCGCGCGCTATACGTGAGCTCAAGGCGCCAGGGTCGACCCAAAAGCGGTGACAGTATCACCCTGCCTTGGGAGCTTAACCACCCTTGATGACTCTCAGTACGATTGACGCGCCACTCGCCCCGCGCCTCCAGATCTTCGAGCGCTTGGCGTAGACTGCGCTCAAACAGCACACTGGAGAGTAGCTGCGCTGCCATCCACACTACGGCTATAATCGCCAGCGTGGGGACAATCAGACGTTCCTTGCGCATGCTACCTCCTTGAAGCCAACGCCTTGCAGCCAATGCACTCGAAAAAAGTTATCAACCGCTCCTGATCTCTATTTACCACTTACCACTTACCACTTACCACTTACCACTTACCACTTACCACTTACCACTTACCACTTACCACTTACCACTTACCACTTACCACTTACCACTTACCACTTACCACTTACCACTTACCAAGTTTAGTGTAGCCAGAACCACAGGTGCATAGTACTCCAGGCGTAGGCGCCTGCCATCACGTCATCGATCATAATACCAAAGCCGCCCGCCACGCGGCGGTCAGCCCAGCGAATCGGCCAGGGCTTAAAGACATCGAAGATGCGAAATACCACAAATCCCCATAGCGCAGCCTCCCACGAAAAAGGCACCGCCGCCATGGTTAGCCAGTAACCCACAAACTCGTCCCACACGATACCCGAGTGATCGTGTACCCCTAAATCGTGGGACGTTTTATCACATAGCCAAACGCCGACAATAAAGGCAACAAAACAAATACTCAGGTACCACCCCAGGGGCAGTTCCGCCATCATCCAGTAGAACGGAATGGCCGCTAGCGTGCCAAAGGTACCCGGCGCCCAAGGGACAGCACCGCTACCCAAGCCGAAGGCAAAAAAATGTGTTGGGCGACGCCAGACACTTTTCGGTGCATGATTCATGGCGCTTCCCCACTAAAATGCTGCCAACCGGCATAGCCGCTGACATAACGACTCAGTTCACTCTGGCCAGAGGCAGTAACGCCTAACGCTTCACTGCAGTGGCCGATGACGGTCAGCGAGAGACCCAATGGCGCTAAACGTTGTTGCGCCTCTGCGACGTCGTCAGCGCCGAGGGTAACAAGCAGTTCGTAATCATCCCCGCCGGAAAGTGCCGCCTTTAGTGCAGCTTCCCGACCTAGGGAGCTTTCCAGTTCGTCCGCCAGTGGTAAGGCGTCTAGCGCGATGACGGCTCCGACCTGCGAAGCGTCGCGAATATGCGCCAAGTCGGCCAGTAGCCCATCGGAGATATCCAGTGCAGCGGTGGCTAAGTCGCGCAACGCCAGGCCCGCCGCTAAGCGCGGTTGTGGCAATAGGTAGCGACTTAACAATGGATGCGCCAGATCGCGCTCGCCCTGCTGCCAAAGCGCCAGCCCGCCTGCCCCACCACCTAGTGCACCGGTGACAGCGATCAGATCTCCCGCCTGGGCACCGCTACGGGTCAAGGCTTCGCCCACCGGGAGTTCACCCATCACAGTAACGCCTATGGAAAGCGCACCGGAAGTGACATCGCCCCCCACCAGCGTGGTGGCGTGCTGCTGACAAAGCGTATGAAAGCCTCGCGCATAGTCTGTAAGCCAAGCATGGGTGGCTTCATCATTGGCAAACTGGCGCTGATCAAGGGTTAACGCCATCAAACACCAACGCGAAGTCGCCCCCATGGCGGCCAGATCGCTCAGCGCAACGGCCAAGGCACGGTGACCCACCGCAAATGCTGATGCTTCGCGGGGAAAGTGTACATCCACCACCGAGGTATCAACGCTCACGACCAACTGTTGGCCTGCTTGTGGCAACAGCAGCGTGGCGTCGTCTCCACATCCCAGTGTGACGCCACTTGACGCAGCCGACGCCTCCTGCGACGACATAAAGTAGCGTCGAATCAAATCAAATTCGGCAAGCACAAAGGCCCCTTAAACGCATTGTCATACCGCTCGCGTTCAGAGACGACGAGCGCTGACCTCGGCACTGCGCAAGCGAATAGCCAGCTTGTCGAGAATGCCGTTCACGTATTTATGGCCATCGGTGGCGCCAAATGACTTAGCCAGCTCAACGCCTTCGTTAATGACGACACGATAAGGTACTTCCATGCGGCGGGAAAGCTCGTAAGCGCCCAACCGTAGGATGGCCAACTCTACCGCATCGAGATCTTCTAAGCGGCGGTCTAGCAGGGGAGAGATTTCACGATCCAGTTCCGCTTTGAACCGCACGGTATTGTGGAGTAACTCGTGAAACAGCGCCTTGTCGGCGATCTCCATCACCTTGACCCAATTTTCGTGATCTTCCAGGTCATCGTCGGCGACTTGACTACGAAACTCGGCTTCAATGGTGGTAATGGATTTACCCGTCATGTGCCATTGATAAAGCCCCTGCACCGTTAATTCCCGCGCCGCGTGGCGGCCCTGCTGAGCGGCAGAGGGTTTACGCTCGCTCATTGGGTATCTCCTGACGGTAGCGCGCGAAGCAGAGAGACCATTTCCATCGCGGCCATGGCAGCTTCGGTGCCTTTGTTACCGGCCTTGGTGCCTGCACGCTCAATCGCTTGCTCAATGGTTTCAACGGTTAACACGCCGTTAGCCACCGGGGTATCAAACTCAAGCTGTAAGTGATTAATAGCCGTATTACAGCCGCCCGCTACGTATTCAAAATGCGGTGTGCCACCGCGAATGACCGCGCCCAGGGCAATCACTGCGTCGGGTTTCATTACCTTCAACACGCGCTTCACCGCCAGCGGGAGTTCCCAGGCGCCCGGCACGTGAACAATGTGGATATGCTCGGCGTCGACACCGTGACGGGTCAAGCTGTCGACAGCGCCTTCCACCAGGCTATCGACCACGTGATGGTTAAAACGGCCGACCACGATGACATAGCGGCCATCGACATCAACAAACGTACCTTCAACTTGAGTGAGGGAGTGCATCAATTTATTCCTGCTGAATTAGTTCTGCTGAGAAGTTGGTTCATACGCCGTGTCATTAGGGCCCAGACGCTCTACGACTTCGAGGTCAAAGCCGGACAGCGCCGAAAACTTCCACGGTGAACTAAGTAATCGCATTTTACCCACGCCTAAATAGCGCAGAATCTGAGAACCGGTGCCGATGGTCAAGTAGTTACCGGCACCGTCGGAGTCGCTGGTACGCGGCTGGCGCACGCGATCCAAAAAGATATCCAGCTGGTCTTTCAAATCCTGGTGCGGGCGACCGTCGTCAATCAACACAAACACACCTGGCGCGGCTCCGGCAATCTCTTCCAGCGCGCGATGGGCATCCCAGCGGCACTGTTCGTCTTTCATCAAGCCCATTACATCGCGCAGCGTATCAGTCAGATGCACGCGCACCGTGGTGGCCTGTTCCGGCGTGGGCTGACCGTTCACCAACGCCAAATGGTGAGCGCCCTGGATACGGTCACGGAACACGTGCAGCTCAAGCTCGCCATGGGAGGTCATGACCGTTGACGCTTCCAGATGATCGATGGTCTGTTCGTTAACGATACGGTAGTGAATCAGATCCGCGATGGTACCGATCTTAATACCGTGCTCCTGGGCGAAGGCTTCAAGCTCGGGGCGGCGCGCCATGCTGCCATCATCATTCATAATCTCGCAGATTACACCGCTAGGGTCACAGCCCGCCAGTGCCGCCAAATCACACGAAGCTTCCGTATGCCCGGCACGGCGCAGCACGCCGCCCGGCTCCGCCATCAGCGGAAAGATATGGCCTGGCTGAACGATATCAGAGGGCTTTGCATTGGGGGCCACCGCGGCTTGCACGGTACGCGCACGATCTGCAGCTGAAATACCCGTCGTGACGCCTTCGGTTGCCTCAATGGAGAGAGTAAACTTGGTGCCAAAACCGGAACCGTTATCACGCACCATTAGCGGCAGATTAAGCTGCTCACAGCGGGCGCGAGTCATCGGCATGCAGATCAAGCCGCGGGCGAAACGAGCCATAAAGTTGATATGCTCGGCCTGCACTTTTTCGGCGGCCATGATGATATCACCTTCATTTTCGCGATCCTCATCGTCCATGAGAATCACCATTTTGCCCTGGCGGATATCGTCCACCAGCTCGGCGATAGGGGCTAAGCCTCTAGAGGAGGGGTGCGCCATGGAATCTCCAATAAGTGTTGTCACGATAGCTTGTCAGGATAGGTTATCGAGAAAGAGTGTCGCGAGAGTGAGTCACGATTTTGCGCGTCAGGGTACCTTGCTCTCGCAAAATTCGCCAGATGCGCTAGTCGCTAGAGGGGATGCAATAATGCGCCAATCGCGCCCTACTGCTCGCATATCGTGAATGGTTAACCGCCGCTGATCGGCCATACGTGAGAGCCCTGGCAACGCAAAAAGGGGCCGCGCTTCGCCGCCTAACAGTGTGGGGGCAACAAACAGCTGTAGCTCATCGACCAACGCCGCATCGAGCATAGCGCCCGCCAATGTCGCTCCGGTTTCCACTAGCAGTTCATTAACCTGTTCATTTTCGGCTAACCACTGTAGCATTGCCACTAAATCGATACGGCCATCGCTACCGGCGGGCAACACCTGTACTTCAGCGCCCGCCTGAGTTAACCGTTCCCGCTTCTCTTCCAAGTGGTCTGATGTGGTGATCACTAGCGTACGCCCAGGCTCGCTTAAACAGGCTGCCGCCAGAGGTAGGCGCAAGTGGGTATCTAAAATCACCCGCAGGGGCTGGCGGCGAACCACTTCGTCTGCGTTGTTAAGCTGTAACTGCTCTGCTCGTAACGTCAGCCGAGAGTCGTCCATAATAAGCGACTCAACGCCGCTTAATATCGCGCTGGAGCGTGCCCGTAGCCGCTGCACCTGGGTGCGTGCTTCAGGCCCGGTGATCCACTGAGACTCCCCCGACCCCATGGCGGTACGACCATCTAGACTCATCGCCATTTTCAGGCGCACAAAGGGACGCTGCTGGGTCATGCGAGCAATAAAGCCGGGATTCAGAGCGCGCGCGTCACTCTCTAATAACCCCACCGCCACCTCAACACCCGCCTCTTCAAGCAGACGAATACCGCGGCCACTCACCTGCGGGTTCGGATCCACCATGGCAACCACTACCCGCGACACCTTCGCTTCCTGGAGCGCCACCGCGCAGGGGCCAGTGCGGCCGGTGTGGGAACAAGGCTCCAGGGTGACGTACGCGGTCGCGCCCAGGGCTTGCTCACCAGCATCATTCAACGCGTGAATTTCGGCGTGGGGTTCACCGGCACACAGGTGAAAGCCTTCACCGACAATCTGCTCGTCACGCACAATCACACAGCCGACCCGCGGGTTGGGATCCGTGGTGTATAAGCCTTTTTGCGCCAGTTGCAGCGCCCGCGCCATATAGCGGTGGTCGGCTTGGCTAAAGACAGCACTCATTTTGACGACTCGCTGCCATGGCCCAGTCGGGAAGAGGGCTCTTGGGACAGCCGGTCAATCTCAGCGCGAAATTCATCCAGATCCTGGAACTTGCGATATACCGAAGCAAAGCGGATATAGGCTACGTGATCGAGGGTTTTAAGCGCTTGCATGACCGACTCGCCAATATCACGGGCGTTGATTTCGCGATCGCCCCGGGCACGTAAGGTTTGGCGGATGCGCTCTACCGCCGCTTCAATGGCTTCTGCACTGACCGGACGCTTTTCCAGCGCACGCAACATACCTGCCCGCAGTTTGGCTTCATTAAAGCTCTCGCGGGAGCCGTCGGACTTCACCACCCGCGGCATTACCAATTCTGCGGTTTCGTAGGTGGTAAAGCGCTCTTGGCAGCTCGCACACTGGCGTCGACGGCGTACCTGATCACCATCCGCTACCAGGCGCGAATCAGTCACTCGAGTATCGTTTGCACCACAAAAAGGGCAATGCATGGCGGTCAACCTGTTGTCAGCTCGTGTCGGCGTACCGCACGAGTTAGCGTGTTATAACCTGTCAATGTGTGTGCTATTAATAGCGTTTTAGCAGTAGTAACTGCCACAAGCTAATGTATCTTAGCGTTTAAACGCGGTATCAACCTCGTATTGTAACGATTTGGCACACAAGCTGCAGCGTTTGTGGCAGATTGTTTATCAGGAGCTACCCATGCCCCCCTTTGAGCAGACCGTTAACGACTACCTCAGCCACCTTTATGGCCCCAGGGCGGGGGAAGTGCAGCGCCGTTTAAACCAGCGTCTAGCGCATTTTCAGTCGCTTGCCCCATTTTCATCCAGCTCCGGTAGAACCAGCACTAAAAATGCACCCTCTTGGAGCGAAAAAGATCAGTGGGTGATCAGCTACGGTGACTCGATTATTGAAGATGGTGTGCCGCCGTTGGCAGTGCTTAGCGATTTTCTTCAAGCGCGGTTGGGCGATCGCATCAGCGGTGTACATGTACTGCCCTTCTTTCCCTGGAGCAGCGACGACGGCTTTTCGGTGATCCACTACCGGGAAGTGAACCCCGATCTTGGTGATTGGTCGCACATCCGCGAACTCGCCAGCCATTACGACTTAATGGCCGACCTGGTGCTCAATCACGTCTCACGGGAGTCTCTCTGGTTTGTGGATTACCTGAGCGGCAGCCTGCCCGGCCGCGACTACTTTATCGAAGTCGATCCAGAGACCGATGTCTCCCAGGTGGTGCGCCCACGCAGCAGCCCGCTGCTGGTGCCCATTTCCACCCGGCGCGGCACCCGCTACCTGTGGGCGACGTTCTCCGAAGACCAGCTTGACCTGAACTTTGAAAATCCGGATGTGCTGCTGGAGTTCGTGGGTATTTTGCTGTTCTACCTGGAGCAAGGAACGCGGATTGTACGTTTGGATGCGGTGGCCTTTCTGTGGAAGCGGCTGGGTACTGCCTGCATTCACCTGCCGGAAACCCACACTGTGGTGCGGCTGCTACGAGCGATTGTGGATCACGTGGCCCCAGGTACCCTGTTAATCACCGAAACCAATGTGCCCCACCAGGAAAATATCAGTTATTTTGGCTTGGATCGGTTGCCAGCGGGGGGCCCCGACGAAGCCCATATGGTGTATCAGTTTGCCCTCCCCCCGCTGCTATTGCACACCCTCACCCGGGGCGAAGCGAGCACCTTACAAACCTGGCTTGCCAGCCTTCCGGTACTGCCCGACCAATGCACCTACCTCAACTTTACGGCCAGCCACGACGGCATTGGCGTGCGACCCTTGGAAGGTTTATTGCCCGATCACGAGCGGGATGCGCTGCTGGAGCTGATGCACCGTTTCGGAGGCTTTGTCAGCATGCGTAGCAACCCCGATGGAAGCGATACGCCCTATGAGATCAATATCACCTGGTTTGAAGCCATGCGCGGCACCCGCCGCGGCCCCGACCCGTGGCAGGTAGCGCGTTTTCTATGCAGCCAAGCAATTATGCTGAGTTTGCAAGGTATCCCCGCGCTGTATATTCACACCCTAACTGGCACACTCAATGACGTGGAAGGCGTTGAGCGCAGTGGGCGGCTACGTTCGATCAACCGCCGGCGCTGGCAGCGTAGCGAGCTAGACCTGCTGTTAGATAGCCCTTCAACGCCCACCCACGATGTTTTTCACGCCTTAAACCGGCTATTAGATCAGCGCCGTCAAGAGCCCTGCTTTCACCCCAATGCCGCCCAGCGAGTGTTAGTCTCGGCACCGGAACTGCTGGCGGTAGAGCGCGGCCCACTGCACGATGGCCGCCGATTACTGGCGCTGTACAACGTCACCGATCTGCCGCTTCCCTTAGAAAACGTGGGCGAGGCAGTTACCCAGGCACTTGAAAAACACGCCTGGCAAGCGCTGGATCCCGCTAACCCCTGGGTCGCAGAAGGAGCGCTGCCGCCCTACGCGGTGCGTTGGCTGGTAGCTGATCGTTAATGCCATTTCGTTAATACCATTGAGAAATCTAAAGTTTCAAAAACCGTAAACTTCAAAAACCGTAAGTTGCGACATATTGCCCCAGTTATAAAGCGCATAATCCCTAAATAATGTTGTGCTGCGATAATCGCAACACGGCATTATTTTAGGGATTGCCAGCACTAAGGCGGCGGTTATTAAATCTCTAGCCTCTCACTCTTATTCAAACAAGGCGCTGCAATGCACTTAAAACGTCACGCTGGCATAAGTGGTTTTCTCCTGCTGGCAGGATTGGTCGGCACCTCTGCGAGCTATGCCGATGAGCTACCCGCCCCTATTCAGGCACTTGCCGACCAAGGCTTGGAAATTCATGGTCAATTCGATGCCCCCGGAGGGTTGCGCGGCTACGGCGCCAGCGTGCAGGGCCAGGACATGGCGATTTACCTGACGCCGGATGGCGAGCACGCCGTGGTGGGTACGCTAATGGATAATGAGGGGAATGACCTTACCGAAGCGCAACTGAATGAGCATGTACGTGCACCGCTAGAGGCACAAACATGGCAGCTATTAAGCGAAAGCCACTGGGTACAGGACGGCAATGTGGATGCCCCCCGGGTGATTTACACCTTCACGGATGCCAACTGCCCCTACTGCCGTCAAATGTGGCAAGACGTTCGCCCCTGGGTGGAAGCAGGTGAGGTGCAGCTACGCCATATCATGGTAGGTATCTTAGCACCCGACAGCCCTGGAAAAGCAGCCGCTATTCTCGGCGCCGACGATCCAGCGGCGACACTGCATGCCCATGAAAGCGGCCAGCAGGAAATCGAAGCTAGTGCCCAACCGAGAGAAATTGAAGAGCAGGTGTACGCCAATAACCAGTTGTTCGAAGAGCTGGGCCTATATGCAACCCCCACTTCCGTTTTTCAGCGTGAAACAGAGAACGGGGCCGTGCGTCTTGACCGTATTCAGGGTATGCCCAGTGATGAGCGGCTGATCGAGATGATGGGCAGTGAAACACCTTGATGAACTTAGCCTGCCACCGCTAGCTGAGATTGCCGCGTCGCTGCGCTCCTCGCAATGACGTAGGTGATGTCATTGAAATCCTCTACCTGTCATTGCGAACGTAGTGAAGCAATCTCGGGGTTAATCTGCCACCGCCGCCAAAGATTGCCGCGTCGCTGCGCTCCTCGCAATGACGTAGGTGATGTCATTGAAATCCTTCACCTGTCATTGCGAACGTAGTGAAGCAATCTCGAGGTTAATCTGCCACCGCCGCCAAAGATTGCCGCGTCGCTGCGCTCCTCGCAATGACGTAGGTGATGTCATTGAAATCCTTCACCTGTCATTGCGAACGTAGTGAAGCAATCTCGGGGTTAATCTGCCACTGCCAAAGATTGCCGCGTCGCTGCGCTCCTCGCAATGACGTAGGTGATGTCATTGAAATCCGCTACCTGTCATTGCGAACGTAGTGAAGCAATCTCGGGGTTAATCTGCCACCGCCGCCAAAGATTGCTTCGTCGCAAGTTCCTCGCAATGACATAAAGAGGACTCCTCTCAATGACAAAAAATGAAAGTTCCTCATAATCACATTTCGTGACGGTATTACTCCTCGGAAAGGTTTTCAAACCTCGGCATCCCGACGTTCCAGGGTTTAAGGTCGCCCTTCTCCCCGAAGTTGTCGTGATCACCGAGTACATGGCCGTCGTGTTCGCGGGTTTGCCCGTACAGTGAGCGGTTATGGAAGGTCGGGCCAAAACGCTCGGCTGTCTCGGCGACATCGCCCGTGTAGCGAGGGTCTTGGGGTCGCTCTTGGCTGCTTATGAAGTAAGCAATATCCCAGGCGTCTTGATCGCTGAGTGACCGCGGCTGACCAAGCGGCATATTTTGGTAAATAAAGCCCGCCATGGTTTCTACTCGCGCGATCCCCGCGCCCCAATTATTAGAGCCGTCGCCCCAAGGGGCTGGAAATACGTATTCACCGTTTTCATAGTGGCCAGAGCCATCGTTCTGATGGCATATCGAACAATTTTCCTGGTAAGCCGCTTCGCCTCTAGCGTAGTCGGGCTCTTCAGCTGGCTCATCCGGTGCGGGGAAGCCACGCCCATAGATCGGTTTGTCTGGATACATCGGCGCACCGGTGGCCAGCCATTGATGGTAGGCGCTCAGCGCCAGCATTTCATCGCTGCCATACTCCGGTGGCACACCATTCATGGAATAAGCAAAGCAACCTGCGATACGTTCTTCCAGGTTATTCACATGCTGGTTCTTACCACGAAAATCCGGCAGCGTGATAGCCGCGGCCCACACTGGCGCACTGAACGGCACCCGCCCTTCGCCCAAATGACAGCTAGAGCAGTTCATATCATTGAACACGTTCTCACCACGCAACTGCTGCGTATTGGTGAATAGATCATGCCCATAGCGGATGACTTTTTTCAGTTCCGGATGAAGTTCGGAATTCTCAAGGTCTTCCATGGTGGGGGGCTCGTGTACCAGCATATTCAGCGCAGCGTCTGGACGCTCTTCTGGCAGGGCAAAAACCGTGGCTGTATAAACGGTACCGAACGCCAGCGAGCAGCCGGTCAGGGTTATGACGAGGGAGCGACGACAGATGGTCATTGTGCTGTCTCCTGTTCTTCTGAACCGGGTTGCGTGGCATACCAGGCAGACACCGCCTGAATGTCGTTATCGCTCATGCGTTTGGCAATGGCCCCCATGAGATTCTGTGGGTCGTTGATGCGTGTCTCGTTTTTCCACGCCCTCAACTGAGCGCTGATATAGCCAGCATGCTGGCTGGCGACACCTGGGAAGGTGCTGCCAACGCCCGTACCACCGGGCCCGTGGCAGCTTTGGCAGGAAACAATGTAGGCGTTCCAATCGCCGCGTTCGGCAAGCTGTTGACCCCGCGCCAGCAGCGCTTCGTCGGCCTCATCGCCGCCTTGCCCCGGCGTTACCGGCATTTGGCTATAGTATTCGGCAACATCGGCTATTTGCTGATCGTCGAGCATATTGGCAAACGTCATCATGGTCGCATTTTGACGCTGCCCGGCTTTAAAGTCGTGCAACTGCTTAGCGATATAGTCCGCATTCAGCCCCGCTAAGCGCGGCCATGACTCACCATTGGGCACATTCATACCGCTGCCATCGGCCTGATGACAGGCTGTGCAGGTAGCCGCTGCAGCCTGGCCTCGCTCCGCGTCACCCTGCTGCGCCAGCGCGCCTCCAGTGACTAAGCTAATCCCTATCAGCAGGCCAAACCTGCTTAAGTATTTTTTATTCATCTCGGTTTCTCCCTTGCGTTATCGTTGTTAGCTACCCGCCACTGGCACCACCAGACGGGCGGTAAAACCACCTCCAGCAGGGCTGACAAACGTCACTTCGCCACCAAAACGTTCGGCGATAGCAGCCACAATGGCTAACCCCAGTCCACTGCCTTGCTGTTTACTGGCGCGCCAGAATCGTTGAGTTAATTGTTCAAGCGTCGCGCCATCAACACCTGGGCCTTGGTCGCTAACGCTAAAGGTAAGATGGCGCTCCCCTGGCTCCCACTGCGCATCAAAGTTAACGGGGGCATCGGCGGGCCCATGGTTAATAGCGTTATCGAGCAAATTACGCAGCGCGGTGATAGCCAATTCGCGGGGCATCGCAAGGGCGACATCGGGCCAATGGGGCGACACTACAAAGCGGGCTGATTTGTTGTGCTGGCTATCCGCCAGGGCGTGTTCGGCTACATCTGCGACGCGACTAGCCTCACCATCATCAAAGCGCACACGCCCCTCTACGCGAGCCAGCGTGAGCAGTTGGTCAAGGGTTGAGCTCAACCGCACCACTCCCTCTTCAGCATAGTTGAGCGATGTTATTGCGGCCTGACCTTCGACCCGGCGAGCCACTTGCAGGTGGGTTTTGATCGCGGTAAGCGGTGTGCGCAGTTCGTGGGCGGCATCGTTTGTAAAGCGCTGCTCACGGATAATGGTTTGCTGTACACGCTCAAGAAGCGTATTTAAGGTTTCAATCAGCGGACGAATCTCTTTAGGCAGGCCATAGGTAGCGACAGGGGCCAGTGCATCGGGGTGGCGATTGGCCAGCGATTCGCGCAGCCGTGTTAGCGGTGCTAAGCCACGCCAAACCCCCAGCCAAAGCGCAAACATGCTGCCTACCAGCGCTACGATAAAGGGCACCACGGTCATGCGTATAACGCCGCCGAGCAGCATATCGCGCTCATCCATACGATCAGCGGTGGTAATCACGATGCCACCGCGCTCGTAGGTAAATACCCGCCAAGTCACGTCGCCTGCCTGGCGATAAGTGTGGCCGCCCTCTCCCGGGGCGAGAATAGCGTCCATATCGGCATGGGTGCGCGCCATGATTTCGCCTTGGGGCGAGTGCACTTGGCAGGCCAGACCCTCAATGGGTGGAATAGACAGCACTGGATGCTCGGCATCCTCCCATACGTCAAACGGCAGCTGCAGGACTAACCCGGCCACCATTCTTGCCGACTGCGCTAAGCGCTGATCCAGGGTTTCCACAAACTTCTCTTCCAGGTCGCGCATCAGCCACGCCGCCGCCACACCCCAGAGCAGTGCCAGCGTTAATCCCAGAGTCAGCAGCAAGCGCGCACGTAAACTCATAGCTGCCCCTTATAGGGCGTACCGGCCGCATGTACCGCCTCGGGTTTGCCCAACCGATAGCCAAGCCCGCGCACTGTTTCAATCACGCCGCTCCCCAACTTGCGGCGCAGGTGGTGGATATGCACATTCAGCGCATTGCTCTCAACATCGTCGTTCATACCGTAAAGGCTATCTTTAAGCTGGTCGGCTGACAGGACGCTGCGTGGCGATTGCAGGAAGGTTTCAAGCAGCACCAGCTCCCGGCGAGACAGCATAATCAGCTGTTCATCGACGTAGACCTCCCTAGCCGTTGGATCTAAGCAGAGTGCGCCGTGGGCAATCAGGCCGCTGCTGCGCCCTGCTACTCGGCGTAACAAGGCGTGCAAACGCGCTACCAACTCATCTAAATCGAAAGGTTTCACCAGATAGTCGTCGGCGCCGCCCTGTAGTCCATCCACTCGGTCACGCACCGCATCCCTTGCGGTTAACACCAGCACGGGAACGTCGTTGCCCTGCTCGCGCCACTCGGCCAGCAATTGAAGACCATCGCCATCGGGCAATCCGCGATCAAGAATGACCACATCACTGGCCACCGTTCGCATCGCCTGACGGGCAGCGCTCCCCGTGGAGACGTGATCGACCACAAAGTCGAAGGTCATTAATCCAGCGCGAATACCCGAAGCAACCAGCGGGTCATCTTCAATCAACAAGACGTGCATAGCAGTTTCCCATTTATTACCCATCAGCATGGCGGACGGGCATTAACCCAGCGTTAAGACAAATAAAAACGCCCTTGCTTTGATGGCAAGGGCGCGGGCATGGCAATCGCCGAATAAGGACGAATGGCTAGGCGAGACGCTTAGCAGCAAACCACCCCAACACCATTGTCACCAGCATGGCCAATAGCGGTAAGGAAAGACCGCCAATGGAGGCAATCGCTGGCCCTGGGCAGTAGCCGGAAAGCCCCCAGCCGATGCCGAACAGGGCAGCGCCCCCTAATAACTTCGCGTCTAACTCTCGTTTGGTCGGTAACTGAAAGACGCCACCCAACAATGGTGCAGTACGCTTGAATACCAGCCGATAGCCAACAAAGGTGGTGATGACGGCCCCGCCCAATACGAACATCAGCGTTGGATCCCAGGCGCCCGCTACGTCTAGAAACCCCACTACTCGCGCGGGGTCGGTCATGCCTGAAACAGCTAAGCCGATACCGAAAAGTAGCCCCGCCGCATAGCCTGCCGCTGTTTTCATCCAATGACTCTTGTTTGACTGACTCATACTCCACCGCCTAGGCCTAGCATGTGGCGCGAGATATAAACGGTCACTAGCGCCGTCAGCAAAAACATACCGGTGGCCGCCATGGAGCGTGGTGCCAAGCGCGCCAGCCCGCATACCCCATGGCCGCTGGTACAGCCACTGCCCAGCCCCGTGCCTACGCCCACTAACAGCCCAGCCACCAGCATTAACCCTACGCCTCCCACCGGCGCGCCAATCACCTCACCAGGGCTTCCGGCAACGTTGCCCAAACCACCACCTAACGCCATAAGCAGAAGCGGGCCGCTAATCAGCCCTAACAGAAAAGCCACTCGCCAAGCGCTATCGCCCTTGGGGCGCTGGGTTATCAAGTTACCCACGATGCCACTGATACCGGCGATACGCCCCAGCGTTGCCATCAGCCAGGTAGCGGAAAGCCCAATTAATACACCCCCAACCAGCCCTTGTAAGCCTGCTGTCCAATCCACTGATCACTCCTCAGCTCGCACTTAAACCGTTAGAAAAAATTAAGCGGCACTTTGAGATAGACAGTGCCGTTCTCTTCCGCCGGAGGCAGCTCCCCCGCACGCATATTGACCTGCACCGAAGGAATAATGAGCCGTGGCATGCCTAAGGTGGCGTCACGCTCGGTGCGCATCTTCACAAACTCGTCTTCGCTGATACCTTTATGTACATGAACATTTTCATTTACCTGCTCAGCAACGCTGGTTTCATGCTGAAAGGTATCGCGGCCAGGGGCTTTATAGTCGTGGCATAAAAACAATCGTGTCTGCTCGGGAAGCGCTAACACTTTTTGAATAGAGTGATACAAGGTGCGCGCATCACCGCCGGGGAAGTCGCACCGCGCGGTGCCATAATCCGGCATAAATAGTGTATCGCCTACAAAGGCGGCATCGCCCACTACGTAGGTTAAACAAGCAGGCGTATGCCCTGGGGTATGCAGCACACGACCTTGTAATTGGCCAACCGTGAACGTATCCCCTTCTTCAAACAGCGCATCAAACTGGCTGCCATCCCGAGCAAACTCACTGCCCGCATTGAACGCCTTACCGAATATCTCCTGCACCTTCACTATGTTGGCACCAATGCCGGTTTTACCGCCTAACTGCTCATGCAGGTAGGGCGCCGCCGAGAGATGGTCTGCATGTACATGGGTCTCCAAAATCCAGACTACATCGAGATCGTGTTCGCGAATAAAAGCGATGATGGTGTTAGCAGATCGCACGTCGGTTCGCCCAGCGGCATAATCAAAATCGAGTACCGAATCTATAATTGCGCAGGCACGGCTATCAGGGTCTTGGACGACATAGCTAAAGGTGTTCGTAGGCTCATCAAAAAAGTGCGTAACGATTGGGCGTTGCATCGTTGCCTCCCATAGGGGTGGTGATCTCAATCTCATGCTATAAAGACAGCATAGTGCATTTTAAGTTCTATATTTAGATTATTTTAGAATATAAGAGTGCTATATATCCCAAAAGAGTGTTCAAGACTATTTTTGCTAAGGTCTGCTCCATTTAGGCCGATAATGAAGGAGTTACTCAATTACAAAAATTAGGAAGAACATGACTCACTTAACAACGACACAAAAACTCTGGGGAACGCTGGGTATTATCTGGGTTGCCATGCTGCTATTGGTTGGCTGGCTTGCCTGGGAGAACCGCCAGACGATTGAGAGCGAACGCCGCGATAGCATTCAATACGTAGTGGAAAGCGTGCAAAACCAAATTGAAGCCCTGCAAGAACGGGTAGCCTCCGGTGAACTTAGCCTGGAAGAAGCGCAGCAGCGTGCGATCGATAATATGTCTAGCGTTAGCTTTGGGGCGGGCGAGTATATCTTTTCATTCAACGATGACTTACTGATTATATCGCATCCTAGCCGCACACCCGGCACTGACATGACCAATTATGAAGACGCCAGCGGGATGGCGCTGTACCCCGAGTTGCTGCGTGTCGCGCAAGCAGGTGGTGGTCACGTCAATTACTATTCTACCCGCGCGGGTGGCGACGAGCAGCTGCCGAAAACCAGTTATGTAGCGCACCTTCCCGAATGGGACTGGTCACTGGCGACCGGCGTTTATGTCGATGATATTAATGCCGCCTTTATTGCCGGTTTGATTCGCTCGATCGTGATACTACTGATCATTGGCCTGCCGGTAACGCTGCTGATGGGATGGGTTATTCGTGATGTTTCTCGTCGTTTAGGTGGAGACCCACGCTATGCAGCCAACGTAGTACGTCATATTGCCGACGGCGACCTGACCCAGGTCACACGGCTTTCGCCGAAGGATCAACAGAGCTTACTTTTTAATATCAACCGGATGCGTGAAGCTCTTGCCGAGACGATTGGTGACATCCACCACGGCGCAAGCCAGGTCAACAGTGGCGTAGAGCAGATCGTGGGCGTAAACGAAGAGCTTTCGACCCGCACCGAAGAGCAGGCAGCATCACTAGCTGAAACCGCTTCCAGTATGGAACAGCTCACCGCGACTGTTAAGCAAAATGCTGAACACGCTGACCATGCGCGTAAGCTTGCCACCAGAGCGGCCGATAGCGCTCAGCGCGGCAGCGACTCGATGTCGTCCGTCACGACCACTATGGCGACGATTAACGAAAGCGCCACACAGATGAGCAGCATCGTTAACACCATTGACGGTATCGCTTTCCAAACCAATATTTTGGCACTGAACGCGTCAGTTGAAGCCGCCCGAGCAGGTGATCAAGGGCGCGGCTTTGCGGTTGTCGCCAATGAGGTTCGTCAACTTGCCAGCCGCTCAGCTGCTGCGGCACAGGAGATTAAAACGCTGATCGAAGCGTCGGACAGCAAAGTAGTTGAAGGCAGCCGCCAAGTACGCGACACCGGTGATGTGATTAACAGCATGGTCGATGATATCAAACAGCTCAGTACGCTGGTTCAGGAAATTTCTGCGGCTACCATTGAACAGAGCAGCGGCATTGAGCAGGTCAACCAAGCGGTAACGCAAATGGATCAAATGACCCAGCAAAATGCCAGCTTGGTGCAAGAAAGCACTCACGCGACTCAAGCCCTGGCCCAGCTCAGCGCCCAGCTGCGCCAACTGGTTGCCCACTTCCGCATTCACCAGAGCACGGAGCATACACAGGCAAGCTTACCCGCCTCCTCACCCGCCCCGCAGACCGCTCATCAGCATAGCGATTTTTGATGTTTTGTCATTGCGAGCGCAGTGAAGCAATCTCAGGGTTACCTGCCACCGCAGATCGAGATTGCCGCGTCGCTGCGCTCCTCGCAATGACGTAGGTGATATCATTGAAATCCTTCACCTGTCATTGCGAACGTAGTGAAGCAATCTCGGGGTTACCTGCCACCGCAGATCGAGATTGCCTCGTCGCTGCGCTCCTCGCAATGACATATGAGTAGGCTCCTCACAATGATCAACTGGGTGTCATTGCGAGCGATGTGAAACACATCTCAGAATATGCTGCCTCGGCAAGCGAAATTGCCGCGGCAGCATTTACTTTAAATTTTGCTAAGGTATTGGTGCCTTAGGCCGATAGGGAACAACGTTGCTTACTTACATCGGCTAGGAAAAAAATGACACGCTTAACGACGACGCAAAAACTCTGGGGAACGCTGGGTATTATCTGGGTTGCCATGCTACTGCTGGTAGGCTGGTTGGCCTGGGAGAATCGCCAGACGATTGAGAGTGAACGCCGAGACAGTATTCAATACGTGGTGGAAAGCGTACAGAGCCAAATTGAAGCGCTACAAGAGCGGGTAGTTGCTGGAGAGCTCAGCCTTGAAGAAGCCCAACAGCGTGCCATCGACAATATGTCTAGCGTCAGTTTTGGCGGTGGAGAATATATCTTCTCCTTCGATGATGACCTAAAGATCGTTTCCCACCCCAAGCGCCCCCGCGGTGAAGACATGAGCGCTTACCAGGATGCCAGCGGCATGGATCTTTACGCTGCTTTTCGAGAAGCAGCTCAAGCTGGCGGTGGGCACGTTGACTACTACTCCCGTCGTATCACTGGTGATGAGCAGGTACCGAAAATCAGTTACGTGGCCTATCTTCCCGAATGGCAGTGGTCGCTGGCCACGGGTGTTTATGTAGATGATATAAACGAAGCTTTTATTACACGTTTAATTTACTCGGTAATGGTACTGCTGATTATAGGCCTTCCTGTAACGCTGCTAATGGGCTGGGTCATTCGTGATGTTGCTCGCAGGCTGGGGGGCGACCCACGCTATGCAGCTAGCGTAGTACGCCATATTGCTGATGGAGATTTGACCCAAACCACTCAGCTTTCGTCGAAGGATCAGCAGAGCTTACTATTTGATATCAACCGGATGCGTGAAACCCTGGCCAATACCATTGGCGATATTCACCACGGCGCAAACCAGGTTAACAGTGGCGTAGAGCAGATTGTGGGTGTTAATGAAGAGCTTTCCACACGCACCGAAGAGCAGGCAGCGTCGTTGGCCGAAACGGCCTCCAGCATGGAGCAGCTTACCGCCACGGTTAAACAAAATGCCGAACATGCGGATCACGCGCGAACACTTGCCACACGCACCGCTGACAGCGCTCAACGCGGCAGTGACTCAATGTCCACGGTGATCTCCACCATGGCGACGATTAACGAAAGCGCCACCCAAATGAGCAGCATCGTTAACACCATTGACGGCATCGCCTTCCAAACCAATATTTTGGCTCTTAACGCCTCGGTGGAAGCCGCCCGAGCCGGCGAGCAGGGGCGCGGTTTTGCCGTTGTCGCCAATGAAGTTCGCCAACTAGCCAGCCGTTCGGCTGCTGCCGCCCAAGAGATCAAAACGCTGATCGAAGCGTCGGATAGCAAAGTGGTGGAAGGCAGCCGTCAAGTGCATGACACCGGCGATGAGATCAATGGCATGGTCGATGACATTAAACAGCTCAGTACACTGGTTCAGGAAATCTCTGCAGCCACCATTGAGCAGAGCAGCGGCATTGAGCAGGTCAATCAGGCGGTAACGCAGATGGATCAAATGACCCAGCAAAATGCCGGCCTGGTGCAAGAGAGTAACCACGCCACCCAAACGCTCGCACAGCTCAGTGCTCAGCTGCGTCAACTGGTTGCCCACTTCCGCATTAACCAGAGCACGGGACATGCACAAGCAAATTTACCCGCCTCGTCATCGGCTCCGCGTGCAGCCCTCCAGCACAGCGATTTTTGATGTCTTGTCATTGCGAGCGCAGTGAAGCAATCTCGGGGTTACCTGCCATCGCAGATCGAGATTGCCGCGTCGCTGCGCTCCTCGCAATGACATATGAGTAGGCTCCTTGCAATGACAAATGGGTGTCATCGCGAGCGAAGCGTGGCGATCTCGGTGTTGTCATTGGGAACGCAGTGAAGCAATCTCGAGGTTACCTGCCATCGCAGATCGAGATTGCCGCGTCGCTGCGCTCCTCGCAATGACATATGAGTAGGCTCCTTGCAATGACAAATGGGTGTCATCGCGAGCGAAGCGTGGCGATCTCGGTGTTGTCATTGGGAACGCAGTGAAGCAATCTCGAGGTTACCTGCCATCGCAGATCGAGATTGCCGCGTCGCTGCGCTCCTCGCAATGACATATGAGTAGGCTCCTTGCAATGACATATGAATAGGCGCTAAACCTTACCTTGGTTATCCAGCTCTACCGCTTCGTGCATGCGCGTGAGCAGATCTGGCACCGCGGCCTGAACACGGTTCCAGCTGGGGATAAAGGGTCGCTCACGTGGGTTATCCATAAAAAGATTGCCCGCTTCGAGCAGGTTACTGGCAAACAGCTCCACGGCCTGCTCTTCGCTGTGGCGATCAAGGCTTAGGCCGTTCATCGTCGCATCGTGGTCGTAGGCTTCGATCAAATCCAGCGCAAAGCGGTAGTAGGTAGCTTTAAGCGTGCGGAAGTCTTCGCTGCTAAAGGTAACCCCCTGGGTGGCTAGTTTGCGATAGAGCGCTTTTGAAATATCCAGGCTCATGCGGTTTAAGCCGCTATCAGGATCATCTTCGCTAACCGGCTGATGCTTGTGGTCGTAGGCATCGGCAATATCTACCTGGCAGAGCTGGCGCAGGGAGTAGTTGCGTTGTAACTCCGACAAAACGCCAATTTCCAGCCCCCAATCCGCAGGCATACGAATCCCCTCAAGCACTTCGCTGCGCATCGCAAACTCACCTGACAGTGGGTAGCGAAAGCTATCCAGGTAATCAAGGTAGGGCATCGGCCCACAGACAGTTTTAAGCGCCCGCAGCAGCGGTGTGACTAACAGCCGTGAGACGCGCCCATTCAGTTTGCCCTCGGCAATACGGGGGTAATAACCTTTGCAGAAGCTGTAATTGAAATTGGGGTGCGCCACCGGATACATCAAGCGCGCAAGCAGCCCACGCTCATAGGTCAAAATATCGCAGTCGTGAAGCCCTACCACCGTCGAGCGCCCTGACGACAGCATATAGCCTGCGCAATACCATACATTGCGCCCTTTCCCAGGCTCTAAAGCGCCTAAACCGTGCTCTTCCAGCTCCGCATCCAGGGCGCGCAGCCGTGGGCCATCGTTCCATAAGATGCGCGTGTGTTGCGGCAGGCGTGAGAAAAACTCCCGAGCATATAAAAATTGCTCGCGATCGGCTCTATCCAGGCCAATGACTATCTCGTTGAGATAAGGGACTTTAACCAGCTCATCGACGATCGCCGACAGCGCTGGCCCTTCCAGCTCCGAAAACAGCGACGGTAGAATCAGCCCCATTGGACGTCGTCGAGCAAACTGGCACAGCTCTTGTTCAAGCGCCTCCACCGAGCGCCGGGTAAGGTTGTGAAAGTCGGTAATAATTCCGTTTTGATGAAAGTCACTCATTCACTTACCTCCCTGGATTCATAGAACTGGGGTCAAAGTACTGGACTCAAAGAACTGTACTCAAAGGACAGCGGCATCGCCCTTTTCCGCCGTCGCTAAACGGCGGTCATCTCGCCCCCACCAGTAGGCCACTCCCTCAGCCCAGCCGGTTGGCCCTGTGGCATCCGTGCGATAGAGCGAAGCGTTGCGGGGTTCTACGGCTAAGTCGTGACAACCTCGTATCACGACCGCTTGATCCACTGCTTCAAGCATAGTGATATCGTTTGGCCCATCTCCCAAACCCAATGAAAGAGGCATTCGCCCTCTTAATGCCGTGAAGCGTTTAACCAGCCACTCGACGGCATTGCCCTTATCGGCGGAGCGCCCCATTACATGCCAAAAGCGCCCACCTTGAGTAAGCTGTAAGCCATCCCCCTCTAAAGCGGCGCGAAACGTCTCAAGGGCCGCGGCCGAGTCTTCCCACAACAACGGTTCGCTACCTTCCCGCTGCCGAGCATCCCGGGCGCGAACTGCGTCGAGCCCGGTAAGCTCCATCACCTCAGCTACGCTCATCTCTCCCATGCGGGTAAAGCGAATATCCAAGCGTTCACGCCACACCTTTAATCGGGCACGTATAAAGCCAATATCCACACCAGGATGTTTGATAACGACACCATCACGGCCACTGCCTGGACGGTCTAAGCGTGCATGACACCAGCCAGGGGGGAGACCAATAACCGCACCATTTTCAGCAATAAATGGGGTTGCCGTGAGGCCCAGCGCTTCGCGCAGCGGTATCAGTTCGGCACGGGTTTTACTGGTCACCGGAACCACCGGCACCCCCATTTGCTTTAAGCGGGCAAGCCAGGGAGCAGCAGGGCTGAAGTCATAACTGTGATGGTCGAGCAGTGAGCCATCTAAATCGGTCAAGACAAGCCGCGGCTGCAGAGCCGGATCAACCGAAGGGGTTGACGCTGAAAGACGAGCGGGTTCAGGCATAGCACTACCTCTCTTCGGCCTTAACGCTTCGTTAAGACGTCATGTCTAGAACGCCTAAATAGCTATGGCCAGCTATTAACTACTATGACCAGCTATTAATTGCTACGTAAAGCATAGCAATTAATAAGCCAAAACAGAGAAGTGTCTATTCAACAGAGGGTTACGTGGAATTTGACGGGATAAATAAATCAGAGTACTTGCAAGCACCAAAAAGAGGCAGTTAAAACGCACCACAAAAGTGCATGAAGCAGATCGGTGCGCTTTGTACAGCCCCTTTCAGAATAAGCATTAGCGATAACTAAGATGATAAAAAGTAAAAAAAGCTTTACCGCACTTGGCAACGCTTAATAAATAGCTATACTGATATTGTACCCACTGGCAACCCTGTACACCCCCTCACCTGATGCCAGTGGACTGCAGTGAGCCAAGCCCTTTAATGCCCGCCTCCCCCGGCGGGCTTTTTTCTATGTCATTGCCCCTCTTATGTCATCGCGAGCGAAGCGTGGCGATCATGTTGCCGTCATTGCAAACATAGAGAAGCAATCTCGGGGTTAGCTATCACTGACAAATCAGATTGCCGCGTCGCTGCGCTTCTCGCAATGACATTTTCCTTATAGCTGAGCAGCTATTTACTCCTCTATTAACTGCCCCTTACTCCACATGAATCACCACCTCAACCCGCCGATTACGTGCACGCCCTTCCGCGGTGGCGTTGCTCTCTAGCGGTTTTGTTGCTGCCAAGCCGACTGCGCGAAGGCGTTCAGCATCCACGCCCGCCGCTTCCAGCGCTTCCACAATGGCAATGGCACGAGCACTCGACAGCGCCCAGTTAGATGAGAACTCCTCGGTGCTAATGGTCTGGCTGTCCGAATGGCCCTCCACCCACACTTCGCCATCGTAGCGCTGAATAGTCTCGAGCAAACTGCTCACTAGTGACGACCCATCGTTGGTTAGCTCAGCCGTGGCAGAGGGAAACAGCAGTTGATCCTGTACACGCAGGCTAATCCCCTCAGCCACCCGCGATACTTCAACACCCTCCAGGTCGGGCAAATAGGTAGACTCTTCAACGCGTTCCGAAAGCGCCTGATTTAGCGCAGTCGCCCCCGCTACTGACTCATCGCTCACCGCTTGTACATTTGCCGGGGGGTGGTCGGTTAACACCACCATGTAGTCAGCTAAGGGCGATGTAAAATCATCACTGCCCGCGGGCATCAGTAGTTTTGGTAAAGAAATAACCGGCTCAGCAGGCGGCAATGGTGCAGCCAAAAGCGGTGGAACACCGAAGCTGACTCGTCGAGGAAGATCGGCCAGCTTGGGCAGCCCTGCCACGCCAAGTGCCGCACTAATCGCCATGGGGTTCAATCCTGCACTGCTCCACCGGGCGACACTCTCACGCTCATGGCTTACCTGGGCCAATGCTTCAGGCAGGGGGACTCCCAAAGTAGGCGAGGATGTGCCCGCGTCCTCGCTCACACTATCCTTCTGGTTCAATTGAGGAATAACCGGCCCTGCAGCGGCGATAATGACCACGAACAGAGCCACCAACAAGGTCATGATATCGAGATAACTGATCATCCAACCGCTACCGCTATCACTTTCATGATAGGCCGACATCAGCGAATCATGGCGCGGACCGCCGCGGTGATCTTCAAGCATTGGCATTATCGCTCATTCAAGTTTTTAACCTCGTGGCCGATCTTGCTAGGTATGATGAATTAGATACGTCGAATTAGGCATGGCAAACTAAGCAAAGCACATAGTCTATCAAAAGCCGTTTTGTAGCGAAAAAGGAACCAGCAGGTGCGCACCCGTCCCCGATTATTTCCATTACCCTATTTCATACGTCCTGTTAGTTTGGGGCTGGCAAGCTTAATGCTTAGCGGCTGCTTTTATGCCAACACATCTCAAGCGCCGATCGCCACTACCTACCCCTATACCGAACAGCAACGTATGCAGGCAGCTCACCACTGGGATGTGCTGGCCCGCCATGAAGCTACCAGCATTTTACAACGCGAGCGCGTTCGCAATCGCGATTTACACATCAGCGAGTCAGACAGTGAAGCACTGCACGCCTACAGTGGCGGTGAATTTGGGCGTGGCTTTCGCGCACTGCTGACCAGCGAACTGGTGTCACGGGGCGCTAACCTTACCACCGTCCCCACTGCAAACAGCGCCAATATCACTATCGACGTCGAAGTTGTCGAGCACCGTGACCGCGGCTTTATCCGCCCACCGGTTGGCGCTTTTACCGCACTCACCGCGGGCATTGCGGTAGCCACGATTCCGTTTAATCAGTGGAGCGAACCTGCGCTGGGATTAATCCCCGCCGGCATGCTTGCCGATACCACCAGCGGTAGTTGGACATACACCGGTGACGAAGAGATCATCGTGACCACGCAAATTATCGATGGCGAACGAATTCTCTACTCTTCGTCCAACATTTACTACATCAATGCCGGTGACCGTCGTCAATATGCCCCTCATCGCGTGCCTCAGGCACCTACCACACCCTCCGTTCCCCTTACTGATACGTGGTAATTTCATGCTGATGACACTTTTAACTACTTGGCGCGCTCGCTCTATCGGCCATGCTACCCGTGGGATGACCATGGGCATAACGCTACTGTTACTGGCTGGTTGCAGCGCGCTGGGCAATGCTAACAACACGCCCGCCGAACCGGAACCCGATCTCTCTGAATTGGTTCATGCCGCTGCCGAGCAGATGGTTGCCAGCAATCCAGAGCTCACGCGCTATAGCCCCATGATTGCCGCCACTTTTGTGAGCATCGACAATCTAAGCCAGTCGTCTACGCTTGGGCGTATTAGCTCTGAAATTATGGCCTCCGCACTGGCCCGCCAGGGTATGCAGGTACGCGAAGTCAAAATGCGCGACAGCATGTTTATCGAAGAGAGCGTGGGGGAATTGATTCTATCACGGCAAGTTCAGCGCCTAACCGCTCAGCACAACGCCCGTTCAATTCTAATGGGCACCTATGCACAGGGCCAGGACTACGTCTATGTAAGTGCTCGGGTCGTTCGAGCAGGTGATGCCATGGTACTCGGCAGCGCCGATTTCCGCTTACCGCTCAATAACAACACCCGAAGCTTGTTAGAGGGCCAAGGGGGTTGGTGAGCACTCACGATTTTTGGCAAGCTCACGTTTATCTTGTAGTGGTGGGCGATTCAATCAACTTATATCCTTGGGCAATGGCAAACGAATGGCAGGTATTGGCGGGCACTTAAACGATGGGTTGCAACTTCGACCCTCTAGAGATTCAGATCATCTTTTTCTTGAAGCGCTTTATCGAGATATCCGGCAAGACCTGCAACTAGCGCTGGCTGATCAAGACATGATTGAGGCGCTGCTTGAGATGCAGGTTAAGGCCCAGGCAATCGGTTATGGAACTGCCTACCCCAATGCCTTGTATTATATCGTCGAGAAACAGGGTGAGCGGATCGGCCGTGTCACCGTGGATTTCGGTGCCAACGAAGTGCATATTCTCGACCTCGCGCTGATCAAGGGAGCACGTAATAAAGGCTATGGTGCTGTCGTTCTTAGGGCAGTCCAGGCAGCAGGGGCTCAAGTTATGAGCCCCGTTTCCCTCTCCGTCGATCCATTTAATGTTTATGCCAAACAGCTTTACCAGCAGCTAGGGTTCCGCTTTGAAAGATTAATGGGGGCAGTAGAACGCTGGGTCTGGTATCCGCAAACGCCCTAGTCAACTATTAGTTAGTAAAAATATTAGTTAAAAACCAGTTGATACCAGGGCCGTGGGTCGCCCCCCATTGGGGGTAACACACGGTTAATGTAAACGCCTTCCAGCGTTGCTCCGTCGCCTAAGCGCAAGACCCCGGTGGCGCTGGTAAAATCAACCTCGTCTTGCTGCCCAGACAGAAGAACACCGAAAGGCTCCCGCGCTTCGCCTGCCCCCGGCACTTGGCAGTCGGGGCGGCTTGTGACTTGCTCGACCGTTAACTTCACCGAAAGCGCAGAGGTCGCCTCAAAGGTACACTCTTTTCCCTGTAGCGGCTGAAAATCCGCCGCCGTAATGGTGCCTAACATCGTGACTCCTACGATAAGAGGCCGAACCTCCAAACGTTCGGCCACCATCACTTGTTGCCCTACCTATTGGCGGGATGGATAGATACCCTGCAATGCAATACTGAAGTTCAGGGCGAGATAAGGGTTCATAACGTTAAACGGTTGGCTCCCTCCGCTAATGCCCGTTTGGCCATTGCCTAACTCAACCGTGCCAGAGGGGGTGCCACTATAGTAATTACGTACAGAGTCACTTAGGCCCACTTTACCGCTGGCTAGATAATCCCCTGTGGCAGGCGTAGCTTGATTGGCGTCATCCGGCGTAGTCATTGCCCCTGCGGCATGCGTATGTTGAGGCATTTCATTGATAGTCAGTGTGCGGTTTTCCGCTCCAGCCAGCTCCCCGATATCGACATTTGCCATGCCCGCTCCCTGACCTTGCCCTCTGGGCATTCGCCCTCTCAGATCTGGCAGGTTAAAGGTGGTTTGGCCGTTGCCGCCATACACAACGCCAAGTAAAGAGAAGAGGGCGGTATTCTGTGCAATAGACAACTGGGCACCATTGCACACCCCCCAGCCTTGAGGCGCCCATTCGAAGCCGAACATTTTGATTTCACCGAGGAATGGATCCATAAAATACTCCTTGTCACTGTTGTAATAAAGATATCTTTAATAAAGGTATCATTAATGCTTATGGCGGTTACTCAACCATTAGCGGCTGCGCATGATTGGAAAGGACGATCCGGCTGCACGCACAGTAACCATAGACTCATTAAACCTAGTAGTAAAATCTTGCATATGCTTAGGGTCACGATCATAATTTTAGTATTACTGTGCTAATTCCTCAATAAACCTAGACTGCTTTTACATAGTTAAGAAACCAAAAAACTGTATAAGCAGTAATATAAATAAACAAAAGTTAAACAAGCAAAAATTGGATTAAAGCTTAGAGCACTTCACAAATCAGTGGAGCTCTTTGATGTAGCGAAGAGCGCGATCACGTGTTTCTGAACATGGGAAGATGGGCCTCATCTAGCGACCAGATCATCCAGCAGTGTTGAAATAGGGAAATCCAATGTATGCATCTTTCACCCTGTGAGCGTCTTTATATCAATCACAGACAGTGTCGCTTACTCAGTGACGGCTGTCATATTCAGCATTTCAGCTTAGATGCCGCAGCATCACAGTATCAGTTGGGTATCACCGAAATCACTAGAGCGGCCACCCATAGCACAACGGATCACTTCAGTATCAACTTCTCGCAACCCCTTGTCAGCGACGTGCTCTCGAAAGATCCTAGAGTAAAGAACTGCACAAGGAGCATTAAGATGGACATTTCACCGCTTCGGGTTGCTATCTTTGACGGCGGCGTCTCCGGCCTGTCACTTGCCTATTACCGGATCGACGCCGTATAGGAAAAGCCATATAAAAAAGACGTATAAACAAATACCTACAGATAAAATATACACAAACAACCAAATCTCTACACAACTTAAAGAGTGTACTCTTTATGAATACTCCCACCCGCCAAACGCCCCCAAGCCAATCGACTGGTCGTAACGAAGTTATCTTCGTCGACCCCCGAGTTGACGATTACCAAACACTGCTTAACGGCGTGGCCGACGATACCGTGGTCATACTGTTAGACCCCAGCGCTAACGGCGTTGAACAAATCGCCCAGGCGTTAGCACAGCGCGGCGAATTTGACGCCATCCACTTGGTTTCCCACGGCAGTGAGGGGCGTATAGCGCTTGGTAACAGCACGCTTGATAGCGAGACTCTGCCGAGTTATGCCCGCTTCCTGGAACAATGGGGCGAAGCATTGGGGCCAAACGGCGACATCCTTATTTACGGCTGTGATGTTGGCGCGGGCGAGCAGGGACTGCGGTTTGTGGAATCGCTAGCGCAGGTAACGGGCGCGGATGTGGCCGCCTCCGATGACCTAACCGGGGCCAGCGATCTTGGTGGGGACTGGGATCTGGAACAACAAACAGGCCTGATCGAAACAGCCGTTTTTTCACCCGCACCGGGGCTATTTCAGTCGACCTTGGCAATATCCAATGAGAATTTTGATGATGTAGGCCTTATCAATGAAAAACCGGTTACATCAATAAACGTTGGAGATTGGACGTTTGCAATGGATGGTGCTGACAGGATAGCTACCCCCAGCCCTTCAGACTTCACGGTCAACTTGAATAATTCAGGGGATCCTAATGACCGAGTAATTTGGATGAACTTTGAGAATCCAGATATTCGTCAATTCACCTTTTCTTCGACCGATGGATCTGAATTTGACCTTGCCTCGGTTGCCATTGGCATATCTGAGACAACAACTGACACTAATCCCGTGGCAACGATTCAGGGGTTCCGTGACGGTGCCGCAGTAACTTCTGCTGAATCACTTGACTTTACAGCTTCCGATACACAAGGAGACGCCCACTACACCTACAACGAAACTACAGCGGGTGGTGCTTATGGCGCGATAGATTTTCAGTCTGGCTACGACAACGTTGATGAAGTCAGGATTACATTTAGCGACGTCGCCGTGCTCGAAATGGATGATCTTGTCGCGTCACCGGCTGTCACGAATAATAATCCCGTTTTTGAAAATACGGATCCAGGCGGCCTGGTCGTCGACGAAACGTCCACTGATACCACCTCCGTCATCCACGATGTCAATGCCAACGATGGCGATAGCAGTGGAACCGACTCTGTCACCTACTCGATCACCGCTGGCAACGTCGACGGCGCGTTTGAGATCGATAGCAATAACGGCGAGATTCGTCTAGCGGATCCTGACGCACTCGACTATGAAGCCACCGCAAGCTACACCCTGACTATCCAGGCCGATGACGGTGAAAGCAGCAACAACACGGCTACTCAAGACATCACCATTTCCGTCAACGATATCGCCCCGGCCATCACCACCGGCCAAGTCTTTAGCGTTAAAGAGAGCGATGATAACAGCACGGTACTGGGCACTGTCGCTACCACGGGCGACGATCCAGTGAACTACTCCATCGAGTCCGGCAACACTGGCAACGCCTTCACTATCGATGGCACCACGGGCGAGATCATCCTGAGCGATACCAGTCAGCTCGATGCCAGTGCGACCGGCAGCTATACGCTCAGCGTACAAGCCACCGATGGCAATACCGCATCAACGCAAGATGTCACCATCAATGTCACCGACGATGTGGCTCCCAGCGTTACCAGTATTGCCCCCAGCGGTTCACCCGATGCCAATGCTGCATCCGTCGATTACACCGTTACCTTTAGCGAAAGCGTCAGCAATGTCTCTGCCGATGATT
>NZ_JBSUGC010000019.1:0-74671 GCF_054065485.1 Vreelandella sp. 2A-K22 | reverse complement strand
GCACTATATCCATTACTACAATCACGAGCGGATTAAGACCAAATTAAAAGGCCTGAGTCCGGTGCAGTACCGAAATCAGGCCTTGGCTGCTTAGTTTTTCACTGTCCAAGTTTATGGGGTCAGTTCACGAGGTGCCGTTTTTATGAGCAGCGAAATTATTCCGATTGAAAAGCCGTGCGGTGGAAATCCGCCGCGGCTTGGACTTCCGCAATGCCGCAGGTATCGGGCACAGGCACGGTGTTGCCCGCCAATACGGCAAGTACGGCTCTAGTGCCGTTGGACAGTGACTCCAGGTTGTAGCCGCCCTCTAATACGAACACTAAGCGGCCATCGCAGTGTTGTTCGGCCAGTTGTTGCAAGAAACCGGTCAGTGCGCCAAAACCCTCATAGGAAACGTTTAAGGCCAAATCGTGCCAGTGGGGGTCAAACCCTGCCGAAACTAAAATAATGTCGGGCTTAAACCACGCTGCGGCCGGAGCAAGAATGTCACGAAATGCCTTGAGATACGCTTCGTCGCCAGCGCCAGCCGGTAACGGAACATTGATGGTGGTGCCTTCAGCTAAACCGGCGCCCACTTCTTCCAGATGGCCTGAGCCGGGATAGAAGGGTGCTGCGCGGTGAATATCGAAAAACATTACGTCCGGCTCTGCCCAAAAAATATCCTGGGTGCCGTTGCCGTGATGGGCATCCCAATCAACAATCAGCACTCTTTCGCAACCCAGCGCGCTGCGCGCATGGGCTGCGGCGACCGCTACATTGTTGAATAAACAAAAGCCGCGGGCGCGAACGGGCTCTGCGTGGTGCCCTGGCGGGCGCACAAGTGCAAAGGCACTTTTAGCGCGCTTCTCCATGACCGCTTCTACTGCGGCAATGGCCGTTCCCGCGGCGACTTCGGCGGCATCGACGCTACCCGGTGAGACCGCTGTGGTATCCACATCCAACCAGGCATTTTTCCCGCGCAGGCTAAAAATATCGCTTAGATAGGAAGTGGTATGCACCCTGGCGAGTTGTTCATGGGTGGCTGCTTTGCCACCTTCAATGTGCAGGCCCGCAATGGGCGCTTTCTCAAGCAGGTGCTGAATGGCTTTCAAGCGGCCGGGGTGCTCGGGGTATTTCCACGGCACAGGGAGCCCTGCAAGCAGATGTCGAATGCGCTTATCGATCCGTTGAGGTAGAAAGTCGGCGTCAATATTGGGCTCGTGAGCGAGCACCCGATCATCATAGAAAGCAATGACTTTATGCATAATGGCTACCTAATGTACGTGCGTTAAGTAACAGCAGTAAATTCAAGCAAGTACTGCCGCCCTTTAATCGCACAATGGGCACGAAATGCTTATCTACAGTAAGGCAGGCTAGGCGAGGTTATACAATATCACTCTCAAACCATGTCACTTTCAAACAATGCCACTCTCAACACTAAACGCTAGGGTCATGCTGAGCTCTTCTACCTGATCTGCAAATGAGGGCTGCCACTCGCCGCGCAAAATGAGCGGTGGCTGTACCCATCGCCAGCGTAAGCCAGTGACGATGCTTTCTACTGCGCGTTGGGTGCCCGTGCCATCGTGCCCCGCGCGAATATAGAGCGCGCAGGGTAATCCCTGTTTCTTTTCAATGACAGAATAGTAGCTGCGATCAAAAAAATCCTTGAGGGCGCCGCTCATATAACCCAGGTTTTCTGTGGTGCCGAGCAGAATCGCATCGCAAGCAAGCACGTCGTCTGGTCCAGCTTCCAAGGGCGCTTTTACCACACAGTGCACCTGCTCAAGGTCGGAATGACTCGCGCCCTGGAAAGCCGCATCACGCAATAAGCGGGTATTCGCCGAAGGGGCATGGGCAACAATTAATAGCTGTTTTTTGAACTCAGATGTCATAGCCGTAGCCTAAATAAGCAGTGAATATGTAAAGGTTTGCGACTAGTACTGAAAATGCCACACTGCTTCAGTGTCGTTAATTAAAGAGGCTATATGCCCAATAATACCTCTATCAATGTCTTTTACGATGCGCAGTGCCCGCTGTGTCGTAAAGAGCGCCGCCGCTATGAGCGCTGGTCGGGGCAGCATGCCGCTGATATCGCTTGGCTTGACGTGAGTGAACATCGCCAGGTGCTACAGCAAAAGGGCGTCGATCCCGAGATAGCGCTGCGTTCCCTGCATATCGAAACGGAATCAGGGCAATTGGTGGAGGGGATCGATGCTTACCGTTTATTAATGAAGCGTATTCCCTTATTGGTGCCGGCTGCCTGGATCATTGGTCTACCGGGCATTAAATCGGGCTTGCGGGCGCTTTACGATGTCTGGGTTAAGCGCCGCCTGAAGAAACAAGGCCGGTGGAGTTGTTAGACTGGGAGTGAAAGACACATTAGATAGACCAAGGAGATAAAACATGGCATTTGCACTTTCATCGATGCAGGTTACCAGCTCGGCGTTTGCTGACCATCAGGCGATCCCTGCCAAGCACACCGGGGAAGGTGAGGATGTTTCGCCGGCACTTGCTTGGCAAGACGCTCCCGAGGGAACCCAAGGGTTTGCAGTGATCTGCCACGACCCGGACGCGCCGTTGGTCAAAGACGGTAGCTATGGCTTTGTCCACTGGGTGCTCTATAACTTACCCGGCGATATTCAGGAATTAACTGAAAAGACGGCGGCGGGCACCGTCGGCGCAAATGATAAAGGTGGTACTGGCTATTGTGGCCCGATGCCGCCAGAAGGGCACGGCAAGCATCTTTATTATTTCTGGGTGCTGGCGCTGGATCATCAAACCTCCCTCCCTGAAGGGCTCACGCTGGCTGAGCTGCTCAAAGAAGTAGAGCCGAACCTGCTAGGAATGAACCGTTTGGTGGGTACTTACCAGCGCGATTGATCTAGCCTCTGGCTGGACATTTTGCGTAACCCGTGTAGGCTCCATCGCTTTCTAACCGTGGTGATGGAGCCGTCTGATGAGTGACCTGCCTAACTGTCCTGCCTGTGCCTCTGAGTTTAGCTACGATGATGGCCTTCAATATGTCTGCCCAGAGTGCGGCCATGAGTGGTCAAAAGTCGCAGAAGAAGAGGGCGCTGATGAGGTTTCAGGCGTGCGTGATGCCAACGGTAATATGCTCGCCGACGGTGATAGCGTAACGGTGATCAAGGACTTGAAGGTTAAGGGAAGTTCACTGGTGGTTAAAGTGGGCACCAAAGTGAAAAGCATTCGCTTAGTTGAAGGCGACCACGATATCGACTGTAAAATTGACGGTATCGGCCCGATGAAGCTTAAATCCGAGTTTGTTAAGAAAGCCTAGCGCTAAAGCAGATCGTTAAAAAAATAGCCCCCTGGCATTGACCAGGGGGCTATTGATTTATCTAGCCTAACGTTTATTACGCAGTCGTATTAATCTGCGTACCTACGCTGCCGCTGGTAGCCAGCTGTGGATCTAAAGCAACGCTATCCATCAGGGCGGTGATTTGCGCTGCCTGGCCGTCTAATGCCTCTTTAAAAACCCCGAACTGAGCCTGTTGGATCGCTTGCGCCTGCCTCATATCCAGCGTTGCATTTACCATGTTGTTAGCTGCTACATCCATAGTCTGCCTCCTCCAAATATCGGGATGCCTCATACAGTAGGGGCATCTAATACGTTCTGACGCTATCAGAGTCGGCTACTCAATGCAAAGCAGCAGATACAGAAGTAATAGCTTTCCTAAATGATAATGATTGTTGTTTTTGATGCTATCAGCGCCGAACGTGCCGATATTTTGCGTAAATTGCTATCCATTTTGCTCAGGGGCTTCACATCAAATTTATACAGGACTAAAATGGTACTCAATTGACGTGGCGACCATTTGATTTGCTGCGTACTGATGACATAAAGGGAGTCGACATGCTTAAGCTTTCTCGGCTGACAGACTATGCCGCGGTGGTCATGGCGCAAATTGCCCGCCATTCCCAGGCGTCGCATGCAGCGGCAGAGTTAGCAGAGGCCGTGCAGTTGCCCCATCCGACGGTGAGTAAAACGCTCAAAATGCTAGTGCGGGCAGGGCTGCTGGTTTCTCAGCGTGGCGCCCAAGGCGGTTACCGCCTGGCCCGGCCCGCATCGCAGATTACTGCCGCCGATATTATTGCGGCGATTGAAGGCCCCGTCGCCATGACCGAGTGCAGCCAAGCAGAAGGCGATTGTGAGCTTGTGGCTACCTGCGGTGTGGCAGACAACTGGCAGCGGGTCTCCTTGGCCATGCGTACTCTGCTAGAGAGCGTGACCCTGGCGCATCTGGCTGATACAGCGCCGATTAAGCTGCCAGTACAACTGCCTATTCAAACGATCAGCCTGTCGGCGGCGTCGGCCTAACGGCGGCGCGAGTACAGCAGGCCTAATTTATTATTAAAGGCGATGACCTCGCCACCCAACTGCCCGGAGGGTATCACCATGGCAAGCGAAGAAATGGAACAGTTGGTTCGTCGCGAATACAAAGATGGCTTTGTAACCGATATTGAGAGCGACACCCTGCCACCTGGCCTGGATGAAAACACCATCGCCTTTATCTCCAAAAAGAAGGGCGAGCCGGAGTGGATGCTGGAGTGGCGTCTGGATGCCTACCGCCAGTGGTTGAAGATGGAAGCTCCTTCCTGGGCGCATCTCGACTATCCGCCGATTGATTACCAATCGATCTCCTATTTCAGTGCGCCGAAACGCCCGGAAGACCGCCCGCAAAGCCTGGATGAAGTGGATCCCAAACTGCTGGAAACCTATGAGAAACTGGGTATTCCGTTGCACGAACGCGCCGCGCTGGCAGGTGTTGCCGTCGATGCGGTGTTTGACTCCGTTTCGGTCGCCACTACCTTCAAAAAGCAGCTTGGCGAAGCAGGGGTTATCTTCTGCTCCATTTCTGAAGCCATTCGCGACTACCCGGAACTGATCAAACAGTACTTGGGCACGGTCGTTCCCGTGGCGGACAACTACTTTGCCGCGCTGAACTCAGCGGTGTTTACCGATGGCTCCTTTGTGTTTGTGCCAGAAGGCGTGACTTGCCCGATGGAGCTGTCTACGTACTTCCGCATTAACGCGGCCAACACTGGCCAGTTTGAGCGCACGCTGATTATTTGCGAAAGCCGTGCCCAGGTCTCTTACCTGGAAGGCTGTACGGCTCCAATGCGCGATGAGAACCAGCTTCACGCCGCGGTGGTCGAGCTTGTCGCCCTGGACGACGCCTATATCAAATACTCCACCGTGCAGAACTGGTACCCCGGTGATGAAAATGGCGTAGGCGGTATCTATAACTTCGTCACCAAGCGCGGTGATTGCCGTGGTGACCGTTCACGGATTAGCTGGACGCAGGTAGAAACCGGCTCGGCGATTACCTGGAAGTACCCCTCCTGCGTACTGCGCGGCAAAGACAGTATCGGCGAGTTCTACTCCGTCGCCGTTACCAATGGTCGCCAGCAGGCCGATACCGGCACCAAGATGATTCATATTGGCGAAGGCACGCGTTCGTATATCGTCGCTAAAGGTATCTCAGCGGGCAGGAGTGACCAATCCTATCGCGGCCTGGTGAAAATTGGCCCGCGGGCCAAAGGGGCGCGTAACTTCACCCAGTGTGACTCGCTGTTGATAGGTGATAAGTGCGGTGCGCATACTTTCCCTTATCAGGAAATTGGCAATAGCACGGCGACCATTGAGCACGAAGCGACGACCTCGAAAATCGGTGAAGACCAGCTGTTCTACTGCCAGAGCCGCGGTATCTCTGAAGAGGATGCGGTCAGCATGATTGTTAACGGCTTCTGTAAGGATGTCTTCCAAGAGTTGCCCATGGAGTTTGCCGTTGAAGCCGAAGCGCTGCTCAATGTGACCCTGGAAGGCGCGGTCGGCTAACCGCTGCCCATTTATTCCAATTAATTATATTAGTGTCGCCGTGGCGACTCGCCAGAATCAGAAGGTATTCAATATGTTGCAAGTGAATGATTTACACGTCTCCGTCGAAGGTAATGAAATCCTCAAAGGCTTGACCCTGACCATCAAGGCGGGTGAAGTGCACGCCATTATGGGGCCGAACGGCGCGGGTAAATCGACGCTATCCGCGGTGATTGCCGGTAAAGATGGCTACGAAGTTACCCAGGGCACGATTACCTTTGAAGGCAAAGACGTGCTCGAAATGGAAATTGAAGAGCGCGCCCAGGCTGGCTTGCTGTTGGGTTTCCAGTACCCGGTCGAGATTCCAGGGGTTAAAAACATTTACCTGCTGAAGTCTGCGCTTAATGCCCAGCGCGTAGCCCGCGGCGAAGGCGAAATGCCAGCGCCGGAGTTTATGAAGCTGGTGAAAGAGAAGCTTGGTTACATGAAAATGGACGCTAGCTTCCTACAGCGCGCCGTTAACGAAGGTTTCTCAGGCGGCGAGAAAAAGCGCAACGAGATCCTGCAAATGCTGGTGCTTCAGCCGAAGCTTGCCATGCTCGATGAGATCGACTCCGGCCTGGATATCGACGCCATGAAAGTGGTCGCCGATGGTGTCAACAGCCTGCGCGCTGAAGACCGCGCCATTCTGCTGGTCACCCACTACCAGCGTCTGCTGGATTACATCGTGCCAGACCAAGTTCATGTACTGGTCGATGGCCGTATTGTCAAAACCGGTGACGCCGAGCTGGCCAAACAGCTGGAAGCCAATGGGTACGAAGGTATCGAGGAGTCTGTGGCATGAGCGATACGCAAACCTTTTTAGACACGCTGAAGGCGCGCAGCTCGAACTACACAGCGGAACCGACCTGGATTGCTGCTCGTCGCCAGGCGGGTGCTGCACGTTTTGAGGCGCTGGGTTTTCCTACGCGTCGCGATGAAGAGTGGAAGTACACCGACGTACGTTCGATTGCCCAGGGCAACTTTGCAATAGCCGACAACGCTGAGTTCTCTCCGGCCACCGCCGCGGCGCTAACGCTGCCGATTGATGCCTACCGGCTGACCTTCGTGGATGGCGTTTTCTCATCGGCGCTCTCTGATTTGGGTTCACTGCCGTCAAGCGTTCAGGTATTACCGCTTTCCAAGGCGCTAGCAGAGAACCACGAAGCCGTGGGTGGCCCGCTTGGGCGCCTAACCGGGGTGGATTTTTCGCCCTTCGCCGCGCTAAACACGGCGTTTATGGAAGAGGGGGCAGTGGTTCGCATTGCACCGGGAACAGTGGTTGAGAAGCCCATCCTGCTGCAGTTTCTGTCCCGCGCAGGCCAGCCGGTGATGTGTCACCCGCGGGTGCTGGTGGAGGCAGGAGGCCGCAGCGAGGCGACGCTGATTGAGCACTACACAGGTGAAAGCGAAGCGACGAACTTCACCAACGTAGTTGGCGAGCTGATGCTAGACCGGGGCGCGATACTGGCCCACTACAAGCTGCAAGAAGCGCCGTTGGGTGATTTGCACGTGGCGAGCATTCACGTAGAGCAGGGCCGCGATACGCGCTATACCTCCTATAACCTGAGCCTGGGCGGTGCGCTGGTGCGCAACGATCTGATCAGTGACTTGAACGGCCAGGGCGCTGAAACCAACTTCCTGGGTCTGTTCTTTGGTCAGGGTCGCCAACACGTCGACAACCATACCAAGGTCAACCACAATGCGCCGCTGACGTTCTCCAATGAGAACTACAAGGGCATTCTGGATGATCGCGCCCACGGGGTGTTTAACGGCAAGGTCTACGTCAAGCGCGATAGCCAGAAGATCGAAGGTTTTCAGAGTAATCAAAACCTACTGCTATCGGATCGCGCCCACATTGATGCCAAGCCTGAGCTTGAGATTTACGCCGATGACGTTAAGTGCTCACACGGCACGACTACGGGCCAGCTAGACGAAGAGGCGATTTATGCGCTGCGTACCCGCGGTATCGATGAAGCCACCGCTCGCGGTCTGCTAACGCTCGCTTTCGCTGGCGAGGTGTTGGACAAAGTCACCCTGGATGCGATTGCCGAGCGCGTTGAGTTAGCGGTCGCCGGTAAGCTGCCAGAGCGCTTCAACCTTGCCGGGCTTGTCGAAGCGGCGGTTTCACTTAACGACTAGCGCCACTACCCAATCAGGAGCGTCTGATGCCACATTCCGTTATTGAGCCAACGCACAGCCCTTTGCAATCGAGTTCTTTGCAAACAAGCCCTGCGCAAGCGACCTTTGATGTTATGCGCCTGCGCCAGGACTTTCCGGTGCTGGCCCGTGAGGTGCACGGCAAGCCGCTGATCTATTTAGATAATGCGGCCACTAGCCAAACACCTCAGCAGGTGATTGACGTGTTTAGCGATTACTACTCGCGCTATAACGCCAATATTCACCGCGGGCTGCATACTCTCGCCGATGAGGCGACGGCGGCGTTTGAAGGCACGCGCCACCGGGTTAAGGCGTTCCTTAATGCGGAAGATGCGCGTCAGATCATCTTTACCCGCGGCACCACGGAAGCGATTAATCTGGTCGTGCATAGCTGGGGGCGTGCAAATCTTGCACCTGGCGATGAGGTGTTGATTTCGATGTTGGAGCATCACTCCAATATTGTTCCCTGGCAGCTGTTGGCCGCCGAGATTGGCTTTACTATTAAGGTGATTCCCGTTGAGGCCAACGGCGCGCTGGATATGGCTGCCTATCGCTCGCTGCTGAGTGAGCGCACTAAGCTGGTGGCGGTGAACCATGTCTCTAATGCTCTGGGAACCATCAACCCGGTGCAAGAGATGGCAACGCTTGCCCATCTGCAGGGTGCGCTGATTCTGATTGATGGTGCTCAGGCAGCACCTCACCAAGTGGTCGATGTGCAGGCAATCGATGCTGACTTCTATGCCTTCTCTGGCCACAAAGTGTATGGGCCGACAGGCGTTGGTGTGCTCTACGGCAAGCAGGCGCTGCTTGAAGCGATGCCGCCCTGGCAGGGGGGCGGGGAGATGATCAGTACGGTCTCCTTTGATGCGGGTACCACTTTTGCCGCTATTCCGCATAAGTTTGAAGCGGGCACGCCCGCTATTGCGGAGGTCATTGCCCTGGGTCGAGCGCTTGAGTGGATGGAGAGCATTGGCATAGATGCCATCGGCGCCTGGGAAGGCCAACTGCTCGATCACGCTACCCAGGCGGTCGGTCAAATCGATGGTCTACGTATTTTAGGCACTGCGCCGGATAAAGCGGCCGTTCTTTCCTTTATTGTGGAAGGGGCGCATTCGCAAGATATTGGCTTGCTGATCGATCAGCTTGGCGTCGCTATTCGTACCGGTCACCACTGCGCGCAGCCCTTGTTGCATCATTTTGGGGTCGACGCGACGTGCCGCGCTTCATTTGCTGCGTATAATACCCTCGAAGAAGTGGATCGCTTTGTAGAAGCACTCCAACGTGTCATTGGTATGGTGCGTTAAGGTCGGTTCTTTAAGAATCGTCATTTAAGGACAGTTATGGATCTTGAGCAAGTTGCCAGTCTGGAACGTGGCCAACAGTTACCGCTCCAGCGCGATGTGGAAGCCATTGCCATTCCGTTTGGCAGTACGGAAACACTGGCTGAAGATAGCGTTGTTAGCGTTATGCAGGCGAAAGGCAGTACGGTAAGCGTCGGTTTTGAGGGGCGCCTCTATTTGATTGAGGGGCAAAACCTGGATGCCCTGGGGCTTGAGTCGCTACCGCGTCCTACGCTGCCCGAAACGGCGACCGAGGAGGAGATCGAGCAGTTCGTGTGGGATCAACTGCGCACCTGCTTTGACCCGGAGATACCGGTCAATATCGTTGACTTGGGGCTTGTCTATGGTTGCCGCATCGAGCGCCTTATCAGTGGTGAGCGTATGGTAACTATCCGCATGACGCTGACCGCCCCTGGATGTGGGATGGGCGATGTGATCGCGGCGGATGCGCGCAATAAGATCCTCGGTGCGCCGCAGATCAGCAAGGTTCACACCGAAATAGTTTTCAGCCCGCCCTGGAGCCGTGACATGATGAGTGACGAGGCCAAGCTTGAACTCGGCATGTTCTAACCCCGGCTGGGGAGCTGGATGCATAACGTGTTATTAACGTGGTCGAAGCGTTTTTTAATGTCGCTAGGAGCACTGTTGCTGCTGGCGACATTGCTGTTTATAGGCGGCAATTTTTGGGTGCTCGCGACTACCGCTGCATACATTGAGCGTCAGCCGCAGCAGTGTCATCCAGCAGAAGTGGGGATTGTCTTCGGCACGTCTCACTGGACGCGTAGCGGGGTGCGAAACCCGCACTTCCATGCGCGCATGCGAACCGCTGCTACTTTAATTGAGCAGGCTCAGGTCGAGCATCTTTTGCTCTCTGGGGATAATCGTACCCAGGCGTATAACGAGCCGCGCGCAATGTGGCGCGAGCTGTACCGACGCGGTGTCGCGCCTGAACAGCTGACCATGGATTTTGCTGGTTTTAGCACCTACGACACGCTAGCGCGTGCCCGGGACGTTTTTCAGCTGGATAAAGCCCTGCTGATCACCCAGAGCTGGCATCTTCCCCGCGCGGTATTTATTGGTCGTGCGCTAGGTATCGATGTCACTGGCTGTGTGGCGGATGACCCTACCGTAGCAGTGGGGTGGCGTTTAAAGCTGCGCGAGTGGGCAGCGCGCGTAGCCACCCTGGGCGATCTCTATGTATGGGGGAGGGAGCCCTATTTTCTCGGTACGCCTGAGCCCATCGAATTACCCAGGCGGACGCCCATAGACCTTATTCTGCCATCACTAAACGAGCGCTTTAGCCCTCCATAGCCCTTTGACCAGGCCCTTGAGCATAGAGGTCCTGAGCATAGATAGCTTAAAGCCCCTAGCAGCGTGCCTATAGGGCGTTAACGGTGGGTTTTGCGCTTTTGCAGCGCATACAGCTCGCGGATAAGCTTACGGCATCCCTGCATGCACTCTTCTACCACCGGTTCAATTGGATCGGGTAACGGGTGGGTATACAGTGAGGAGAGCGCCTGCATTAATACACGCTCTTGCTCCAATAGCTCATTGATGAGTACTTGGCTATCGTTGCCGACAAAGCTTTTTAGACGGCTCCACAGCCATAAAAAATCATCGCGCTCAACGTCTGCATCCCGGGGCAGCATTTTTAAATGCGCACGGGCCAGATCCTGCAGCTGGCGCATTTGCTTGAGCCGCGCAGCATAATGCGGCTTTAAAGCGTCACGCAGCGACGGGCGCAGGCGTTCAATATTGTCTTGGAAATAATCAATGCTATCGGCCAGCGCTTCCAATACGCTGTCCATCGCCACTTGGCGATTATCGAGAAACATGAGCGTCTACCTCCTTCGGTGACGCAGATTGTGGGGGTGACAGCGACTATTTGCCACCCCCGAAACGGATTATTTTAATATTTTGCCTTAGCCTTTAGGCTTGGGCGGTGCTTTACGGGCTGGTGAAGCGTTTCTTTCAATGTGCTCAATGATCATTCCCGCAATATCTTTGCCGGTGGCGTTCTCAATGCCCTGCAAACCAGGCGAAGAGTTAACCTCCATAATCACCGGGCCGTGATTGGAGCGTAGCAAATCGACACCGGCAACGCGCAGACCCATGGCCTTGGCTGCACGGATCGCCGTTGAACGCTCTTCAGGGGTGATGCGGATCACGGTGGCGGTGCCGCCGCGGTGTAGATTCGAGCGAAACTCACCGTCCGCCGCTTGGCGCTTCATTGAAGCCACCACTTTATCGCCAATCACGAAGCAGCGAATATCGGCGCCACGCGCCTCTTTGATGTACTCCTGCACCATGATATTGGCTTTCATGCCCATGAACGCTTGAATGACGGATTCAGCGGCCTGGTTGGTTTCCGCCAATACCACACCAATCCCCTGGGTGCCTTCAAGCAGCTTGATGACCAGCGGCGCACCTTTGACCATGGTGATTAGGTCGGGAATGTCATCGGGGGAGTGGGCAAAGCCGGTAATCGGTAGCCCCAACCCTTTACGCGACAGCAGTTGCAGTGAGCGCAATTTATCCCGCGAACGGGTAATCGAAACGTTATCGTTGATAACGTAGGTGCCCATCATTTCAAACTGGCGCAGCACCGCACAGCCGTAAAAGGTGACCGATGAACCAATGCGCGGGATCACCGCATCGAAAGGCTCAATCTCTTGGCCTTTATAGTGGATCGAAGGGTGGTGCGAGGTAATGCTCATATAGCAACGCAGCGTGTCCACCACGCGGGCGGTATGCCCACGCTGCTCTGCGGCTTCAACCAGGCGGCGGGTAGAGTACAAATTGCGATTGCGTGACAGCAGAGCGATATGCATGTAGGAGACTCCGAGCTGAGATTGAAGCGACTAATAAGGGGTTAAGGCTCACCGTGCAAGAATGCGGCACCGGGGGCCACCAGGAGGCGGCGCATGGCGCTACGGCCTAGTAGCATCGGGTGGCGCATATTGCTGCGGTCAGTAAGGGTCAGTTCAATGGGGAAATTCAAGTCGCCCATCTGCATCGGGGTACGTATAACATAGCGCCACTCGCTATGACCGTTGGAACTGGTGACCCGGCGTCGATCATGCAGGTGCAATCGGAAGCGATGCGCTGGCGTGTCTGGCCCTCCGCTATGGGTGATAAAGCTAACCCACAGTTGACCATGGTCATCTTCATCGGTCTCTATCTCTTCTGCATGCAGAGCAGATGTTCGCGCGCCAGTGTCAGCTTTACAGCATAGGTGAAGCCCTAGTTCAGGTAGCGTCACCATCTCGCGGCGGCCAATGACCGCTTTGGCCTGATAGGGTAATTCCTTCACGGCTCACTCCTTGCAATTAAAAGTGACATCGGATCAAGCGTTCCTCTGTGACATCATCAGTGTCAAACGGCGTTGAGTTGCGGAGCCAGCAGGCGCATCCCGCAGTGCCATCATGACCGGTAAGCGTAGTCGTGGTATTAACGCAATATCACGCACTACGGCGGCAAAATCGCTACGCTCATCTTCTGCTAAGCGTTGCAGAAAAAGTGGCAGGCGCTGCGCGTCTTCAAGATAGCCCCAGCCGCGCCCGGCTATTGCCGCGAGCACATCCGGCCCACAGGCCGCTGAGTCGTTAAGTAAGGCCGTGTACCAATTACCCACCTCTGATGCATCCGTATTGCCCACTGCGCGCAGGCAGGCACACAGCGTTTCGATGTCGCCCGCTTGTGCAGCGGCTTCGCCACGACGCTGCAGTGCCGCGACTAACGCCTGTGGCAATGGCTGGTGCTCTAAACAGTAGCACAAGGAGTGGATAACGGCGGTAGGCAGTTCAGGCAACCGCTGCGCGAGCGATTCAGCGTCAAGTGTTTCCATTCTCACGACGTAATCGGCAATCCCTTGTAACCCCAATGCCTGCCAATCGATCGCTTGCTGGCCGCTCAAGTAGGCATCAACCGGCTCAAAATGCTGGCTGGCGGGTAGCCCACGCGCATGGGTGGCGCGTGCATTGAGCATGGCTTGGAAGGTGATGCTAGGCGTGAAGGCGAGGGGATTATCCTTCATTAAGTGATCCACGTCCGCTGTTTCTTCACGACCCACGTTAGAAACCGCGCGCCCCAGTGTTTCCAGCAGCCGGTTTAAAAACGCATCGCGCTGGGCGGGGGCAATCATTCCCTGCTCGTCCAGTGGTAAGGCTAAGAACCAAATAGCCGGTTCGGGCATATCGCCAAGGCGAAACACAATGGCTAAGCGCGCTTGGCCTTGCCAGGGTTCTGGCCAGGCCATTTCGCCACCTTCAAAGGCGGCAAGTGACTCCCGCGGGCAGGAGACGACATGACGCCCCATATGGTAAAGGGAAACCTCGCCACCGCTGCGGGTAAAAAACTCATCAAGGGTTTGAATTGGTTGCATGACATCCTTCCGCGTTGCAAGCCTGCACTCTACCTTGCTGATGTGACACTGTCAGCCGCAGAGGCTGATAAAACATGGTGTTAATGACAGTGCCTTAAGGCATTAGCATTAATGACAATGCGGTTAAAAATTAATCAACTGTGCGAAAGCCCCATGAGAGCAAGCGTTGCGACACCTTTCCATAGTTTATCCACAGGCTCGTGCAGGTTTTCTGTGAGTCTATGGATAACTTCCCGCAAGCGTTGATAGGTGGCAAGGCACTCGCTGAGTGGGGATAATGGGCAGACGACACACTTTTCATTTTCCGAGGTAGTGACACACGTCTTTATGAGTACTTATCAACCGCTGCAGACAGCACTTCTAGAGCTTGAGGCGTCGATGAAAGCCGCCGATCTATGGCGCATGCCAACACCCGATGCAGAGGCGTTTGCCAGCCAGCAGCCATTTTGCATCGACACGATGTCGCTGCCTCAATGGGTACGCTTTGTGTTTATTGCCCGCTTGAACGCTTTGATGGATGCCCGTGCAGCCATGCCCGCAAAGTGCGAGGTGGCTCCCGCCGTGGCGGCCTATTTACAGCAGGAGAAAACACCCGCCCACCACCAGCTGCTCATCGTGCGGGCGGTAGAGAAGGTCGACCAGATCGTCACTGAAAGCGCTTAAAGCGGCATGCTACTAAACGCACAAAGCCCACCGTGAGGCAGGCTTTGTGGATAACATCCGCTAGCGGTTTTGCAAGTGGCTTAGAAGCGGTAACTGAGGCCTGCCATGACCACGAGAGGATCGATCTCAACGGTACCTGCCGCCGCACCGTTAACGCTCGCATCGGTATCAATATCGATGTACCAAGCAGCGGCGTTCAGCGCCCAATGGTCATCAATTAATAGATCAACACCTACCTGGCCTGCCGCTCCCCAGGAGTCATCCAGGTCTAAATCACCAATCGTCAGCTCCTCATCGGAGAAAAAGGTGTAGTTAATACCGGCGCCGACATAGGGCTGTACGCGTGACTGAGTGCCGCCCAGCGGGTAGTACTGCAGTGTTAGGGTCGGCGGCAGGTGCTTGGTTGAGGCAATGTTATCGCCGTTTAAATGGATGTCGTGTTCAAACGGCAGCGCCGCCAGTAGTTCCACGCCGACTTTATCGTGGAAGCGATAGCCCAAGGTGAACGCGAAATCGGTTTTATCCTTTACATCCACTGATAGCGCACCGTTGGCCAGTGAGCCGTTGTCGCTGGTGGGGGCGACTTTGGCCACACCCACGCGGGTGAAGAAATCGCCAGCGCCGTAGGCGAATGCCTGGCTGCTGGTCATCATTGCCGCAGCGGCAACAGTGGTGACGAATAATGTAGGCAGGGCGGCTTTACGCATGGGATCACTCCAGGTGTTAACGCAGATAGTAAGATTAGACGGCTTTTCGATAGCCGCTTAACGATGAAACCAGTGTAACGAGGCCCAGGGAGTGGATTATTGATCCAGGGCAAGAGTTATTAGACATGGGGGGTTAGGGGGAGGGGCGGCTGGAGAGACCTAATTCAGAAGCGGGCTGCTAACCATTTGGCTTGCCCATTTGTATGGATGCATGCGCAGTGATATGAAGTATTTTTAGTCTGTAATGCGTGTTTTTCTGATACGCTCAGCAAGAGGTATGATCAAATATTGCCAGAATATTGTTTATAAAAATAAATTAAAACAGCAAGTTGTAAAACATCTGCTCGTGTTTATAGGCAATGCGAAAAGATGGTCAGGAATGAGCATGCGCATTTTTCTAGCGAGCATTTGAATGGGAGTTGGTAATTTGCCCATTACTATTAACACATTGGAGTTTTTTTATGGTGTTACGCTTTCTAGGAAAATACGTATGCGCAGAAATAAACTGCTATGCAATACGAGGCAAGAAATGAAGAAAGGAGTGTTGACATTTTTCTGCGGGAAAATGGGGGCAGGGAAAACTACAAAGTCTCTTGAAGTTTCCCAAGAACGAAACGCCGTACTGCTTTCAGAAGACGAGTGGCTTGCGTCGGTTTATCCCGATAGCATTAAGACACTGGAAGATTACGTAAAATATGCTGGACGGCTCAAGCCTCAAATGAAGAAGCTGGCTCAGTCGATCTTGGCGTCAGGCACTAATGTGGTAATGGACTTTCCTGCAAATACGATTCCGCAACGAAAATGGCTTAGAAGTGTCTTTTCAGAGATTCAGGCTCCCCATGAGCTAATTTACATTGACCAGCCAAATGATACCTGCTTAGAGCAGATAGCCAAAAGGCGTGCAGAACAACCGCAGAGAGCGACAACGGATACTGAAGAGATGTTTGAGCAGGTTACAAAGTACTTTGTTGCGCCCACACCTGATGAAGGGTTTAACATAACTGTAATTTCGGCAAATGGATAATAGCCGCAGGTACAGCGACTGCTTGTACGTTGCGGCTGCGCCTTTATTACAAAGCCGCGCACGTTGCAGCGTTATGTCATTTTGGTGAATTATGAAACTTGATTTGTTCGTACTACGGTGCAGCGATTTGCGGGCCAGCAAGCAGTTCTATGAGCAGCTCGGTTTCAGCTTCGTGGAAGAGCAGCATGGCTGTGGGCCAGTGCATTACTCGTCAGAAAATGCGGGGTTTGTATTCGAGTTGTATCCATTGGTTAGCAGCGAATCAGTAGACAACACGCGACTAGGATTTTCAGTGGAAGGTCTGGGCAATATCATCCCTGACTTAGAATTAGTGGACCAGTATAAGTTTGGCGGAAAGCATGTTTATGTCGTCCAAGATCCTGATGGCAGAAAGGTTGAGCTTAGTGAGCAGAAACCATAACAAGCGGCATCACGGTGAGCGCTTTTCCGCTGCTCCAAAGCGCAGCTTGTACCGGGAGTTATAACGTCATTGCTACCGTTTGAGATCGTGGTAGAAATTTTCGTGTGAGCCCAAGACCATCAGTTCAAGGACAAGAGCACCATCATCAAAACTGTAGCCGAGCAGAGTCAGTTGCTCGTTCATTTTGAACTGATGGACTCTAGCGCAAACGCTAAGAAACTTGTTGCCGCCTGAAACAGCCCATTTAGGCCGTGCACCGGATGCCAACCCCTTCGCTGCGTTTGCCCACGCTGATGACTGTCTTGAGCTGCTTTAAAGAGGAATAATTGCAATGAGCAACAGTATTGAAAACTCAGACCAGTTGGCTGAGGCCAACCAAAAAATTGTTTCAGAAGGTCAGGTTCTTCCTTCTGTTCGACTTAAAGATGGTAGCAAGGTACAGACGGGCACTGTCGCAACCATGCTCCACAACATTAATCTATACAATTCAGGCGAGCGCGGGCAAGTAGAGAAAGAGCTTGAGCTGGCGGTGCCGACACTGATCAAGGTAGGACTGTTTGAACTATTTGCGCCTGATGATTGGATAAACGGCTCTAATCCTGGGCGTCGTTTCGTAGGCGAGCTTGCAAAAGGCTACTTGTCAGAAGCAAGAGGCTAAAGCAATGTACGCAACAAGCTTGGGATTACGGCGTTACGTGGAGAGAAGGCGTTGAACCATAGCGAACACTCGTCTTTTAGAGAAAAGCTCGTTGAGCATCTTTTCATTGGCGAACTGCTAAAGCTTTCCTGGAAGGAATTTGGCTGCACGCTAGAGGTGGCGAGTCCAGAAGTTGATAACGCTGGCTATGATCTAATAGCGGAAGATAATGGGGTCGTGAGGCATATACAGCTTAAAGCTTCATACGTTGGCGGCAAAACAGCCAGCCAGAAAGTTCATACGAGGCTTTCTGAAAAGCCTTCTGGGTGTGTTATTTGGATTTATTTCAACGAAGATACCTTGGAGCTGGGGCCATTCCTCTTCTTTGGCTCTCTTCCAGGCGAGAAATTGCCTAGCCTTGACGGGCTTAAGGTTGCAAAACATACCAAGGGCGACCAGGGCGGATTTAAAGCCGAACGCCCTAATATAAGGGTTTTGCCAAAAGGTTGGTTTAAAAATTTCAGTTCTATCGATGAGGTCTATGAGGCCTTATTTGGGGCAACATGTTACAAGGCCGCTACCACGAAACCGGGAGAAAAGGCTCAATGAGTATCAGGGCCATACACGCGAAAGACGTATTCTGACGGTGTTATGCACAACGTTCGCCTTGACGTACGTACCCAAAGGCGTACATTGTTAGAAAATTGAATGAGCAAGAGGGCGTCATGACCGGAATCACAGCAACTGAGGCGCGCAGCAATCTTTATCGGTTGATCGACGAAACTGCCGAGTCTCACCAGCCCATCGTCATCATGGGCAAGCGGAACAAAGCTGTCTTGGTATCCGAGGAAGACTGGTCGGCGATTCAGGAAACACTTTACCTGCTCTCCGTGCCAGGTATGCGGGAGTCTATTCGTGAGGGGATGAATACCCCCCTAGATGAATGCGGTGAGGAGCTGGACTGGTGACATGGAAGTTGGTTTACACCAAACAAGCCCAAAAAGATGCGAAGAAACTGGCCTCCAGCGGCCTCAAGCCAAAAGCCCAGGATTTACTGGTACTGATTGCAGAAGACCCCTACCGTAAGCCGCCTCCGTTTGAGAAGCTCATTGGTGATCTTGCTGGCGCCTACTCACGCCGGATCAATATCCAGCATCGCCTAGTCTACCAAGTGCTTGAGGACGAGCGAGTGGTGAAAGTTCTTAGGCTCTGGAGCCACTACGAATAATGCATCACTAGCTGCTATTACCGGAAAACTCGTTCGTTAGATAAAAAAAGCCGCTAACGAGTAGTGGCTAACTATTGATTACTGAGACAGTCTGGGTGGAGGGCGAGCGACCTCAATGAGTCGCTCGCCTCCTAAGCACCGATCCCTAAGCACCTACCATTTAGCGCCGACCTATTCAGCCGTTGCCAGCAGGCTGGCGTTACCACCCGCTGCGGTTGTGTCTATGCACAGATGACGTTCCACCACGTAGCGATCCGGCGAGATGGTCTGGGTCTCGAGCGATACGATGGCTCCGTCGCGCTTGGCCAGCGCCATCCGCAGTTCACGTGTCCAGTCGCTGGCGCCAGCGGCGGCGACCGCCGCAATGCCTTTGACTTCGCTCAGTGTCTCGGCCGAAACGCCTCCATCAAGCCCAGCCACCGGTGCGCCGGCATCGGTCAGCGGCTTCACGGCTTGCTCGGCACCTGGTGCGACTACGACAGCGGCACAGCCCGCGCCTAGGGCCTGTGCTGCTTGAGCAATGGCGATATCCAGCGTCGGCCCTAGGCACAGAACCACTCCCTTGGGGTACATTGCCAGGCGGTTGCTTTCCCCTGTCGGCCCTGGGAGGGTCTGCGGTGTCATATCTAACGCTGCCGTTTCGGCAAGTGCCTTGCGGATCACGCCGCCTTTGCCGGAGAGCGCCTTGCGCAGTACCTCGATGCGATTGGGTCGTACCGCCCAGTTACGCGCATCCAGCCCGTCTATGGCCGATTGGAGGTCGCCGAGTGATACGGCTTTTCCCTCCGGCGTCTCGTGGCACTCGGCTTCAGCGGTGCGGCGGAAGCGATTGACGTAGAGCGGGCCGCCAGCCTTAGGCCCGGTACCTGAGAGGCCCTCGCCGCCGAACGGCTGAGAGCCAACGATGGCACCGATCTGGTTACGGTTGACGTAGACGTTGCCGACATGGATGCGCTCGACGATCTGCTGCACGCGGTCGTCGATGCGGGTATGCAGGCCGAAGGTCAGCCCGTAGCCCTTGCCATTGATGTCGTCGACGACCTTGTCGATATCCCGCGCCTTGAAGGTGGCCACGTGCAGAACCGGACCGAAGATTTCACGTTCGAGATCTTCAATGCCTCCAACCTCGATCACCGCCGGGGTGACAAAGGTACCGGTGTCCGGTGCAGACAGTTTCTTCAGCACTTTGCCAGCTTTCTCATTCGACGCCACGTAGTCGCTGATTTCCTGTTGGGCATCGGCGTCGATCACTGGCGAGACGTCGGTATCGGTGTTCCAGGGGTCGCCAATGGTGAGCGCGTCCATGGCGCCATAGAGCATGTTGAGCAACCGGTCGCGGGCCTCTTCCTGGACATACAGCATGCGCAGTGCCGAACAGCGCTGGCCAGCCGACTGGAAGGAGGAGATCAGGATATCGCGCACCGCTTGCTCGGTCAGCGCCGTGGAGTCCACGATCATGGAGTTCAGACCACCGGTCTCGGCGATCAGTACGGCGTCGGGACCTGCGTTGTCCGCCAGAGCCTTGTGGATGATCTGTGCCACCGGGGTCGAGCCGGTGAAGCAGACGCCAGCGATACGTGGATCGCTGGTTAGCGGGCCGCCCACCGTTGGGCCGTCGCCAGGAAGCAACTGTAGTGCCGCTTCCGGTAGGCCAGCCTCACGCATCAGCTCGACGGCGCGGGCGGCGATCAGGGGCGTCTGCTCGGCGGGCTTGGCGAGCACCGCGTTGCCAGCAACCAAGGCGGCAGCGATCTGGCCGGTGGTGATGGCCAGGGGAAAGTTCCACGGGCTGATGCAGACGAAGATGCCGCGGGCGCTGCCGGGCTCTTCCGCTTCCAGCCGCTCGCCCTCGTTGGCGTAATAACGCAGGAAATCCACCGCTTCGCGCACTTCGGCAATACCATCGAACATCATCTTGCCCGCTTCGCGGGTGGCGATCACGGTCAGCTCGGCAATGTGTTCCTCGTAGAGGTCGGCGGTGCGTCGGAGTACCGCGGCGCGTTCGGCTGCCGGGCGCGCCGACCACTCTTTGAAGCCTTGCTCGGCGGCGTCGAGGGCAGTGGCGACCTCTTCCGGGGTGGCTTCATGCACCTTGCCGATCACCCGAGAGCCGTCGGCGGGGGAGACGGCATCGCGCGCCGGGCCCTGGGGAGCGGGGCTGCCCACCAGCATGGGGCCTGCGGTCCAGGTGGCGTCGGCAAATGCTTCGCGGGCATTGAGCAGCGGCAAAATCGAAGCGGGTTCGTTGATGCGGTAGCCCTTGGAATTCTTGCGGTCGGGCTCAAACAGCTCGCTGGGCTGGCGGATCAACGGGCTTGAAACGTCGTTGCCGAGTTGCTTAAACCCTTCAATGGGATCTTTTGAGACCTCGCTGGGCGGAATCGAGCTATCCACCACCTGGTTGACGAACGAGGAGTTTGCGCCGTTCTCCAGCAGGCGGCGTACTAGATAGGCCAGCAGGTCGCGGTGCGCGCCGACCGGGGCGTAGATGCGACAGTGCGTGCCCTCTGACTCTTTAACGATGTGGTGCAGCGATTCGCCCATGCCATGCAGGCGCTGGAACTCGTAGCTGTCCTTATCGTCGCCCGCCATTTCTACAACGGCGGCGCAGGTGTGGGCGTTGTGGGTCGCGAACTGCGGGTAGATGCGGTCGCGTCGGTCGAGAAGCATTTGCGCGCAGGCCATGTAGCTGACATCGGTGTTGACCTTGCGGGTGAAGACCGGGAAGGTCTTGACCCCCATCTCCTGGGAGAGCTTGATCTCGGTATCCCAGTAGGCGCCCTTAACCAGCCGCACCATGATTTTGCGGTCAAACCGCTCGGCCAGCTCGTAGAGTGTCTCGATCATCGGCGCGGCGCGGCGCCCGTAGGCTTGCACGACGACCCCAAAGCCGTCCCATCCGTCCAGGCTGGGGTCGGCCATTAGGGCCTCGATCACGTCGAGGGAGAGATCCAACCGATCCTGCTCTTCGGCGTCGATATTGAAACCGATATTGGCCTTGGCCGCCTGCTGCACCAACTCCTTGGCGCGTGGCACTAGCTCTGTCATCACCGTGTCACGGTGTGTGTACTCATAACGCGGATGTAGCGCCGAGAGCTTCACCGAAATGCCGGGGCTACCGCGTACATCGCCCTTGGCCTGCTCGGCGATGGCGGAGATCGCCTTGGCATAAGCCTGGTGATAGCGGACGGCATCTTCATCGGTGCGCGCTGCTTCGCCTAGCATGTCGTAGGAGTAGGTATAGCCCTGTTTCTCCAGTTCGCGGGCATTCTTCATGCCTTCTTCGATGGTCTGGCCAAGCACGAACTGGCGGCCGAGAATCTTCATCGACTGGCCAACCGCCTTGCGTACCACCGGCTCGCCCATCCGGCGCACCAGGCCGCGCAGCGCTCGGGTCGGGCCCTTGGGGTCTTCTTCCAGCACCTTACCGGTCAGCAGCAGTGCCCAGGTAGAGGCATTGACCATTGATGACGAGGACTTACCCAGGTGGGCGCCCCAGTCGGAGGGCTCGATCTTGTCGTGGATCAGGTCGTCGATGGTTTCTGCATCGGGCACGCGCAGTAGCGCTTCTGCCAGACACATCAGGCCAACGCCCTCAGTGGTCGAGAGCCCGTACTCGGCAAGGAACGCCTCCATCATCGAGGGCGACCTTTCCTTGCGCACACGCTCCACGTAGTTGGCGCCAACGGCGGCGACCTTCTTGCGGTCATCCTCCGACAGCTTGATACGCTCGACCAGCCCGTGCAGCACATCTGCCTCGTTGGCGTCGTAGTTGGTGCGAATGCGTGAGCGTAGATCACTCACGTCGCTATGCAGATGGTCGTTCATACAGGGTCTCTCCTTGCTAGCCGACACTAAGGCGTTGCTGCGTCGGTTAGGGTGTAGTCATACTTTTTGCAGTCAACACAAAATAACTAACCTAAAGAGGGCTCCCGCGGGAGCCCTCTTGATACGCTCAATGTGGCTGAGCGCTTACTTGCGTTCGATATGCTGATATTCACCGGCATCGTCAGTCGCATTGCTGACTACGATGATGGCGATGAAGGACGCGATGAAGCCAGGAATAATCTCGTACACGCCAGGACCACCCAGGAATTCACCGTTCCAGCCCAGTGAGATCCAGATCATAACGGTGAGAGCGCCCACGACCATGCCTGCGATGGCGCCATTGCCATTGGTGCGTGACCACATCAACGACAAGATAATCAACGGGCCAAACGCGGCGCCGAAGCCTGCCCAAGCGTTACTGACCAGCCCCAGAACCTGGGAGTTTTCGTCAGAGGCAATAACCGCTGCCACAATGCCCACAAGTACTACACAGACACGGCCTACGGCGACACACTGCGCTTCCGTTGCGTTCTTGTGCAGGAACAGGCGATAGAAGTCTTCGGTTAGTGACGAAGAGGCCACCAGAAGCTGGCTTGAAACGGTGCTCATAACCGCTGCAAGCAACGCCGCATAGAGGAAGCCGGTAATCAACGGATGGAACAGTAGGTCTGCCAGGATGATAAAGATCGTTTCCGGATCTTGGACATCAATACCGTTGCGGATCGCATAGGCCCGGCCGAAGATGCCCAAAGAAACGGCACCAATCAGCGAGATGAGCATCCAGCCCATGCCAATGTTGCGGGCAATGGGCACATCCTTGAGTGTGCGGATCGCCATGAAGCGCACAATGATGTGCGGCTGACCGAAATAACCCAGGCCCCAGGTCACAGCCGACAGCCACCCGATGAAGGTCAGCCCCGACGTCCAGGAAAGCAGGGTGGGATCGACTTCATTCAGGGTCTGTGTTGCCTGCGATAAGCCGCCGCCACCTTCGCCAAACAGCACCACCGCTGGCATGATCACCAACGCTAGCATCATGATGCAGCCTTGCACGAAGTCCGTCATGCTCACTGCCAGGAAGCCGCCGACAACCGTATAAATAAGCACCACGCCCAGGGTGATCATGACCCCCATGGCGTAGTTGCTCATATCGCCGAAGTTGTAAATGCCAGTAAACGCGCTTTCAAACAGCTTGCCGCCTGCCACTAGGCCTGACGCTGTATAGACTGCGAAAAAGATCACGATGACGACAGCGGAGACTGTCCGCAGTGACATTGACCGCGTTGGGAAGCGGTTTGCCAGGAAAGCCGGAATGGTGATCGCGTTGCCGTAGTGAACCGTCTGTTCACGTAGACGAGGGGCGACTAGAATCCAGTTGAATAACGCCCCCACGAGCAAACCAATGCCGATCCACGCCGAGCCTAAACCCGAGACGAACATTGCACCGGGCAAGCCCAGCAGCAACCAGCCGCTCATATCTGACGCACCGGCCGACAGGGCCGCTACTTTTGGGCTGAGGGTACGACCACCCAGCATGTAATCTTCAGAGGAAGAGGTGGATTTGCGCATCGCATAAATACCGATGGCAACCATTAGCGCAAAGTACGCAATGAGACTGATCCAAACACCTATAGCCATGTAACTTCTCCAATTATTAAGGACGGAGCTAGCTCCGACAGGTTAGTGCGCATACCGAGAAGAGTACGGTACTGGCGCAGTCTTGTTGTTGTTAGCCCCTTTTCATATCCATGTTATTGGCCCTAGTGAGCCCGCTATAGATGAAGACAGAAAGGTCTGTGGTGCCTTTGTATGTAACGATCCCTATATTATTTTCGACCATGAGATAGTTTCCTGTTCAGGAGTTCAGGTTAGTGATGTTGATGAGTAGCTCACTCATCGCCTAGCGCCAACAGCGACGCATTCCCGCCTAAGGCGGCGGTGTTATTCGTAATCGTTTTCTCGGTGACAAAGCGCTGAAGATAGTGAGGGCCACCGGCTTTTGGGCCAGTGCCTGAAAGGCCTTGACCACCAAACGGCTGCACACCCACCACGGCACCGATGATATTACGGTTGATGTACACGTTACCCACGCGCATTTTCTGGGCGACTTCAGCGGCAAACGATTCGTTGCGGCTGTGCACGCCAAACGTCAGGCCGTAGTTGCGACCGTTGATGTCGTTGATGACCTTATCAAGCTGGCTAGATTTGTAGCGCACGATATGCAGGACTGGCCCGAACTGCTCGCGGGTCAGCGCATCGATGCTGTCGATAGTGAAAGCGACGGGGGCTACGAAAGTACCCTCCTGGGTATGCTCAGCGGCCATTGGCGTTTCAGCGACAAGGCGATTTTCAGCCTTAAGTTTTTCGATATGCTCCAGCAGGCCTTTGCGGGCGTCTTCGTCGATGACAGGACCAACATCGGTTCCCAGTTCGCGGGGGTCGCCAATGTGTAGCTCGTTCATGGCGCCTTTGAGAATCTCGATCACTCGGTCGGCAACATCGTCTTGCAGATACAGTACGCGCAGTGCCGAACAGCGCTGGCCGGCGCTCTGGAAGGCTGACTGAACCACATCCACCACGACCTGCTCGGGCAGGGCAGTGGAGTCGACAATCATGGCGTTCATGCCGCCGGTTTCGGCGATTAACGTGGGCAGCGGGGCGTTCTCCCTTGCCGCCAGGGCGCGGTTGATAATTTGTGCGGTGTCAGTGCCACCCGTAAAGACCACGCCGGTAATCCGCGAGTCGGAGGTCAACACGCTGCCTACCGTCGGGCCATCGCCGGGCAGTAGCTGAACCACATCCCGGGGCATACCGGCTTCGTAGAGCAGCTCTATGACCCGGTGGGCAATAATGGAGGTCTGCTCCGCCGGTTTGGCCAGTACGGTGTTACCCGCCACTGCCGCGGCCACTACCTGGCCACAGAAAATTGCCACTGGGAAGTTCCAGGGGCTAATCGCCGCGAATACGCCTTTGCCGCCCATCATCAAGCGGTTGGATTCGCCGGTGGGGCCGGGCAGCACAATCGCTTCGCCAAAGTCCTCTTCTGCGCGCATGGCATAGAGGCGGCAGAAGTCGACGGCTTCTCTGATCTCATCGACACCATCGGTCAGTAATTTGCCGCCTTCCCGGGAGCAGAGTGCCATTAGTTCCGCCATATGCTCTTCCATCAAATCGCCCAGGCGACGCACGATAGCGGCGCGTTCGGCCACGGGCGTGGCATCCCAGCGAGGGAAGGCGGCCCAGGCAGCATCCAGAGCCTGGGTTGCCTGCTCTTTGCTGGTCCACTGCACGCTGCCCACAGTTTTGCGGCGGTCATAAGGGCTGGTGACGCTATGGGTATTAGCTGTGTCGTCTGCGACTGCAAAGGCCAGCAGCGGCTTGGCCGGGTACTGCTTGTCCATAAACGCGGCCATCTTCTCCATCAGCGGGTAGTAGTGGCTGCGAATGTTCAGGTTGACCCCGCGAGAGTTGCGTCGTTTAGGGCCGTAAATATCCTTGGGCAGTGGAATGTTCGCATTGGCCAGGTTTTTCTGCTGGCGCAGGGTCTCAATCGGGTGCTGACACAGTGACTTGACCGGTACATCCGGGTCGACCAACTGGTGAACAAACGATGAGTTGGCACCGTTCTCAAGCAGGCGACGAACCAGGTAGGGCAGCAGGTCTTTATGTGCTCCCACCGGGGCATAAATGCGGCAGTAGGTGCCTTTCGGTGCGCGCTCAAGCGCGGCGTCATAAAGGGCTTCACCCATGCCGTGTAGGCGTTGAAATTCGAATGGACGGCTGTCGCGGTTGGCGAACTCGAGGATCGTCGTCACCGTGTGAGCGTTGTGGGTCGCGAACTGAGGGAAAATACGCCCACGGGTATCGTTAGAAAGCAGGAACTGTGCACAGGCGAGGTAGGCAACATCGGTGCCCGCTTTGCGGGTAAACACCGGGTAGCCGTCGACCCCGAGCTGCTGGGACTCTTTGATTTCAGTATCCCAATAGGCGCCTTTGACCAAGCGTAGCGGAATCTCATCCCCCTGCTGGTCGGCCAAACGATTGATGTAGTGTAGCACCGGCAGGGCGCGCTTGGAGTAAGCTTGGACAACCAAGCCAAAGTGCCCCCAGCCTTTGGCGGCTGCGCTTTCGTAAACCGCGCGGAAGACTTCCAGGGAAATCTCCAGGCGATCAACTTCTTCAGCGTCAATCGTAACGGCCACATCAAGCTCGCGCGCCTTGCTCACTAGCTTGATAACGGTGTCGACCAGCTCAGCTAGCACCTGCTCGCGGCGGCCAAACTCATAACGGGGGTGGAGCGCAGAGAGCTTGATGGAGACTGACGGCGCCGGGGTCTTATCGCTTAAGGTTTTGCAGGTTTTTCCCACTTGCTCGATCGCGCGTGCGTAGTCGTCAAAATAGCGCTGTGCGTCGTCCCGGGTGCGCGCAGCTTCACCCAGCATATCGTAAGAGTAGGTGTAGCCTTTATTGAACAGTGGTTTGGAGCGCTTGAGGGCTTCATTGATATCGCGGCCCAGCACAAACTGTTTGCCCATGATCTTCATCGCTTCGTACATGGCACGGCGAATAACCGGCTCGCCCATGCGATTGACCATGCGATTAATAAAGCTGGCGGGCTGACCCTCCTTAGGGTGATCCATTTTCAGCACGCGGCCAGTCATCAATAAGCCCCAGGTAGAGGCATTGACCATCCAGGATTCGCTCTTACCTAGGTGAGACTGCCAATCGGCGGGGCCGAGTTTGTCCTCGATCAAGGCGTCGGCGGTGGCTTTATCGGGGATGCGCAGCATAGCTTCCGCAAGGCACATCAGCATCAGGCCTTCATGGGTATCCAGGCTATATTGCTGTAACAGTTCGTCGATGGTATCGACAGCCGTGTCCATCTTACGGACGTCCTCAACCAGCGCAGCGGTATTGGCTTCAATGCGGGCGAAATCTTCGTGGTTGGCATTCAGCACCTCGATCAGTTCACTGACGTAACTATTTTCGTCCACTAGGTAGTGGTCGCTAACGCGCGCCATGAGGGTGTCGAGATCGGTTTGCCAGATGGCAGGGTCACGCATGTGGTTGGCATTGAGCATTGAAGCCCCCGAAAGTCTGAACAGAACAAATGGGTAACAGGGCATTTCGCCCAAGCAAATAAGCGAATGTAGAGTGCAGCTACCTTTGGTGTATGTTGATTTCAGGGCAAAACGTGTCAATTCCGCGGCAAGAGTAGCCTTTATACGACTTTAGTAGAGTTTTTACTGGCCTGCTACTGACCCTAAAGCAGCGTTTGATGGGTTAATCGAGATCGGTGGTACATCTGCCTGGCGTAATTTCCGCGGCGATAATCCGTAACTGCGGCGAAATGCATGAGAGAGCGCGCTTTGGTTGGCAAAGCCGGTTTGAATCGCAATATCGGTGAGGGGCAAGCGGCTTTGCAGGATCAGTTGACGGGCCGCATGTAGACGTTGGCGCTTGACGTACTGCCAGGGCGAAAGCCCCGTTTGAGCGCGGAAGCAGTCGGAAAAATGCGCTTCGCTTAGACAGGCTAGCCGCGCTAAATCGGCGACGCGCAGGTCTTCGGCGAGATGTTGACGAATAAAGCGGTTAATACGCGTCAAATCCAGGCGCTGCTGCGTACTGTTGGCGGTAGTACCTAGGCGCGCTTTTAGTGAACCCAAAAGCGTGGCGGCTAAACGGTCTTGCTGAAAGGAGTTTGTCGATGTATCCAACCCTTGAGCAAGTTCGCTCTGCATAAACGCTAGGTAGTGGCGTAGTGCGTTATCTAGGCCAAAAAAGCGTGGGGCATCGAATAGTGCTACCAGTTCGCGGTTCTCACCGGTTAGCGCAGGGGCGTCTTCGGGAAGATCGAAAATTAACTGCCGGTTATGGCCGTAACCTGAGTAGTAGTGCTCGTGGTTAGCGGGCACGATACAGCCCGAGAATGCATTTACTCGCCCACCCAAGCCTTCAATTTCAAATTCTGAAGAGCCGCATAGCGTAATCACAATCTGATGAAAATCATGTGTGTGGTGATGTGTAGCGCTAGCTAGCGGTATTTGTCGAATGGTACTGGGCATGCAGTTCTCCTGAATTGCATTAGGTCTCCTGAACCGCAATACGCCTTCAAAACACAACAGCTACTGCTGGCGAAGGGCAGTGTGGGCGGATAAATGGTCGCGAAGGGCCTGAAGCTCTGCCTGTCCCTCTTGATTGAGCAACGGCTTACCCTGGGCAACCATCCAACGGCGGCCGTGCTGTTCCATCAGGTGTGCGGCACGGCGTCTGATGCCGTCCAAGTACTCGTTGTGCCGAATAGGGTAACCGATTATCGCGTTCCACTCGGTTTCGCTCACTTGGCTGCTGAGCGCTTTATCAAACAGCGCCAGTAAATCTTTGGGCTCCGTGCGGTAGCGTGGGGTGCTTGAAGTCATCAGCACCAGCATTACCGCACCAATCACGAGTAAGCAGACTCCAAACACTAATAAATACAGCGCCATTCGCTCTGCTCCTGGGCGTCATCCGTTAATAAATAGCTACGTTATTATACGCTTGGCGCCGCTCGGGTCGGAAATTTTACTTTTTTGCGAACTTTTACTTCATAGCGTGTCTGAGTATGTACAGGCAACATCGCGATAGCAGTCGCTAAAGTTGTTGTCCTGGCTCTTTGTTTTGATCCCTTGCTTCCGCTACTTCTTGAGTAGCGGCTTTTTTTTGTCTAAAGCTCAACTGTTCTTCGACACCTGATTTGAAACCGTTAAGCACTCTGCTAGTGGCGACGTATAGCCAGCAGCGCTACCAGGATATCACGTCGTGTCACAATTCCTATTAGACGCTGCTGTTCCACTACTGGGTAGACTTTGGGTTTAGGGCCTAGCATCTCCTGGGCCAGGTCGGTAATGCTTTTATTGGGAGAAACGCTGAGCACTTCGTGGCGCATCATCTCTTTCACCAGGGGCGCTTCATCGTCATGATAAATGCTGTCCAGCACACGTCCCATGACATCCTGCTCCGAAATAAAGCCGATTAAACGATCACTCTCATCCACAACCGGTGCGCCAGGCAGGCGATGCAGTGCCAGCCCCTTGGCCAAGGTTGTTATCGAGGCGTTGGGTGAAACGCGGTAGCAATCACGGGACATGATATCGCGGACGATGCTAGGGGTTGCTCTATTCATGGTGGGCGCTCCTCGCTCATCGTATTTAGCGCTATGGCAAATCGGGTATCGCAAATTATGCGAACTGATAAGTCGTCGCTAAGTGCTAAAGTAGCTTCAACACTTTCACTGTAGGCGATTTAAGCCGCTGTGTTCTAACTGCAAGCCGTGTTTTTTCAACGCTATCAGTACTGAATTTTCTAAGCTGTTAATTTTCTAACTGCTCAAATGACCTGCAAGTTAACGAAATAAGGAGCTACTCATGGATGCACGTGAGTACTTAAACCGCAAAGGGGTAGGGCTCGACCGCGACCCTGACCGGCCAAACACCTTGGAAGAGAAGGCCTGGGAGCGTGCGCGGGGTTCCGGTCACCAGCGGCCAAAATCGGGGACGCCTCACGACTGGGAGGATTGGGAGCGTTATCACGATGACCTGGCAGAAGGGGCTGAAACCCTAGAGCAAAAAATTGATAAAGAAGCCCACCGACTTGCCCAGGAGCGGGCAGCTAAGGCCGCGGCTGAACCAGCCTCCAGCTCAGTGGAGCACTTCACTCCGACGCCTAACGTTGATCCAGCGCCTGCCGAAGCCGCGTCTGCCAAAGCCACGCCGCCTAAAGCGACGCCCTTAGAGCAAGCGGAACAAACTGTCCCGGAGCCTGGAGCGTTAAAATTCGCCTACTATGCTCTTGCGTTACTATTGCCGCCGCTGGCGGTAGGGCTAACTGATGGTGGTCGTAAGCGAGTAGGGGTAGCTGTGTTGCTAACCCTAGCGGGCTGGCTGCCCGGTGTCGTGTATGCTTTTTGGTGGTTGCAGCAGCGTTAACTAAAGACCCTTGCAGACGTTAACTACTTGGCAGCCTGATCCAGGTGCGTATAATCCCGGTAAACTAATTTACAAGTCGGGGTTTACGATGGGTTATTTGATAGGCGTCACGGCGCTATGGGCGTTCTCATTTTCGCTGATAGGCGTCTACTTGGCGGGCCAGGTCGACAGCTACTTTGCAGTACTTTTGCGGGTAACGCTTGCTACCCTGGTCTTCCTGCCTTTTTTAAGACCCAGCCTTCTGCGGGGTAAGCACCGGCTGGCGCTTATGGGCTTAGGTGCTATACAGCTGGGAGTAATGTACACCTTCTTCTATCAATCCTTTCTGCTGCTGTCGGTACCTGAAGTGCTGCTGTTTACTATCTTCACGCCTATTTATATCGCGCTACTGGATGATCTGCTGTTTGGGCGTTTTACGCCGATTTATATCGTGACTGCACTGCTCGCCGTCGTTGGGGCGGGGGTGATTCGCTATGACGGCGTTGATAGCGGTTTCTGGGCAGGCTTTTTAGTTGTGCAGGGGGCCAACCTCTGTTTCGCGCTTGGTCAGGTAGGCTATCGCCGTTTAGCCGCTGATTTGCCACCTACCCTGGCGTGGCACAACGTGTTTGGTTGGTTCTTTATTGGCGCGATGGTCGTGGCCCTGCCTGCTTATTTACTCTTTGGTAACAGCGCAGCACTGCCTACCACGTCACTACAGTGGGGCGTGCTCGCATGGTTGGGGCTAGTGGCTTCTGGCGTGGGCTATTTTGCCTGGAACCAGGGCGCCACCAAAGTAGATGCAGGCACTTTAGCGATTATGAATAATGCGCTGGTGCCGGCGGGGCTAATCGTCAATCTAGTGATTTGGAACCGCGATGCGGATATTCCGCGTTTGCTGTTGGGGGCACTTATCATGGCCGCCTCCCTATGGCTCAATCACTGGTGGTGCCAGCGTCGTCAGGTAGCCGTTAGCTAAGCCTATTTGCCCGATAGCTGAGGTGTCCCCATAATGGCGACTTATGTTAGCGAGAGTCGGCCCATGAGCAACACCTTATCAGCAGACGCTAAGTCAGCGCCCTCCAGCGATCCATCAAGCAGAACCTTTAAAACTATTGGGCTGATTGGTCGGCTGGGGAGTGACAAAGTGGTCGACTCCCTTCAGCGGTTGGTAACCTACCTAGTCGCCCATGACTACTCGGTATTAGTGGAAGATCGCACCGCTACTGTCATACCGCACCATGGTCAGCCGGAAGCCAGCCGCCGCATGCTGGGCGAGCTGTGTGACTTGGTGATTGTGGTAGGGGGCGATGGCAGTCTATTGGGCGCGGCGCGTGCGCTATGCCGCAGCGGTACGCTGATTTTAGGCGTTAATCGGGGCCGCTTGGGGTTTCTTACCGATATCTCCCCAGATGAGTTGGAAACCCGCGTCAGTGAAGTGCTGGCGGGGGAGTTTGAGGTTGAACAGCGTTTTTTGCTCGATACTGTGCTCTACCGTAATGGCGTTGCCGTAGGTAATGGCGATGCCTTGAACGAAGTCGTGCTGCACCCCGGTAAAGCGGTGCGCATGATAGAGTTTGAGCTGTTTATCGATGGTCAGTTTGTGTATAGCCAGCGCAGCGATGGCTTGATCGTTGCCACTCCCACCGGTTCTACGGCCTATGCGCTCTCTGGCGGCGGGCCGATCATGCACCCCAAACTGGATGTTGTGACGCTGGTGCCGATGTTCCCGCATACGCTGTCGAGTCGCCCCATTGTGATCGATGCCGCTAGTGAAATACGTATTCACATTGGCGAAACCAACCAGTCCTACCCGCATATCAGCTGCGATGGACAAACTCGAGCGGTAGCCAAGCCCAACGATGTGCTGGTGATTACCCGCAAGCCTGAGCGTATCCAGCTGGTGCACCCCATCGGGCATAATTTTTACGAAGTGCTGCGCAGCAAATTAGGCTGGAGCCATCGGTTGGGGGATTGAGTATGGAGGGATACGACCTCATTGGCGATGTCCACGGCTGCGGTGCTACGCTGGCCTCACTACTGGAAAAATTGGGTTACCACCAGCGCAACGGCGTCTATCGCCACCCGCGTCGCAAAGTGATTTTCCTCGGTGATTTGATTGATCGTGGCCCGAGAATTCGCCTGGCAGTGACCATTGCCCGGCGAATGGTCGAGCAGGGCGAAGCGTATATCGTCATGGGTAATCACGAGTATAACGCCCTGGCGTATACCCATCCTGGGCCTGCAGGTAGCCACAAACGCTGGTTGCGCGAACATACGCCGCGGCATAATCGTATTATTCAGGACACCCTAGAGCAGTATCGCGACTACACCAACGAGTGGGAAGACACCCTGGCGTGGTTTAAAACCATCCCTTTGTGCTTGGAAATCGATGGTATCCGCGTGGTGCATGCCTGCTGGGATGAGGCGCTGATTGAAGAGCTGAAACAGCGCCGCCCTGATTACTGCATGGACACACAGTTTCTGATTGAGTCCACCAACTCCCAAACCCAGGCGTTTCGAATTTTAGACCGCCTCACCCGGGGCCCTCATGTCTCACTACCCAAAGGTATTGCGATACACTCTGGCGATGGCTTTACAAGACAAAGCTTTCGCGCCCACTTTTGGGCCCAGGCACCTCAGCAGTGGGGTGATGTCGTCTTTCAACCGGATAACTTGCCCGGCGACCTTGAAACGCGCGCATTGACCCACGAAGAGCGCCAGAAACTTAGCTACTACGGGCCAGAGCAGCCGCCGTTGTTTATCGGCCACTACTGGTGTGAAGGCATACCGGCACTGCCGACACATAATATTGCCTGCCTAGATTACAGTGCCGTGAAATATGGGCGTTTAGTGGCTTATCGCTGGAGTGGTGAGAGAGTATTAAATGCCGACCATTTTGTGTGGATTAAGGTACCAAAAGAGGAAAGGGCGCTGCCCAAACCCTGGGAAATCGACTTTGATTGACAGTTGTTTCATTTTATTACATAAAATTACATATTTTTTTCAAAACGGCTGAACTAACCCTGCCGCTGGCCATCTGAGTAAGTGTTCCCTTGAATGATCCCTTGCTTTTATTCTCCGGCGGTTCCCACCGCCGGTTTTTTTTGCCTGTTTGTTGGCAACCGTGTGGTTCATTCAGTAGTTGTCTTCAATAGCTACCCGCTGCGGTCAGCATGCCGCAAGCGCTTTGATTAGAGGGATGTCATGCATCCAGTGATGCTTCTGCCCGATCACGCGGATACCAGTGAACTTCGCCAAGCACTCTGGCGCCACCGCATTGGTCACCGCATTACCGATGAAGCGGACGGCCAACTGCTATGGATAGCCGACCCACGCCAGCTTGGCGAACTTAAAGCACTGCTAGAGCGCTGGCAGCGGGGCGAACCCCTGGTGCTTCATCAGGCTGCTCAGCGCCCGCGCACCATGACCAACTTCTTGGCATCGCTAAAGCAAGTGCCGGTAACGGCGCTGATGATTGTCATTAGTCTGGTGGTATTTGCCCTGATTGGTGTTTTTGGTGACCAGTTGATTGTCACTCTAACCATCGTGCCGATAGGTATTTCAGAGGGTGAGCTGGTCTTCGGTAATCTGTCTCAAACGCTTACGTCAGGACAAGTATGGCGCTTTTTATCGCCTGCTTTTCTGCACTTTGGCTGGATGCATTTAATATTTAACCTGATGTGGGTGTGGTACTTCGGACGTCAGATTGAAGCACTCCAAGGCAGCCGTACCATGTTACTGCTGTTGATTGTGGCGGGCGTTGGCGCGAATGTGGCGCAGTACGCGACCGGAACCGTGCTATTCGGTGGCATGTCCGGGGTGGTATATGCCTTACTGGCTCACGTTTGGTTGATGTCACGCAGGGTGCCCCAAAGCGGCTTCTTTGTACCGCAAATGCTGGTGGTCTTTATGCTCGGCTGGATGGTGTTCACCATGACTGATATGGCGGGCAGCGTTGGTTTTGGCAATGTCGCTAATGAAGCACATTTGGGCGGTCTACTCGTGGGGCTTGTCACAGGCTGGTATTATTCATCCCGCCGTTTGAAAAACCGTTAAGAGGCCTGCAATGAGCGAAATGACGTTCGAAAAAATGATCAACCAGATGACCCCAGCGATTTATGAAAGCCTTAAACAGGCGGTATCGCTGCGCAAATGGCCCGACGGTCGCCGCTTAACGCCGGAACAGACCGAACTCTGCTTGGAAGCCGTCATGCGCTTTGAGGTGGAGAACAACGTGCCGGAAGAGAGTCGCGTAGGGTATTTAGAGCAGCGTACCTGCGGTGCAGCGGCTAGCGGTGCTGGCGTAACGCCTGAAATGGCGGGTTTGGCACGGGATGCCACGCGTGATTGAAGCGGCAGTACCGGGCTTTTCAGTACAGGGCTGTTTAAGCAAAATGGCGGCAGCGCTACCTGGCCGCCAAGATCAGCCGGTGGTTTACCACTTACGCGCGGGTGAGCACCGTGTTGCGCTTAACGAGCGTATCGGTGAGCCGCTTAGTTTGCGGTGGACGGGAGCAATTGCCTGTACCCACTGCGGGCGAGCAACCAAGAAGAGCTTTGCCCAAGGCCACTGTTACCCCTGCTTCAAGCGGCTAGCCCAGTGCGATACCTGCATTATGAAGCCGGAAACCTGCCACTTTTTCCAAGGCACTTGCCGTGAACCGGAGTGGGGCGAGCGGCACTGCTTCCAGCCCCATATCGTCTATTTGGCTAACTCGTCGGGGCTTAAAGTCGGCATCACTCGCAAAACCCAAATGCCTACCCGCTGGCTGGATCAAGGCGCGATCCAGGCGCTGCCGATTCTTGAAGTGGATACTCGTCAGCAGTCCGGTTTTGTCGAAATGCTGTTTAAAGAGCAGGTGGCCGACCGCACCAATTGGCGTGCGATGCTCAAGGGCGACGTCGAAACCATGGATTTAAGTGCCGAGCGTGACCGTTTGCTAACCCTGCTAGCCGATGGGTTGCACCAACTGCGCGAAACCCATGGTGCGGATGCCATTCGCTTGTTGGAACAGCCAGCGCAACATTTTCACTACCCCGTCAGCGTTTTTCCCAAAAAAGTGGTGTCGCATAACTTTGATAAACAGCCGCTGGTAGAAGGCGTGCTGCAAGGCGTCAAAGGGCAGTATTTGATCCTTGATAGTGGGGTCATTAATCTCCGCAAATTCACTGGTTATGAGGTCCAGGTAAGTTGAACGGCTAGCCATAAAGGGGTGCTTTGACTAAGGTTAGGGGTGATCTGCCCCCGCCTTACGCAACGCAAGGAAGCCCCGATGCCTTGGCTTAAACTGCTTCACATTGCCGCGCTAGTGATCTGGTGCGGCTCACTGCTTTATCTGCCCGCCTTGCTTAGCCAGGCACTGCAGCTTCGCAAAGACGCGGGCTTCGCTCAGGGCACACCGCCCATGCCGCGGTTTTTTTATAACTCAGTCGCTACCCCGGCCGCTTTAGTGGCTATTGCCTCGGGCACGCTGCTATTTCTCATCCATGGTGTGTTGGGCGGCTGGCTGATCTTAAAGCTGGGTGCCGTAGTGGCCATGGTCGCCGCTCATGGCAGCTTTGGCTGGTTAATCTTGCGCCTTGAGATGGGCCACTACCGCTGGGTAAAACCCGCCAACTGGACGGCGCTATGTGTTGCGTTAGCGGGCATTATAGGTGTGCTGGGGCTTGTGTTAGCTAAGCCACTGGATTGGAGCTAACGCCGTGTCTTTTAACAGCTTAGTTTTAATCCTCAACGTCGACCCCCACGGCGTGCTCATACACCAACTGCCCACCCAGCCAGCCTGCCAAAGCGATCAACGCGGCGGTGAGCAGCGATACGGCCAGCCCCCAAGGCAAAATCGCGCTCGGGTCGTTGAAGCGCAGCAGCCAGTTCAGCGACGCCAACGAGAGCATCACCACCGCGACGATAGCGTGGCTCCAGCCGGTAATCAGGCGGCGAATGCGCGGCACAGTGACCAGGTCAATAATGCCTGCCGTGCTGGCAATCCAACCGCCAAATGCGCCGACACCGGCCAGCCACAAGCTGGCGCGCAACCAGAATGGGTCGCCGCTAAGCAGGAAACCGATATCGCTTGCCACCAGCGCCATCAGGGCTGCGACGGGAAAGTGAATCATCACGGGATGAAGCGGATGGCCGGCGAGAGATGCGTGGCTTTTAATCGAGCGCTGGCGAGGCTTTGCCATGATCACTTCCTGTGGGCAGAAAAAGGAATTCAAGGGATGAGGCTGATAATTCAACGCTTAACCAAGCAGCGGGTCAACTCACTTGGCACACCGCTAGCGCTGTTAGTCGGCCTGCTATTAGCCGGTTGCGCGGGGGATAAGTCTATTCTAGACCCGGCAGGCCAAGCCGCGCGAGACGTGGCGATGATTTGGTGGGTAATGCTGAGTTTTGGCACTGTGGTATTGGTGCTGGTGACTGCTTTTTGGCTGTATACCTTCAAGCGCAAGGAGGTCGTACGTACGTCTGCCGAGGAGCGAAAAATAGCGCGTCGCTGGATTATTGGCGGTGGCATTGTGCTGCCGGTGGCCAGCATTACCGCACTACTGGCCTTTGGTGTGCCCACCAGCCAGCGGCTTTTACCGTTGCCCCTGGCAGAACCGCCGGAGGTAATTGAAGTGATTGGCCACCAGTGGTGGTGGGAAGTGCGCTACCCCGGCGCAGAAGGGGGAGAGGTGGTGACTTCAAATCAGCTCATCATGCCCGCTGGTGAGCCAGTCGATTTTCACGTTACGGGTGCTGACGTTATTCACGCTTTCTGGGTGCCTCGCCTGGGCGGCAAGATCGATATGATCCCAGGGCGAGTGAACAAAATACGCTTGGAAGCGGACGAACCGGCGGTATTTGGTGCTCAGTGCGCAGAGTTCTGCGGCGCCCAACATGCCCAGATGCAACTCTATGTGGAAGCCGTCGGGCGTGACGAGTACGACGCTTGGCTGGCCGCCCGTCAAACGGAAGCATTATCGTCGCTAGCTGCAAACGATCAGGAGCATGAGCCTGCCAGGGAGGCATTTATGACCCATTGCGCGAGCTGCCACCGGGTAGCGGGACTATCCTCTGGGGAGGAGGGGCCGGATCTTTCTGATCTTGGCAGTCGGACTAGCTTAGGGGCAGGGATAATAGCCATGAAGGAGGGCGCAGTTACCCACTGGCTTAAGCACCACCAACGCTTAAAACCGGGCAACAAAATGCCGCCCCACGATGATATTGAGACGGCCACCTTGGCGTCCCTGGGGGCTTGGCTGGAGACGCTAACCCCATGACCACCATTAACCGTGAAGCGACCCCAGAAGGCGATAACATCGCAGCCCCCAACCAGTTGCACAGTGACTTGCACGATATCTGGGGCAATCCGCGTGGCTTAAAAGCCCTCACCATTGTGAATCACACCACTCTCGGCCTGCGCTTTATGGTGACCGGGATGGCGTTCTTCTTGCTCGGCGGGCTGTTAGCCATGCTGGTGCGCACCCAGCTGGCGCTCCCTGATCAAGACTTTATGTCGCCGGATATCTATAGCCAAGTCACCACCATGCATGGCACGGTGATGATGTTTCTGTTCGCCATTCCCATGCTGGAAGGGCTGGCGATTTATATGATTCCCAAAATGATCGGTGCCCGGGATCTGGTTTGCCCACGGCTAACATCCCTGGGTTACTGGTGCTATCTGTTTGGCGGCATCATCCTGTCGTTTAGTTTGGTGTTAGAGATGGCGCCTAATAGCGGCTGGTTTATGTATACCCCGCTCAGTGGCAGCGAGTACTCACCGGGTTTGGGCTCAGATTTTTGGCTGCTAGGGATCACCTTCGTAGAGATTTCCGCGCTCTCTGCCGGGGTCGAATTGGTGGTCTCGATACTGCGTACCCGCACTCAGGGCATGGCGCTGCACAAAATGCCGCTGTTTGCCTGGTATATCCTCGCCATGGCGCTGATGATCGTGGTCGGTTTCCCGCCGCTGATTCTGGGCAGTATTCTACTGGAGCTTGAGCGCGCAGTGGGGATGCCCTTTTTTGAAGTGACCGGTGGCGGTGATCCGATTCTATGGCAGCACCTATTTTGGCTGTTCGGCCATCCCGAGGTTTACATCATTTTCCTGCCTGCGGCGGGCATTGTCTCCACGCTGATACCAGTGTTTGCTGGCCGTCCGATCGTTGGTTACGGCTGGGTGGTCTTCGCCATTACCGTGACAGGCTTTATCAGTTTCGGACTATGGGTTCACCACATGTTTACCGTGGGGATTCCGCAACTGGCTCAAGCATTCTTCTCCGCGGCCAGTATGCTGGTGGCGGTACCTACCGCGATTCAGGTGTTTGTCTGGCTGGCTACGCTATGGCTGGGTAAGCCCAAAATGAAGCTTCCAATGCTATGGATCATGGGCTTCCTGATTATCTTCGTGTGTGGAGGTTTGACTGGAGTAATGCTGGCGCTGGTGCCCTTTAACTGGCAGGTGCACGATACCCACTTTGTGGTGGCGCATATGCACTATGTGTTGGTGGGGGGCATGTTCTTCCCGCTGATTGCCGGACTCTACTACTGGCTGCCGCTGTTTTCAGGGCGAATGCCTTCTGAAACCCTGGGCAAATGGGGCTTTTGGCTCACCTTTTTGGGCTTTAATGGCACTTTCTTGATCATGCACTGGACTGGCCTTTTGGGGATGCCGCGGCGGGTCTACTCTTATGAAACGGGCATGGGCTGGGATATTTTCAACCTGCTGTCATCCATGAGTAGCTTTATTATGTCGGCGGGGATTGCCATGGTGCTGCTGGATTTTGCGCTGCACTTCCGTTTTGGCAAACCCGCTAAGCATAATCCCTGGAACGCGGATACCCTGGAGTGGGCCAACAGTATGCCACCCAGCGCCTATAACTTTGTCAGCCTGCCAAAGATCGATACGCGCCACCCACTATGGGATGACCCGGATCTACCGCGCACCATGGCAGAAGGGCAACATAGCTTGGCGGTGGCTACCCATGGCCGGCGGGAGATGTGGGGCACCGACCCATTAACGGGCAAAGTGCGTGAAATCATTCACCTGCCGGGTAACTCCTGGTGGCCGCTGTTCGCCGCAATGGCATTGGCCGTGGTGTGTTTAAGCCTGCTGACGCGGCTATATCCGCTGGCGGGTATAGCCGTTGTCGTGGCCGGACTATTTCTACTGCGCTGGTCTTGGGAGAATGGTGCGCATCCAAAAGCGGCGCCAGATGCAGAGGTAGCCCCCGGTGATCCACCGCTGCACTCGCGCACCATGGATGGTCCAGGCTTATGGACCATGTCGATCACGCTGCTGGCCAATGGTTCGTTCTTTCTCTCTTACCTGTTTGGCTGGTTCTATCTATGGACGGTGTCCCCTGAGTGGCGGATGCCTGAGACCTCACCGCTCTCCTTGGTGGGGCTGATCCTTGCCGGGGTGGCGCTAACTGCTGGCGTGGGAATTCTCGAAAAACTGGTGCGCGGTTTGCGCCAGGGTAAGGATGCGGGGCTGGCTGTGGGCATGTATTGCATCAGTGCCCTAGGCTTTGTTCAGGTTGCGATAACGCTTTGGGTGCTGTTGAGTGCAGACTTGGCGGTGACCGAAACCTCCCATGATGCGATCATTATGGTCGGGCTGGCCTATGCGCTGCTACACGGCGGTTTAGGCGCGGTGCTGACCCTGCTTCAGGGCCTGCGGGTAGGTTATGGCTATGTGGGTGCCCATGCGCCTTTCGAGCCTGCCGTGGTTGCCCAGTGGTGGCGCTATAACCTGGTGACGTTCTGGATACTCGTGGGCGCGCTTGCCGTGTTGCCGCGTGTGATAGGGAGCTAAGTTAATGTCCATCACGATGCAGCGGTTACATCTTACCCATCCCTTACATTTCGTCATTGGCTTAACGCTATGGTGTATCTGGTTCGTAGCCGTTTACGGCGGGCACGCAATAGCCTGCTCAGTTGCGCCGCCTGCTCCCGAGCAGGGCGTATTCACCCTGGTAAACGCTATGCTGCTGGTGGTTAGTATCGCGGCGATTGCGTTACTGGCGGTGCTAACAGTGGGTTGTTGCCGCATGGCTAGGCGCCATGAAGGGCGGCTGCGCTTTAATGCCACTGTTTCCGCCGGGCTGTATCTTTTCTCTACCTTAAGCGTTGTGTTTGCTGCAATGCCGATTATTGGTATTCCGCCTTGCCTGTAAGCGATGCGCTTAACAAAGAGGAAGAGCAGCTCTATACCCTACACGGTATGTGGTGCACCAGCTGTGCCCTGGCCGTGGAGGGCTCTCTAAAGCGGCTTGAAGGCGTGCGTGAGGTTAGCGTCCACTACCCAAGCGCAACGCTCTGCATCAGCGGTACACCTGTCGCTATCCAGCTCCCAACGCTCGCCCCAAAGGTTAAACGTTTGGGCTATCGGCTTACGGAACTTGAGCCGGTGGCAGATGCCCATGGGCGTTTAGAAGAGGAGAGCCGCTACCTGACGCTGAGGCTAATGGTCGGTTCGCTGTTCGGCATGTGGACGATGCTCGCTTCACTATTGATATATGCGGGTGCATTGCCTTCGGAGCGGATTGAACTGGTGGTGGCGTGGGTATCGGGGGCATTTTCCTTACCTGTCGTGCTGTTCGCAGGCGTGCCGTTTTACCGGGCCGGGTGGCGCACGCTGCTCGCCAAGCGCCCCGGCATGGATGTTTTAGTTAGCCTGGGTGTTATCGGCGCGGTGGTGGTCTCGGTTTGGCTACTAGGGCGCGGCTCTAACGAGGTCTATTTCGACACGGCGGTGATGCTTATTGTGCTTTTACTGGTTGGTCGGCTGGTGGAAACGCTGTGCCGTCACCGTGGGCTAAAAGCGCTCGATGCCCTGGCGCTTCCAAATGATGACATAACCGTTTGGCAGAACGAGCACTGGGGATCGGTTCCTGTGGATGAAGTGACGAAGGGAACGCGCGTCGAGCTAGCGCCCGGTGAGTTGATAGCCCTTGATGGGATCCTGGAAGCCCCGGGTTGGATCGATACTGCCTCGCTTACTGGCGAAAGCCTGCCTCGCTACTTTAATGCAGGACAGAAGGTCTACGCGGGCTGCCGTTACCTGGGGACAACGCCGCTGGTAATGCAGGTGAGTGCTGGGGTAGGCAAGCGGCGACTGGATCGGCTGTGTGACGAAATGCGCCGCTATCAGGCCAAAAAAGGCGAATTGCAGAAACTCGCTGACCGTTTTGCCGCATGGCTAAGCCCACTAGCGCTAGTGCTAGCGATGCTAACGCTGCCCACTGCGCTGCTACTTGGGTTGGGCTGGGAGGATGCCTTTGTGCGCGCACTGTCGGTGTTAGTGGTTGCTTGCCCCTGTGCCGTGGGGCTTGCAGTGCCGCTGGCAAGTCTTGCCGGTAGTGGCCAGGCCATGCAGCAGGGTGTTGCGCTACGCGACCCGGCAGCGCTCGAAACCTTGGCTCACATTCGCTCGGTAGCGCTGGATAAAACCGGCACCTTAACCACTGGCAGCCACTCGGTGCTGCACTGGCAGGCCAGGGAGGGCATTGATAAGCACACTTTGCAGCGCAAGCTCAGAGCCGCTGTTGCTGGCAGCGAACACCCCTTGGCACAAGCGTTAGCGCGCTGGTTGGGCAGCCAACATGATCAACAACCTGAGCAATGCGTGGACGTAAACGAAGCGCCTGGGGAAGGGCGCCATGTGCGCTTGAGTAACGGTGAATGTCTTATGGTAGGCAGCGCCGGTTGGCTTTCTCGCCATCAGATAGCGCTGCCAGACCACGAGGAGGACACAACGCTGGCCTTTGCTTCTCAAGTGATGGTAGCTGATAGTGCAGGCTGGCTAGCCACGCTCTATCTTACTGATCAACCAGTGGAAGATGCTGAAAAAAGCGTGAAACACCTGCTAGATGCAGGGTATGTGGTGGCAATGATCAGCGGTGATCGGCAGGAGGCGGTTAGTTGGTTAGATGAACAGGTGGGGCTTGGAAGAGAAGCTTGCTATGCCCAGCGCTCGCCTGAAGCCAAAGCGCGGCTTTTGCAGGGGTTGCCATCGCCAACGCTCTACGTGGGGGATGGCTTAAACGATACCCTGAGCCTGGCCGCGGCAGATGTTGGCATCGCTCCGCTAAGTGCCAGCGAAGCTGCCCGCGAAGGCGCTTCCGCACAGCTAATGACGCCAGGTATTGGTGGGGTAGTCAAACTGCTCAGCACTGCTAAACGCACGCGGCGCATCATGATTCAGAATCTATTCTTTTCAGCGCTCTACAATACCTTGGCACTCGGGCTGGTGGTGCTGATGGCGATCCCCCCGCTAGTAGCGGTACTCGCCATGGCGGCAAGTTCGCTGACGGTTACCCTCAACGCTGCACGGCTGGCCTGGGCAGAGTCTAATGATAATGGCTAAATAGCATAGCCAAGCGCCTGTTTAAGCCGCTCGGCGTGTGTGGCCACCCAACGTGGATCTATCGCCCCCCAATCACGTATCTGGTAGCGGCCGATGTTGTGACGCTCGCCCTCATCTTTCGTAAATACGCACTCGATATCCAGCTCGGCAAGAGATGCAATCGTATCCTGTGCGGTGCGCCGGGGCATACCGGTGGCCTCGATCAACGTCGGCACACTGGCGACACCTTGTTCGATCAAATGGGCGACGTATAAGCGGCGGTAAAAACTCGATTTGGTTTTGCTTAGAGCAGGCATTCGGCTTCCTTTGCAGCTGATTTATGCGCGTGCTGCTTAGCTTAAATGAATAAATCCTGCTGCGCTCGTGGTGGGCGAAAATCCCGGGTGTTTAAGCCCTGCTCGGTGCGGTCCTGCATGTTCCACTGGCGGCTGGCGCGGGCAAAGCGTTGCGCAATTAAATCGGCAAATACTCCTTCACCGCGAAAGCGCTTACCAAACTTGGCATCGTACGCTTTACCGCCACGGCACTGACGCATTAGGCTCATCACTTTCGCAGCGCGCTCCGGGTAGTGGGCTTCTAACCACGCTTCAAATAGCGGCGCCACTTCATGGGGTAAGCGCAGCAGCATCCAGGTAGCGGTTCGCGCTCCTGCACGACTGGCGGCTTCCAAGAGTTTTTCGATTTCATGATCGGTTAGCCCCGGAATAACCGGCGAAATTAAAGCACCTACGGGAATGCCCGCGGTATTCAGTTCCCGAATGGCTCGTAAGCGCGCCTGAGGAGATGCCGCCCGCGGCTCTAATGTGCGTTTCAAGTTGGCATCCAGGCTAGTCAAACTAACAAATACGTGCACCAGCCGGTGCTCAGCCATTTCGGCCAGGAGTTCCAAATCGCGCAGCACTAAGGTGCTTTTGGTGACCAGCGTTACCGGATGGCGACACTCCAGCAGCAGCTCAAGTAACTGCCGAGTGGTTTGATGTTTGGCTTCAAGCGGTTGGTAGCAGTCGGTGTTGCCGGAAAGGTTGATGGGGCGGCACACATAGTTGGGATGACAAAGCTCTTCAGTTAACCGCTCCACTAAACCGCTGCGGGCAATCAATTTGGTTTCAAAATCCAACCCCGGCGACAAATCCCAGTAAGCGTGAGAGGGGCGGGCATAGCAGTAAACGCAGCCGTGCTCACAACCACGATACGGGTTCAGTGATCGATCAAAGGGTAAATCCGGCGATTTGTTCCAGGAGAGTGCGCTTTTGCTGACTTCCTCACGTACTTCGGTGGCGATAGTGGTGGATGTTTCCTCCCGCCACCAACCGTCGTCTTCCGCAATGCTTTGGGTGGGCGCAAAACGGTTATGCGGATCGTACGTTGCCCCGCGACCTTTACGCACGGCTGACGCATGAGACGCTTGTTCGGGAGTCGTCATTGGCCACCTCACCTCTAAATGCTATTGATGCATATGCATGGTTATATATACAGTATATGGCGTTTATAAAAAGACGCAAGCAGAGGGGTAGGGGCTTAAATGCTAAATTCGGGGGATGAACAGACGCTCCGTTATTTCATACTCTTAACTAGGGCCTGTTGGCGTTTCACTCACGGCCACGCTGGCGCCCATATTGGCCCATATTGAAAGAGGCGATATGACCTATGGAGCTGCAACCACATTTTGAGCTGATGGCATCCTATAACCAGTGGATGAACACCAAGGTATACGATGCTGCCAGCAGGCTGACGACCGCTGAGCTTAGCGAAGAGCGTGGCGCTTTCTTCGGTTCGATTTTTGGCACGCTAAATCATGTTATGGTCGCCGATACCATTTGGCTTAAGCGGTTTGCAGCGCATCCCGCGTCTAGCGCAAGAACGCTTGCGGTAATAGTCGACCTCCCTACGCCACAGCGGCTTGATGAATTGATGTTTGATGACTTGGAAGGCCTGAAAGCGCATCGCCGATGGTTTGATACTGTGATTATTAACTGGGTGGGCGCGCTAACTGATGACGATTTGAGTACCACGCTGAGTTATCACAACACAAAAGGAGTGGCCTCAAAACGACGCTACTCAAGCCTGATTCTCCACTTCTTCAATCACCAAACCCACCACCGCGGGCAGGCATCTACCTTATTCTCCCAAGCCGGTGTGGATATTGGCGTCACTGATCTGCTGGCGCTGATTCCGGACGAAGCATCAATATGATGTTTAACCACCTTATATGGTGGAAAACGGTGAAGGGAGAAAGGCCATGCATATTAGATATATGTATACTGAAGATCATTGATAGTGGTCACTTACATTGAAAGGTTTCACATTAATTAAGACGGTTGCGAGCACTAGATGATCAAGCTAGAAAAACTTGATGCAGCGGATGTGGCTGAAGTGCGCAACATCGCGGTGCGCGATGATCAGGTGAAATTTGTGGGAACCGCTAAGGAGTTTCTCACTGATCGACATGAAACGACGCATCTGCATGTGATTAAGCACGATGACCAGTTGGTAGGATGCTTCAAAATCGATATAGCCTACGCTGATGACTATGATTTTTGTACGGAAGGCAGCATAGGCCTACGCACGTTTTTCATTGACGCCAAGCAGCAGGGTAGAGGGCTTGGGACGTTGGCGGTAAAAGCGCTGTTTCCCTACCTAAAAGAAAACTATGCGAATTATCCCCGAATCTACCTGACGGTGAACGCCAAGAACCCTGCGGCTCACACCTGTTACCAAAAGGCGGGCTTCCATGAAACAGGTGAGCACTACCTGGGCGGGGCTGCGGGGCCTCAACATATAATGTATTGGGACCTCCAGTGATCAGAACGTTTACCCCAAGCGATAGTGAGTCAGTTCTGACTTACTAGTTCGTTGATGTTATGTAGCTTGACGTATAAGGGCGAGCATAAACGCCTTGGTTTTCTCAAACCAAGGCGTTCTTTTTTCTACCCGGTTAGCAAGCTAGCCTAGCGCTTCTTCTTCGCGGGTTTCTTACCGGCACTGGCTGGTGCGCTTTCCTTCTCACCGCTACCGCCATTAGGGAAGTGCGCACGCACCAGTTCCAGCAGACCTTGCGTTGAGGCGTCGAAGTCGGCGGCGTTGGTGTCGATGCGCTCGCTGATTTCACCGGCGATGCGCTTGCCGAGCTGTACGCCCCACTGGTCAAAGGAGTTGATGTTCCAGATGACCCCTTGCACGAACACCTTGTGCTCGTAGAGCGCGATCAGTGCCCCCAGGTTTTTTGGCGTTAGCTCATCCAGCAGTAGGGTGCTGGAAGGACGGTTGCCGGGGCAGCTGTAGGGGTCGTGTTGACTGAGCTCTTTGCTGTCCCCTTGGCTGCCTTCCATAAAGGCGTTGGCCTGGGCGAGCATATTGGTCAGTAGGGCGAAGTGGTGGTCTTCCACGCCGGGCTCGGGCTTGAGCGAGGCAATAAAATCAATCGGCACGTAGCGGGTGCCCTGGTGCAGTAGCTGGAAGAAGGCGTGCTGGCCGTTGGAACCGGTTTGGCCCCATACAATCGGGCCGGTTTTATAGTTCACCGGGTGGCCGAAAATATCCACCGACTTACCGTTTGACTCCATATCCAGCTGCTGCAAAAACGAAGGCAGTTGGTTCAGCGCCTGGTCGTAAGGCACGATGGCTTGGGTCTCAGCGCCAATAAAGTTGATGTACCAAATACCAATCAGTGCCATCAGCACGGGCATGTTTTGCGAGAAGGGCGCGTTGATGAAATGGTTATCCATCTCATGAGCGCCTTCCAGCAGCTCGATAAAGCCCTCAAAACCGATCGAAAGCGCAATTGGCAGGCCGATGGACGACCACATGGAGTAGCGTCCACCCACCCAGGCCCAGAACTCGAACACGTTCTCTTCGCGAATGCCGAATTCCATGGCCGCTTTGCGGTTGGTAGAGGCGGCAATAAAGTGCGCGCCCACGTCGGCATCTTCACCAGCGTTCTCCAGGAACCAGCGCCGCGCGGTTTTGGCGTTTAGCAGTGTCTCCTGGGTAGAGAAGGTCTTGGTAGAGACGATAAACAGCGTAGTCGCCGGATCAAGGCGCGAGAGCACTTTTTGAATATGGGTACCGTCCACGTTGGAGACGAAGTGGAAGTGGAGCTCCGGGTGGCGGTATTTGAGCAGCGCGCGAACCGCCATATTGGGCCCAAGATCCGAGCCACCAATGCCGATATTGACCACGTCTTTAATGCGTTTGCCGTTGTAGCCTTTCCATTCACCGCTGCGCACCGCTTCCGAGAACAGCTTGATCTGCTCGCGGGTGCGGGTGATCTCCGGCATGACGTCTTCACCGTCCACATAGACCGGCTCATCGCCTAAGTGGCGCAGAGCCGTATGCAGTACCGGGCGGTTTTCCGTAACGTTGATAATATCGCCGGAGAACATCTGTGCCCGCCGCTGTACCAGTGCGGAGTGGTCGGCTAGCTCAATCAGCTTGGTAAGCACTTCATCAGAGACATGGTGCTTGGAGTAGTCAAGAAACAGACCGCCTACCCGTAAACTCATTTTCTCAAAGCGCTGCGGGTCATTGGTGAAGTAGTCACGAATGCGGTCGTTGGCGGTTTTGTCGCGCAGGCGTTCAAGTGCCTGCCAGGTAACACTGCGAGTGAGCTGAAACATAGGATGATCCGTTTGTTATAGGTGAATTAGTGATCAAAAAGTAGGTTATGTAAAAATACTACATAAAAAATGACAAAGAGTAGAGGGTATAAGTGGCGTGAAAAGGTATTAAATGCGTAAAGCGACGTATTTAAAAGGGCAGGCATGTTCGCCTGCCCTCATTTTTTGGTAACAGCGGTTAGGTGGCGAGTGCTACTTGGGCCGCATCACGTTTGATAAACGCATAGCTTAAACCCGTCACCAACGAGCCAGCCACAATAGCGCCAAGGTAGAGCAGTACCGGGGTAATGGCGTTGGGAATCAGCAGTACGAAGATACCACCGTGAGGAGCCATGAGTTGCGCGCCTACCAGCATCGAGAGGGCGCCTGTGAGTGCGCCGCCCACCATGCAAGCGGGGATAACTCGTAGCGGGTCTTTCGCCGCAAAGGGAATCGCGCCTTCGCTGATAAAACAGAGGCCCAGTACAAAAGAGGCTTTGCCCGCTTCCCGCTCCGGTGCCGAGAACTTGTTGCGCGCTACAAAGCTGGCAATACCCATACCAATGGCAGGTACCATCCCAGCCGCCATGATCGCCGCCATGGGGCCGTAAGTTTCAGAGGCTAGCAGGCCTACGCCAAAGGTGTAAGCCGCTTTGTTGACCGGGCCACCCAGATCGAAACACATCATCGCGCCGAGCAGGATACCCAGTAGCACAGCGTTGGTGGAGCCCATGGACTCCAGGAAACTGGTCAGAGCATTAAGCAGCGCCGCGACCGGTTCGCCAATCACATAGATCATGGTGAGGCCGGTGACCAAACTGGCGACTAGCGGAATGATCAGAATTGGCTTCAGGGATTCAATGCTGGAGGGCAGTTTGACGTAGCGCGTAACCGCTAGCGCCACGTAGCCCGCCAGGAAACCCGCCAAAATACCGCCGATAAAGCCGGAGCCGATATTGGCCGCCAGCATGCCACCAATCATACCCGGTGCGATGCCGGGGCGGTCGGCGATGGAGTAGGCAATATAACCTGCCAGCACTGGAATCATCAGTGCAAAGGCGGTGCCACCGCCGATCTGCATCAGCGCGGCGGCCAGAGTGCCTTCCTGCTCAAAGGCCTCAATACCGAACACAAAGGAGAGTGCAATCAGTAGGCCGCCCGCCACCACCATTGGCAGCATAAAGGAAACGCCGGTGAGCAGGTGCTTATAAACGCCTTTCTCTTTGACGCTCTTATTTGCTGTGCCCGCATTGCTGCTGCCGTTCTCTATGGCGGCCTCGCTGAGCGCAGCTTCAAGCGTGGGGCGTGGTTTTTTTAGCGCGTTGCCAGTAGAAGTGCGGTAGATGCGCTTACCAGCGAACCGCGACGGATCAACGTCGATATCGCAGGCCAATACGACTATGTCGGCGTCGGCGATCTCTTCTTCGGTCAATTTATCTTGTGCGCCCACCGAGCCTTGGGTTTCCACGCGAATGGCGTGGCCCATGGCTTTGCCCGCCTCTGCGAGTGCTTCGGCGGCCATAAAGGTATGCGCCACGCCGGTGGGGCAGGCAGTGACGGCAACGATTTTCTTGCCACCCGCGCTGTTTGCAGCGGTAGATGCGCTAGTAGTAGAGGCGGCAGGTGCGCTATAAATCGGCGCTTCACGCTTAGCCTGGGCTAGAAAAGCGCTGGGATCGGGGAGTGCGCTGGCAATCGGTGCTTGGAATAGCCGCTTGCCTTCAAAGCGCTCTGGGGCAGGCACGTGATCGGCGGCGACCACGATCAAATCGGCATTGGCGATCTGCTCGGCAGTAGCGGCCTGGAGCGGCGCGACTTCGCCGTGCATTTCCACATGCGCCGACCAGCCTTGGCGCTGGGCGGCTTGTTCCAGGCGCTTAGCCGCGAGGAAGGTGGTCGCCATGCCGCTGGGGCAGGCGGTAATCAGAATAATATTCATAGCGTGGCTCCCTCGGTGATGGTGTCGTCAAGACGCCGTATCCGGGTGTGTTGTTGGAGTGAATCGAAATCGGCAGCGTGGGGGTTGCCCACGCCAACGTGGCGCACGGCCTCGGCCGAGAGCGCGGTGGCAAAGCGCAGCGTCTGTTCAGCGTCTTGCTGGCCGTTCTGATGAGTCAGCAGGCCGTGGAGCATGCCCGCGACGAAGGTATCGCCGGCGCAAACGGTATTCGTCGCGGTGACCTTAGGGGGTGTAGCGTGCCAGGCACCTTGAGCGTTAACCCACAACACCCCTTCGGCACCCGCTGAAATCAGCGCATGGGCGATGCCGCTTTTATGCAGCCGTTTAGCCGCATTCAAGCGAGCATCAGAAGAGGTCATATCTTCGCTCGCCCACTCTGCCAGTTCGTTTTCATTAGGCTTAACACCGGCGGGGTGAGTCGCTATGGCCGCATTGAGTGCCGGGCCACTGGTATCTACCCAGAGCGGTACGCCGCTGGCGTTTAAGTGGTTTAACAGCGCGCTGAAATCGACCAGTGACAGCCCCGGGGGCAGGCTGCCCGCCACGACGACCGCCTGGGGGGGCGTCGCGCTGGAAAGCTCGGTATTTAGCGTGTCGATCAGCGCCTGCAAATGCGTGGCGTCAATGGGCATGCCGGGGCCATTAATATCGGTAACGCGGCCGCTTTGTTCCGCAATTTTGGCATTAATACGGGTTTCTCCCGGCACGCGCACAAAGGCGTCGGTCAGGGAGTGCTGGGTAAATGCCAATTGAAAGGGAGCGTCGTTATCGGCACCTAAAAAGCCGCTGACGGTGACGTCGTGACCAAGACCCGCCAATACGCGAGCAACGTTAACGCCTTTGCCCGCTGCTTCTAATTGGGCGCTAGTGGGGCGGTTGACGCTGCCCAGCACCAAGGCGTCAAGGTTAAACGCCAAATCCAGTGCCGGGTTCAGGGTAATGCATAGCACGCGGGCCATTAGCGCGCCTCCAGTGCATCGCGCACTTCATCGCTAGTCGCCTGATTCAGCGCTAACTGAGCGCTGGCTTGGGCATCAGCGAAGTCAAACTCGCGCAGGCGGGCTTTGACCAGCGGGATCTGCCGCGCGCTGACGGAGAGCTCGTCCACGCCAAGGCCTACCAGTACCGGAATGGCCACGGCGTCTGAAGCCAATTCGCCGCACACACCGACCCATTTGCCTTGGGTATGGGCAGCCGCCACGGTCATCTGAATCAAACGCAGCACAGCAGGGTGTAAGCCATCGGCTTGAGCAGAGAGCTCTGGGTGGCCGCGGTCGATAGCCAGGGTGTACTGGGTTAAGTCATTAGTGCCTACTGAGAAAAAATCCACCTCGGCGGCAAGGCTGGGTGCCAGCAGCGCGCTAGAGGGTATTTCAATCATCACCCCCAACTGCACATCGGTGGCGCGCTGGGAAGTAGGGATCTCTTTGAGTAGGCGATCGTAGATGGCTTTTACAGCGCGGAACTCAGCGATATCTTTGACCATCGGCAGCATAATCCGCAGTGGACTATCCTTGCCTGCCATCAATAACGCACGCAATTGGGTCTCGAGCACTTCGGGTTGTGTCAGCGCTAAGCGAATACCGCGTAGGCCCAGGAAGGGGTTGTCTTCTTGGGGTACCGGCCAGTAGGGGAGTGGCTTGTCGCCGCCGACATCTAATGTGCGCGCTACCAGCGGGCGGCCATCCAGGGCGTCAATTGCCTGACGGTACTCGCTAATCTGAGTGGCTAAGTCTGGTGCGCTGGCGTGGGCCATGAACAGGAATTCAGTACGCAGCAGGCCAACGGCCTCAGCGCCACGCTCTACTGCATCAGCGGCGTGGGCAGTGTTGCCCAGGTTGGCGGCAACTTCGACACGGTGCCCATCGCGAGTTTGGGCGACCTCGAAGCGGCTTTCCCAGGCATCGGCTTCGCGCTGCTGGAGGTCTAGTAACTGCTGCTCGGCACGCTGTAGGCGCTCTTCGGAAGGTTGCGACGTCACTCGGCCACGCTCGCCATCCAGAATCATCATGCTGGCGTTGTTAAGCGCCATCACCGCTTGACCCGCGCCCACCACGGCGGGAATGCCCAGTGCACGGGCCAGAATAGCGCTGTGCGCCGTGGCGCCACCGCGAACGGTAAGCAGGCCGCGGACACGGGAAGTATCCAGCCGGGCCACATCGGAAGGGCCGATATCGTCCATCACCAGAATATAAGGGTGATCCGGCGGTTCGGGGAGCGTCACATCGCAGAGTACGCCCAACACCCGGCGACCTACGTCGCGCAGGTCGGCAGCGCGTTCGGCTAGCAGGCGGTCAGCGAGCATCTCCTGGGCGTGGGCCGCGGTTTCAATCGCTTCCCACCAGCCCGCTTCCGCCGAGCGCCCTTCACGAATGGCATCCGTCGCCGCGTGATGGAGCTCCGGGTCGTCGAGCATCTCTTCGTGCATTGAAAGAATATCGGCGACTTCGCCACCGGGGGCGTTATGCACCAATGTCTGCAGCTGGGCGGCGCCCTCTTTCAGCGCGCTATTTAAACGGCTGATTTCGTGTTCAGCGTCGCTTGCGTGCTCGGCGTACTCGAACTGCATCGGGCGAATGACAAATACTGGTGCAATGGCCAAGCCCGGCGAGGCGGCCACGCCGGTGTGGGGCGTATCGGCAGCGAGGGGCTCAACGGCCGGTGTAGCGGTGCTCGTTTCCTGCGTGCTATCAAAGCCGCCGTCAAAGGGCGTTACTTTTTCTCCCAGGCCCGATTCAACAGCCTCGGCGACGGCCTCTAGCGCCGCGCTTGCCTGCTCACCCTCGGCTGACAGCACCAGCCACTGGCCGCGGCGTGCGCCCAGGCCAATCACTTTGGTTAGGCTGGCGGCGGAAACCGGGGTGGCGCTGCCTTCTTCCAAACGTGCCTGAATCGGCATGGCCTGGGCGCGCGCTATCTGTACCAACTGTTTGGCGGGGCGAGCGTGCAGCCCATGGGGGTTGAGCACCCGTACCCGACGGGTTTGGGTATTTGCGGTTTCGCCCGCCAGGGTGGCCAGCAGCTGCGCGCTGGTTTTGCCCACCAGGCTTTGGCTTTCGCTGTTTTCCAACACCGCCATCAGTTGCTCTAACAGCGGGCGGTGGGCATCGCCGTGGGCGGCCAGACAGAACAACGCATGCACTGGATGACCAGTGTTTTCCAGGCTTTGTTCAGCCGGTGTGGCCACCCCAAGCGCGGGCTGGTTAACGCCCTGGGCGCTGCTAGCCAGCCACAGCCCTTTACCTAACCAGGTCGGCTGTGCTGCGGCGACGGCGGTAATAAAACTGTTATCGACACAGCCGCTTTGGCGTAAGCGGGCGGCTGCAGCCAGGGCGAGTTCTTGTGGGTCGCGTGCCGGAAAGTTGACGCATAGGGTGTCGGCATCCAGGCGCGGTTCTAATGCTGGTTTGGAAAGCAGCCGCGCTACATCTGCCGCGGAGGTGGCGTTTGCCAGTTGCTCGGAAACGCCTTCGCGATCCAGCACATGGGTGAGCTGGCGCAGAATATCCAGATGCTCATCATTCTGGGCAGCAATCGTTACCAGTACGTGCACTTGCTGGCCGTCGTGCCACTCGATCCCATGTGGGAACTGCAACACGCGTACACCCGTCTGCTTCACATACTGACGGCTTTCCGGTGTACCGTGGGGTATTGCGATGGCGTTGCCTAGAAACGTTGATGATTGTGCCTCGCGGGCGTGTAGGCCGTCGCGGTACTCGGCCTCAACCAATCCGGCCTCAACCAGCGCCTCAGCGGCACTGTCCAGCGCGGTTTGCCAGCTGTCGGCGTGGCGGCCTAGCAAGATGTCATCGGGGCCGAGTGTCAACATAGTATTCTCCTGTAAACGCGCACTGTCGGCATTTTAATGGGGCAGCGTCGACGCAGCGTCGTGTACATAAAGTGATCGTCGTTAAATGATCATGGTAATGGCGTTGATGCCAATGAGATGAACCGTGCCGTTTCAGTCGGTTTATCCTTGCCATTAAATCTGGGTATGGTGCTATTAAATCTGCACATAGTGCTATGCTGAATCGATTCACTGAATGACACAAGGTTTGAGCTTTTAGACTTTGGTCTGGTAGGCGCTAACTTGCTGATAAACTGCCCGGTCACACCAGGGGGAAACCGCATGACACTTGCCGATATTGCCCGGCTAGCCGGCGTCTCGCGCACCACTGCTAGCTACGTCATTAATGGTCAGGCCGAGCAGCGCCGCATTAGCGCAGCGACAATTGAAAAAGTGATGGCGGTGGTGCGGCAACACCGCTATCACATTGACCCTCAGGCGGCTGCGCTGCGCCGGGGTGCAAGCCGCTTGCTGGGGCTTATCGTGCCGGATTTGGAGAACATTAGTTATGCTCGCCTAGCCAAACGCCTGGAGCGGGGTGCACGGGAGCAGGGTTATCAGCTGTTGATCGTAAGCTCAGATGACTGTGCAGAGAGTGAACGGACACTCGCGTTGGCGCTGCGTGCGCAACGCTGTGAGGTGTTGATAACCGCCAGTTGCTTGCCTAGCGACGATACTTTTTATGCCGACCTGGTAGACGAGGGATGGTGCGTGGTGGGGATGGACCGTGGCCTCAACCCGACGCGCTTTGCCAGTGTCGTGAGTAACGATCAGGAGGCGGCTAAGACGTTGACCCGTTCGGTGATCGGCGCGGCGACCAAGCGTATTGCCTGGTTGGAAGCGATGCCGGAGCTGTCGGTTAGCTGTGAGCGGCGGGTGGGTTTTCAGGCGGCCCTTGAAGGCAGCATGATTGAACCGCTTTATCTTACCGGATCGCACTATGAGCGTAGCGAAGGGGTGCGTTTAGCGATTCAACTGCTGGATGAACAGGGCGGTGCCGACGCACTGGTGACGGCGTCCTATACACTGATGGAAGGGGTGTTTGATGTGTTCTTGGAGCGCGGCGGTCTGCCGGAGAATATGCGCCTGGCGACCTTTGGTGATCACCGGCTGCTGGATTTCCTTCCTCAGCCAGTGAACTCGGCGCTACAGGATTATGACCGTATTGCCGAGTTAACATTGCGCTGTGCCCTAGCCGCCATGAACGGCCACTATGAGAGCGGGCTGCAGGTGGTGGCGCGTCATCTGCACCGGCGTTAAACCGTGCGCGCCTGGGCCCAAGCTGCTGCATCTGGTATCGACATATCGTAACTCTCGCTCAAGTAGGGCGAGGAGAGCACGAAGTCGGCGCTCGCCGCATTGCAGGCAACGGGTACATTCCACAGCGCCGCTAAACGCAGCAACGCTTTGACATCCGGGTCGTGGGGCTGGGGTGAGAAGGGATCCCAAAAGAAGATCAGTACATCCAGCCGCTGCTCCGCAATCCGTGCGCCAATCTGCTGGTCACCGCCCAGAGGGCCGCTCATTAGACCCTCGACTTCTAACCCTAACGCGGTTTTAAGCCGCTTAGACGTTGTTCCCGTGCCAATCAATTCGTGCTGGCTCAGCGTATCCTTCCAGCGAGTTGCCCACTCAAGCATTTCGCTCTTCTTGCCATCGTGGGCAATTAGCGCAATACGCTTGCGCGCTTGCAGCGTACGGATGGCTTGGCGGGGCGGTTGCGCGTCACTCATTTCGTCACTTCCCTCATGGTTCTATTGCCTTTCGGTCTTATGGCCGAATGGTTTTTCTTTTTAAAGGTCGTAAAAGCTAAAAGCTCGCTACAAAGGTTAGACCGTTACTCGCTATCAAAGGCAAGGATTTTCATCGTATTGGTGCCCCCATGGGCATTCATATGGTCGCCGCGAGTGAGAATGACATGCTCGCCAGGGTGGATAAATCCCTGTGCCTGCAAGCATTTCAATGCTTCTTGGTTAAGGTTGGCCGGATCCATATCGGTGGTGTTGAAAGGAATGGAAACCACGCCACGATAGAGCGCCATACGCCGCTGGGCGATAGGGCTGTGAGCCAACCCTACGATAGGCAGGCCGGAACGAATGCGCGATGCAATCAGCGGTGTATAACCGGTGGAGGTCATGCAAGCGATGGCGCTGACGCCGGATAAGTGATTCGCTGCATACATCGCCGATAGCGCGATGGTTTCATCGATGCGCTCAAAGCCCTCATGAATACGGTGGCCTGACTCCTGAGCGAGACGCTCACGCTCGGCACCCAGACACACACGGTTCATCGCTTCGATGGTTTCCACCGGGTAGTCACCTGCGGCGGTTTCCGCAGAGAGCATCACTGCATCGGTGGCGTCGAGCACCGCATTGGCCACGTCGAAGACCTCGGCGCGGGTGGGTAGCGGCGACTCGATCATCGATTCCATCATTTGGGTGGCGGTAATGACGGCACGGTTGAGTGTGCGTGCGTGCTTGATAATTCGCTTCTGAGTACCGATCAGCGCGGCGTCGCCAATCTCAACGCCCAGGTCGCCCCTGGCCACCATGACCGCCTCAGAGGCTTCAATGATGCCATCCAGCGTAGCATCGTCGGCAACCGCTTCGGCGCGTTCAAGCTTAGCCACCAGGCCGATCTCTTTCCCGGCTTCGCCAAGCAGCTCGCGGGCTTCTTGCATATCTGCGGCGCTGCGCGGGAAGGAGACGGCTAAGTAGTCAACGCCAATCTCAATAGCGGTTTTTAGATCGGCCTTATCTTTCTCAGTAAGGGCGGGCGCTGAGAGTCCTCCTCCCTGCTTGTTAATGCCCTTATTGTTGGAGAGCTTGCCACCTACGTGAACGCGGGTATGCACTTCTTGTCCAATTACACGGGTGACATCGAGTACCAAACGGCCATCGTCGAGCAGTAGGCGGTCGCCCTCAACGACATCATCGGCCAGTGTTTGATAGTCGCAGCCGACGCGTTCTGCAGTGCCGCTATTGGCGTCCAGCGCCATGTCCAAGACAAATGCCTGGCCGACATTGAGGTTGACGGCGCCTTCGACAAAACGCGCAATACGAATTTTCGGCCCTTGCAGGTCGCCCAGCGCAGCAACGCTGCGGCCAAGGCGTTCGGCGATCTCGCGGACTTCGCTTAAGCGACGGCGGTGATCATCCGCCGAGCCGTGGGAGAAGTTAAGCCGCACCACATCCACACCGGCTTTTAGCATCGCTTCCAGCACGCCGGGGCGATCACTGGCGGGGCCGAGTGTGGCAACAATTTTGGTGCGCCTTAAAGGCGTATGGGAATGAGGGTTGGTAGACGCCGGTGCTGCTGTATTCGAGGTTGCATTCGTCATGGGCGCTCTCCTTGAGTAAGGGGATTGTGGGCAATTTAGTATTGGACTACGATAGCGTTTATATAGTAATTTTACTACATATTGGATATTTACTAGCCTTTTGGGGCGGTTGAAACGCTGTTTATCGGCCTCATGACGCTTAAATACGTATTTTTAGTAATTTTTTTACTAAAGGTGCAGATTGTTACTATTGGTCAATTGAGGAGCTATCATGACAATAAGAGTTGCGATTAACGGATTTGGCCGTATTGGCCGCAATGTACTGCGCGCCCTTTACGAAAACAGCTACCGTGACCGCGTACAGGTCGTCGCCATTAACGATCTCGGCGACCCCTCGCTAAATTCCCACCTGCTGCGTCACGATACCGTGCATGGCCACTTCCCCTTTAAGGTAGAACACGACGCCGAGAGCATCACGGTGGATGGTGATCGTATCGCCATCTCCTCAGAGCGCGATCCAGCGGAGTTGCCGTGGGCATCGATGAATATCGATCTGGTGATGGAGTGCACCGGGTTGTTTACCAAGCGCGAGGCGGCGGCCAAGCATATCGAAGCGGGTGCCAAGCGCGTGCTGATTTCCGCACCCAGCCCCGACGCTGATGCGACGATTGTGTATGGCGTTAATGACCAAGTGTTGACCGCTGAGCACACGGTTGTCTCTAATGCTTCCTGCACCACCAACTGCCTAGCGCCGGTCGCGAAAGCGTTGAACGATGCAGTCGGTATCGAAAACGGTTTGATGACCACGGTGCACGCTTACACCAATGATCAGAACCTCTCGGATGTTTACCACTCTGACCCCTACCGGGCGCGCAGTGCAACGCACTCCATGATCCCGACCAAAACCGGTGCTGCCGCAGCGGTGGGCTTGGTGCTACCAGAGCTGGCGGGTAAATTTGATGGCCTAGCCGTTCGCGTACCGGTGATCAACGTCTCGCTGGTGGATCTGACCTTTAGTGCCAGTCGCGATACCACTAAAGAAGAGATTAATGCCATCGTTGAGAAGGCCGCGGCTAACTCTCCGGTATTGGCTGTTAACGCTGAACCGCTGGTCTCTATTGATTTCAATCATGATGCCAACTCATCGACCTTCGATGCTAATCACACCCGCGTGAATGGCCGTCTGGTTAAAATCATGGCGTGGTACGACAACGAGTGGGGCTTCTCCAACCGTATGCTGGATACTGCGCTTGCCATGCAGGCGACTGCTAAGTAATACCCTCCTAAGGGCTAAGGGCAGGTGTCGCCCAGCAGCAGCTCAGTTTGCAGCAACTGCTGGGCGAGGGGGATGCGGCCAAGAATCATCTGCGCTGCGACTCGCCCTTTGCCCATGCTATCCTGGCGCACCGTGGTTAAACGCGGTGCGCGGTACTGTCCTTCAGCAATGCCATCGAACCCGGTAATGCGTAACTCTTCCGGCACCCGTATACCGCGCTGCTCGGCTAGCGTTAGCGCCGTGAGTGCAATACGGTCAGACATGCACAGCAGCAGGTCTGGCCGTTGTTCTAGTGGCTGGTCGAGAATCTCGGCAATCACCGGCGAGCACACCTCAAAGGTATTCTCCTCGATATTCCAGAGCGGCACTTGCGCCACATCCACACCTTGCTCACTCAGCGCGTTATGAAAGCCCTCAAGGCGGGCACGGCTAATGGTGCTGGTGTTGGGCAGCAGCGTGTGCTCGGCCGTCACGCGGCCGTTGCAGACCTCTTTGGTTAAGCGCAGGTTGATAATCGCCGGGCGTTTGGGCAACTGGTTAAGCGCATGCTGGGCGATTTTATAGCTAGCAGCTGTATCATCGATATGCACCGTCGGGCAGCCTTCAATATCAAAATCGACGGCCACCAGGGTGCGTTGGGCGGGCAGTTCATCGAGCAGCTTATTGTTGGGCATTAATCCATAAACGATAAAGCCATCGGCGATATTGGCGGAGCCCGGCGGCTGTGAGGCATGGCCGCGACCCGGCAATAACAGCAGCGTGTGGCCGTGGGCATCAAGAACTTCGGCAACCCCTGATAAAAACTCGCTGGCCACGGCGTCGTTCAAACTGTAGGTCAGGCTTTCCGCAAGAATCACCGCAATAATCCGCGAGCGGCCGGTGCGCAGGCTGCGCGCTTTGGCGTCAGGGCCGCTGTACCCCAGCCTTTTCGCCTCTTTGAGTATGCGTTCGCGCAGGGCTGGAGAAAGCTGATCCGGCCGGTTAAAGGCATTGGAAATCGTGGCAGTGGAGACGTTGAGTTCCTGCGCAAGATCCTTGAGTGTCATACGGCGCTGATCAGTCACGGTACTTCCTTATACAGGCTTTTTTAATAATTGAAGATTAGCTATTCAAAGGATGTGCATAATAAAATCGACCCGCTGTGTGCTGCCACTCCCCATGATAAGCGAAGGGAAGGTTAGGCACACACAGAGGGTCGTTAAAGCGGGTATCTTGGTTGACTCTTGTGCTTAAGCCGCTGCTTGTTGAGTGGATAACGTCAGTGCTGCACCGCTCTCATCAAACAGGTGGACTTTTTCCCAATCCGCTGCCAGCGACACCTGCTGGCCTTCCTGCCACTGGCTGGGCGCTTCGCTGCGATGAATCAACAGCGTGTCGCCCTGTTTGGGCTCAAGGTAGACGTAAACTTCGTTACCTAAATACTCGACATTGACGATATCGAAGCAGTTGTCATCAGTGGGTGCCGCTAAGCATAGGTGCTCTGGGCGAATGCCGAGGGTCAATGCTTCGCCGCTTTGCCGCTGCTGGGCATTCTGGGGCAGGGCGAGCTCGCCAACGCCTACGGCTCGCACACGACAGCCGTTGGCGTCACCAGCGAGTAACTCTGCGGGCATGAAGTTCATGGTGGGCGAGCCGATAAACCCGGCAACGAATTTCGTCGCCGGGCGCTGGTACAACTCGTGGGGGCTGCCTACCTGCTCAACGTGTCCGCCATTGAGCACCACAATTTTGTCGGCCAGGGTCATGGCCTCCACCTGGTCGTGGGTCACGTAAATCATGGTGGAACCAAGGCGGTTATGCAGCCGTGCGATCTCGTTACGCATTTGTACCCGCAGCGAGGCATCCAGGTTGGAGAGTGGCTCGTCAAACAGCAGAATACGCGGTTCACGCGCCATGGCACGGCCCATGGCCACCCGCTGGCGTTGGCCCCCGGAAAGGGCTTTTGGCTTACGGTGCAGCAGCTCTTCAAGCTGCAAAATCTTTGCTGTGCTCATGACCCGCTCGTGCACGGTCTCTTTGGCGGTCTTGGCCAGTTTCAGGCCAAACGCCATATTGTCGTAAACGGTCATATGCGGGTAGAGCGCATAGGATTGAAACACCATGCCCACACCGCGTTCCCGCGGTGGCAAGTCATTGACCACGGTGTCATCCATGCTCAGGTCGCCATCGCTAATCGATTCCAAACCGGCGATCAGGCGCAAAAGGGTCGACTTGCCGCAGCCGGAGGGGCCAACGAAAACCACAAATTCGCCGTCGCCAATATGTAGGTCCACATCGTTAATAATGTGATCGCTGCCAAACACTTTGTTGATCTTGCTAAGCGTAACACTTGCCATAGGTAACTCCTTGCCGACCTCAATGCTTATGTCTTCTGGGTCGGCCTGTTGTTGTTTAGAGCTTATGAGGCGACGCGCATAAAGGCCGCTTGATACCCCGGTAGCGTCAGGCTGTCACCGTCGCGCTGGGGGGTAAAGCCGTGGCCCTGCAAATCGCTGTCTATCGCTAGCGGCAGGTTAACCGTCTGCTTCCCAGCGGTGAGGTTGAAAACGCACAACAGCTTCTCATCCGCTTTTTGGCGGGTAAAACCGAGCAGCGTTTCACCCACATCGACCAGCGTTAAGTCGCCATCGAACAGCGCCGGGTGCTGGCGACGGAAAGCCAGCATGTTGCGCAGCGCGTTCAAGGTGGAGTTGGCATCATCCTGTTGGCGGCTTACCGCTAGATCGCGATGATGGGTCTCCATGGGGAGCCAGGGCTCAACGCTGGAGAAACCGCCGTTTTCGCTGTCGTTCCAGGGCATGGGCGTGCGGCAACCGTCGCGGCCTTTAAATTCCGGCCAAAGCACTTTGCCGTAAGGATCCTGGATGCGTTCAAACGGCACGTCGGCTTCCGGCAGGCCTAACTCTTCGCCTTGATAAAGGCAGACGCTACCGCGCAGCGAGCAGAGCATAGCCAGCGCCACTTTAGGGTAGGCGCTAGGGTCTTTGCCTGCGCCCCAGCGGGTGGCGCTGCGCACTACATCGTGGTTTGAGGTCGCCCAACAGGGCCAGGCGTCGCCTGCCAGGCGTTGAAAGCGCTCCAGCACTTCATGAATATAGCGCGCCGAGTGGGGTGTGTTGAGTAGGTCGAAGGTGTAGGCCATATGCAGCTTGTCGCCGCCTGCGGTGTACTCGGCCATGCGCTCCAGGGGGTTATCATCACCAATTTCACCCACTGTCGTGGCGCCCGGATATTCATCCATTAACGCCCGCAGGTCTTTCAAGAAGTCGAGATTCTCCGGGCGGCTAAGGTCATAAACGTGGCGCTGCCAGGTGTAAGGGTTGGTTTCCGGAGCGCCCAGGGTTTTGGCTTCGCCTTTGGGAACCGGCGGATTGTCGCGCAGCTCGGCGTCGTGGAAGTAGAAGTTAACCGTATCGAGGCGGAAACCATCAACGCCCAGATCCAGCCAGAAGCGCATATTATCCAACTGCGCCTGCCGTGCTTCCGGGTTATGGAAGTTTACGTCCGGCTGGCTGGTTAGAAAGTTATGCATATAGTACTGCTGGCGGCGTGAATCAAACGTCCACGCCGGGCCACCGAAAATCGATAGCCAGTTGTTGGGTGGCGTGCCGTCCGGCTTGGGGTCAGCCCATACAAACCAGTCGGCCTTGGGGTTGGTGCGGTTTTGGCGACTCTCCTGGAACCAAGCGTGTTGATCCGAGGTGTGGCTAATCACCTGGTCGATCATCACCTTAAGGCCAAGCGAGTGGGCTTTTTCCAGCAGCGCTTTAAAGTCCGCCAGGGTGCCGAACATGGGGTCGACGTCGCAGTAGTCGCTAATGTCGTAGCCAAAATCGAGCATTGGCGAGGTGAAAAACGGCGATAGCCAGATACCGTCCACGTTTAGTGACGCCACGTAATCGAGTTTTTCAGTAATGCCGTTAAGATCGCCAATACCGTCACCGCGGCTGTCCATAAAGCTGCGTGGGTAGATCTGGTAAATAACCCCACCGCGCCACCAGAGTGTGTTGTCTTGCATCGTAGAGTCCAACGTTGACATAAAAATTCCTTATCCTTTAACGGCGCCTGCGGTAAGGCCTGACACAATGCGGCGCTGGAAGATAATCACTAATACGACCAGGGGCACCGTGACCACCACAGAAGCGGCCATAATCGGCCCCCAGGGCAGTTCGTAGGCGCTGCCGCCTGACAGCAGCGCAATAGCGACGGGCACCGTGCGCTGGGCGTCGGTCAGCGTGAAGGTGAGGGCAAACAGAAACTCGTTCCACGCGGCGATAAATGCCAACAGGCCGGTGGTCGCCATGGCGGGCCACATCAGCGGCAGAAATACTTTCGTGATGGTTACCCAGGGCGTGGCGCCGTCCATGATGGCGGCCTCTTCCAGCTCCATGGGCAACTGCTTCATAAAGGTGGTCAATACCCATACGGTGAAGGGCAGGGTGAAGATGGTGTAGCTTAAAATCAGCCCGGCGGGGTTGTTGTAAAGGTTGAGCGCACGAATCACCTCAAACAGTCCCGAAAGCACCGCCACCTGAGGAAACATCGACACCCCAAGAATCACCAGCAGCACCGTGGAGCGGCCCCGAAAGCGCACGCGGCCCAGGGCGTAAGAGGCAGTAATGCCGAGTAGCAGGGCAATAAACACCACGCTAAACGCCACCACAATGGAGTTGAAAATAGCGCGCAGAAAGCTGGTTTGGCTAAAAATGCTGATGTAGTTATCGAAGTTCCAGTTCGAAGGCCAAAGCTCAACGCGGAACAGGTCGCTCGACGGTTTTAACGAGGTGACCACCGCGTAGTAGAACGGGAAGACGGCGTACACCATAATCAGCACAATCAGCGCCCAAAACCCGATGCGCTTGGCTATTTTGGCCAACTGACGAGTACTCATTAGTCACCTCCCAATTGGATTTGTTTACGCCCAACGTAGAGGTAAGCCACGGTGGCCAGGGCAATGATCAAGAACAGCAGAGTAGAAGCGGCGCTGCCGTAACCGACATCCTGGAACTCGACCAGCTGTTGGCGGGCATAGACCGACATCGACATGGTGCTGGTGGAGTTGGAGGTGAGTACGTAGATAACATCGAAGACACGCAGCGCATCCAGCAGGCGGAAGATCACCGCGACCATTAACGCCGGGGTAATCAACGGTAGGGTAACTTTGAAGAACACCCGCAGCGGGTGAATGCCGTCTACCTCGGCGGCCTCGTAGCAATCCTTGGGCAGCATCTGCAGAGCCGCAAGCACCAGCAGCGCCACGAAGGGAATGGTTTTCCACACATCGACCATAATCACCGCCCACATGGAGTAGGCGGCGTTCGCCGTCCAGGCGATAGGGGCATTGATAATGCCCACGCTCATCAGCAGGTGATTGATGATGCCGAATTGGTCGTTGAGCATCCATGCCCACATTTGCGCGGAAACAATAGTTGGGATTGCCCAGGGAATCAGCACCGCAGCGCGCACAATTACACGCCCCTTGAACTCGGCGTTCAAAATCAGCGCCACAATGACCCCGAAAACCACTTCCAGCGATACCGACACCACCGAGAAGTAGACGGTGTTCCATACCGACTGCCACCACACCGAGTCGGCCAGTACCCCATACCAGCGGCCATCTTCATAGACGAGGTAGTTCTCGAAGCCAATCAGATTGGCAGCGCCTAAATCTGACAGTGATGCATCGGTGAAGCTGAGAAAGAAGGTGCGCACCAGTGGCCAGCCAGCGACCAGGGTTAACGCAATCAGCATGGGGGCTAAAAAGAGCCAGGCGGCTTTAACCCGCTGACGGCGAACCTTAGTGCCTCGGCGCGGCTTGGTAGTGAAAGAACGCGCCCCAGCGGGCGCGTCATCATGCTTGATGGAGGTCGACATGGAAAGGCTCCAGGGTTACCAGTTGCGACGCTTCAGGCGAGCCAATTCGTCTTCAAGATCAGCGACCGCTTGAGTGCCATCTTTAGTGCCGGAAAGCACGTCATGGGAGGTGCTGAAGAAGGCGTTACTCACCCGGCCATAAGCATCACCGGTGGGGGCAGAGGGGCGAGCGACCGCATTGACGAAGGTGTCGTAAAGGGTGCCAAAGAAGGGCACGGCTTCAAGCACTTCGTCATCCTGGTAGAGGGCGTCGATAGTGGGGTTGTAAGAGGCCTGTATGGCGCGACGCTTCTGTTCCTCTTCACCGGTCAGGAAGGCGACCAGGTCGGCGGCCAGCTCGGGGTGTTCGCTGTAGCGCGATACCGCCAGGTTCCAGCCGCCCAGGCCAGCGGCACTTTGGCCGTTTTCGCCACCTGCGGGCAGTTGGGTAACACCTACTTTGCCGCGAACGTCACTGTCTTCGCTTTGGGCCAGTGCCCAGGCGTAGGGCCAATTGCGCATAAACACGGCACCGCCGCTTTGGAAGACGCCGCGCGCTTCCTCTTCGGTGTAATTGAGCACACCGTTAGGCGAAATATCACCAATCCACGATGCGGCTAGGTCGAGTGCTTCTGCGGCGTGTTCGTTGTTAATGCTAATTTCGCCATCGGCTTCCACCACTGTGCCGCCGCCAAAGCTGGCTACCCACTCAAGGGCGTTAACGGTCAAACCTTCATAGGCGCGCCCCTGGAAGACATAGCCCTGCATACCGTCTTGGCCCTCAGCGCGCTCGGCGTCTTTGATCTCGCGGGCAATTTCGGTGAGTTCTTGCCAGGTTTTTGGCACGTCATGGCCATACTTTTCCAGCAAGTCTTCGCGGTAGTAGAGCACGCCCGCATCGGTGAACCACGGCATGGCGACTAAACGGTCATCGATGGTGTTGTTGGTGACAATGGTGTCAAAGTGCCCCGCAGCGGCATCATCGCCAAGCACTTCTTTGAGATCGAGTAGGTGATTGGCAAGCAGGCCGGGCCACACCACGTCAATTTGCATCACATCGATATCGCTGGAGTTAGCCGAAAGGATCTGCTGGTAGAGCGAAAGGCGCTCGGTGGAGGAGTTGGGCGTTGAAACAACATCGACGCTATGGCCGGTTTTCTCTTCCCAGGCGCGTACGCCTTCCTGGCACAGCGTCAGCTCTGCGCCGACTGCGCCACAGGAAATGGTGAGTTCTTCAGCCTGAGCTTGGCTTGTTGCACTCAGCGTGCTGGCTACTGCGATGGCGGTAGTGATTAAAGTCTTTTTCATAACGGCGTACCTCGACGTTTATTGTTGTGGATGGTGTGGCTTCTAAATTAGCGTTAATTCACAAACTCAACGTTTGTTCAATGGCTCTCTTAATCTTTATCTTAATCGATTAAGATTGTGCTGCTCAGTTAGCCGCTTTGATCGAGGAAGTTCAATAGCGACTTTTGTCTAACGGCATTGTTCAGTTTTCACTAAATAAAATCGTTCCTTAGACATTAGTCGCTAATTAGCAACTAGCCGTTGGTAAAAAGAGACTTAATCGATTAAGTTTTGGCTACCTTTCCTTAAGCGCCGTGGCGTTTAGCAGCAAAGCCACTACCCCCTGGGTGAACCGTGCAAGGGAAGTGTTATCGATTCGATCTTAATCGATTTAGGCAAAAGCGCTTACAGGCAGACGCTTAAAAACAGGCGCTAATAAACAACCGCTTGCCAATAACAATAGGGTACTCAAAACAATGCATAAAATGACATTTAAAACGCCGTTAGCCATTGCTATTGCCACCGCCAGCTTGGGAATGAGCGGTGTTGCTTCGGCACAAATGACCATGGAACAACGCTTTGCCGAGCTTGAAGCCCGCATTGAAGCCGCGGAACAGCGCGCTGATGCCGCCGAGCGCCGTGCCGAGATTGCCGAGCAATCACAGTCGACTGCCGTGGCGACAGAGAGCGACGCGGAGATCGAAGAGCGTCTGGCTCGGGTGGAGCGTTACGCCGATGGCGAAGAGGGTTTCTCGTTCAACGTTTATGCGCGTTCAGGCTTGTTGATTGGCGAAGATGGTAAAAGCGAGAATGCTGGCCCTTACCTGACACCCGCGGGTGGAGAGGGCGGCGCCGTTGGCCGTTTAGGCAATGAGCCGGACACCTACGCTGAAGCTATTTTCAACTACCGCATGCAGTTCGATAACGGCGCCAAAGCGCTTTATCGCACCATGATTGCTGACGGCACGACCTCCAGCAATGACTGGACTGGTGGCGAGTCCGATCTCAACGTGCGCCAAGTGTTTGCTGAATTCAGCGATCTTCCCAGCTTTACCGGCGCATTTGAAAACGCCTCTATCTGGGCCGGTAAGCGCTTTGACCGCGATAACTTCGATATCCATTGGCTCGACAGTGATGTGATTTTCCTGGCCGGTACCGGTGGCGGTATCTACGACATGCAGTTGGCAGACAACTGGAAATCTAACCTCTCGATTTATGGCCGTAGTTTTTCTGACTATCCGATTGTTGACCGCGAGAACCCCGGTCTTGAAGGCGACACCGACAACCTGATCCTGACCTCCAACAACTACTTCGGCAACTGGCAGTGGATGGTCAACGGTATGTCCGCTGCAGACAACGACGAGCGCGACATTGATGTCGGCCAAACTGCTGCCGATACTGGTTTCCACACCATGATTGCTTATCATGGCGACAGCTTCTTCGGCATGGGCGAGGGTAGTTTCAAAGCGGCCGTGCTGCATGGTCAGGGGTTAGGCGCCGAGACCAAAAGTATTGGTTCACGGGGTGATCTAACTGATGACGCTACCGCCACGCGCCTAGCGCTCTATGGCACCACTTATATTGCCCCGCAGTGGCGCGTTGCCCCCTCCATTCTGGCTGAAACCAGCGAAGACCGTTATGCCCAGGGCGATAAGTACAACTGGGCAGGGCTCAACGTGCGCCTAGCCAACGAGTTAACGCAGAACTTCGAAATGCAGTACGAAGCGGGCTATCAGTGGATGGATCTCGATCCCCAGGGTTACAGCGGACGTAACGCCGTGGATGGTGGCTTCAGCAAATTCACGATTGCGCCCACCTTCAAGCCTGAAGTCGGCGGCTTCTGGCAGCGTCCTGAGATTCGTCTGTTCACCACCTTCAGCGATTGGGATGACGACCTTAACAACTACGGTGCCAGCTCACTGGGCAACGAAGGCTTTACCGGTGGTCAGTGGACTTTCGGCGTTCAGACCGAGGTATGGTTCTAAATCGATGTAAGTTGGTTAGCGTTTAACTGTTTCTTCTCCAATGCACTTTGCCCGCGACATGTCGCGGGCTTTTTTATAGCTTTAAAAGTATTGGTAAAAAGTAATTGGAAAAGTGCTTGGGAATAGTATCTATGGACGGCGGGAAGGGTTGCTCAGGAGCGTTTATGTCACTACTGCAAGAGAAATTAAAAGCACCGCCACTACCGCTTGGCGTGGTGGCCCGGCCGCGCCTTAATGACCGTTTCGGGTTAGATGAACGTGTCCGCTTGCTGATGGTGCAGGCGCCTCCAGGCTATGGCAAAACCACGCTGCTGGCTGAGCGGCTGCCCGCGCTGGAGCAAGAGGCCGCTTGGCTAGGCTTGGATCAGCGCGACAACCAACCCGCACGGTTTTTAGCCTACTGGCAGGCAGCGCTCGATGCACTGTTAAGCGAGCAACTGTTAAGCGAGAAAATACGGCTTTCACCCGTGGCAGACGATGGAGACTGCGTGGAGCAGTTAGAGCGCTGGCTTGGCGAATTGCCTGAGCAGCGCTCGCCGTGCCGTTTGGTAGTGGATAATTTTGAGCACCTTAGCCACCCGGATATCTTAGCTGGGATCGCCCACTGGCTGCGTCATCAGCCGCCTTGGCTAACGTTAACGCTGGCCAGCCGCTCAAGGCCAGCATTGGGTTTGGCAAGCCTGCGGCTAAGAGGTGAACTCGAAGAGATCGACCTTCACGCGTTGGCCTTTGACAGCGAGGAGGCGCAAACTCTGTGTGCCGAACAGTTGAGCTTTCCCCCCACGCGGGTCAGCCTGGAACGTGCACTGCGCAGAAGCGGTGGCTGGGTAATGGCGTTGAGCTGGCTGGTAGAGCGCACCACCACGCGGGCAGGGTTTGACGCCCTGGTTGACCGGTTAAGTGGTGCCCACCCAGACTTTGCCGCTTGGTTTGACGAACTGCTCTCCGCTGCACTGCCATTGGAAGAGCGAGAGCTAATGCTGCAACTGGGGGTGCTGGAGCGCTTTTCCCCCGAGCTTATGGCCCGACTACTGGAAGGGGAGCGCTTGACCCAGCGCCTGGAGGCCTTTGAACAAGCGGGGCTATTTATTGAACGCCCAGACCCGCATGCTCAGTGGTACCGCTTTCAACGACTGTTTGGCGAGTACCTCCGTCATCGCCGTCATGAGCTTAGTTTGGCCACCCAGCGCGTGCTGCACCAGCGCGCAAGCCAGGCGTGGTTAGCCTTGAACGATCCGGTGATGGCTCTGCGCCAGGCGATACTCGCCGAGGCCCCCGATGATGTGGCAAGCCTACTGACCGCCCATGGACCCGCCTTGCTGGCAAGCGGCGCCTATTCACTGTTGGCCAAGGGCTTCGCCCTGCTCGGTGAGCCGCGGCTCTCTACCTGTCCGGAACACACGCTGCTCTATGGCTGGGTCTCCCATGTTCAGTTTCAGTTTGATATTACCGCACGCGTAATTGGCTGGATTGAAGCACAGTTGCACGCGTCAGAGTGGCAGTTGCTCAGCGCTGAATTCGCTACGCTGCGCGCCCAGTTAGCGATTAACCAGGGCGATGCCGAGCGCGCCGCACCGCTGGCCGAGCAAGCGCTAGCCGTGCCCGCCCGCTATTTAGCTTCCACGCCGCTGACTGCCACTGCCATCTTAAGCGAAGCGCGCTTTGTGCTGGGCTATTTGGAAGAGTCGCTGCAGCGGGTGCGCGAGGTAGAGCGTCAGGCCCGCCAGCGTGGCGATCATCAACTGCTGCTCTGGTCGTTTTGCCATCAGTCGGAGACGCTGGTGGCGCAGGGGCGACTACAGGCCGCCTACGATATTCAGGAGCGCGCCTTTGCCCACCTGGAGCGCGCGGAGCTTGAGCACCTGCCCGTGGCGGAGTTTCTCTACCGCATTCGCAGTCAGGTACTCTGGGAGTGGCACCGGCTGGATGAAGCCGAGCAGGCCGCGCTGAAAGGGATTGCTGTCTTGGATAACCAGGGGGAGCGCTGGACACTTCAGTGTCATATCCAACTGGCCAAAATCGCCCAAAGCCGTGGCGACCAAGCCCAGTGCGCTGACCATATTCGGCGGCTGCGCAAAATTCTCGCAGAAGGGGATTACCATATTGACTGGGTGGCGAATGCTCACGCTACCCTGTTGGCCTGGTGGTACTCCACCCAGGATCTTGATGCGGTAGAGCGCTGGCGCCAGGAAGCGCCGTCCCCCATTACTGAAGGGGCCACCAACCACTTTTCCCAGTGCAATGTGCGCAACCACGCCCGGGCGCTCACGCTGCTGGGACGCTTTGATGAAGCCTGCATGCTATTAGAGGCCCTTGAAGTGCACACTCAGCGCTTGGGGCTGGTCACGGATGCCAACCGCAACCAGATCTGTCTCGCGGCAGCGGCGTGGTATGCAGGAAGAGAAGAGCATGCCTGCCAGCATATGCATCAAGCGCTGAGCTTGGCTTCCCGCACCGCCCTGGTGGGCAGCTTTCTGCGACTGGGCAAACCCCTTGGGGAGTTGCTCAATCGGTTGCTCGACAGCGGCACCTTGGATGCCTTAGAGCAGGCGAGGGCAGAGCGGTTGCTGGCGCTGGCGGGGCGCCAGAAGGATTTTGGCAGCGCCCGACGCTTAATGCTGGATGAAACGGTGATCGCCGATATTGTCGCCCGGCCAGATGTCCCCGAGCTGATCCGCACTTCGCCGCTCACTCGCCGGGAGTGGCAAATCCTGGGGCTGATTCATGCCGGGCTTTCCAATGAGCAGATCGCCGAGCAGCTGTCGGTGGCGCCTACCACCATCAAAACCCATATCCGCAGCCTCTATCAAAAGCAGAATATTCGACGCCGCGACGAAGCGATTGCCCTGGCGGGACAGTTGCTGGCGCATATTCAGGGGGAATAAGTCGACAGACGGGCTACTCCTAACGCCTACGCCCAGAGTCACCCTGGGGGGAGGATTTTATCTTGTGAGCAACCCTGCATCATGCCAAGTAACCAGCAAGAACTATGTCAAGAACTGTGACAAGAACTATGGCAAGGACAAAACAATGATGCAGACAACCTCTACTTCCCACTACGTTGGCAGCCAAGGAGCCGACTGGTGGCGCGGCGCTGTGATTTATCAAATCTACCCGCGCAGCTTTATGGACAGCAATGGCGACGGCATTGGCGACTTAAAAGGCGTGATCGACAAACTTGATTACATCGCCTCGCTTAACGTCGATGCGATTTGGTTGTCGCCGTTCTTTACCTCACCGATGAAAGACTTCGGCTACGACATCAGCAACTATCGCGATGTTGATCCGATGTTTGGCACCCTGGAGGATTTCGACCGTTTAGTCGAGGGTGCCCATGCCAGGGGGCTAAAAGTCACCATCGATCAAGTCATGTCGCACACTGCCGATCAGCATGCCTGGTTCGAAGAGAGTCGCCAAAGTCGTGATAATCCCAAAGCCGACTGGTACGTTTGGGCTGACCCTAAGCCCGATGGCGCGCCGCCCACTAACTGGCAATCCGTGTTTGGTGGCAGCGCCTGGCAGTGGGACACCCGCCGCTGCCAGTACTATCTGCATAACTTCCTGGCTAGCCAGCCGGATTTAAATTTCCGCACACCTGCGGTGGTCGATGCCATGCTGGAGGAAGTGCGCTTCTGGCTAGAGCGGGGCGTGGATGGCTTCCGGCTGGATGCGGTGAACTTCTGCACCCACGGCGAGCTAAAAGATAACCCGCCGCGCCAGGAGATGACCGAAAGCTTTCTAGGCGTTCGCCCCGACAACCCCTACGGCTACCAGCTCCACCAATACGATAAAACCCAGCCGGAGAACCTGGTGTTTCTGGAGCGGCTGCGCGCTCTGTTGGATGAGTACTCCGGCACCACCAGCGTGGGCGAGGTGGGCGACGACGACGCCTTGGGCGTGATGGCGGAGTACTCCCAGGGCGGCAAGCGGCTGCACATGTGCTACTCGTTCAACCTGCTCACCGATAAAGCCGACCCCGGCTACTTGCACGAAACGCTAACCGAAATGGAAGCACGCATTGGCGATGGCTGGCCCTGCTGGGCGCTGGGCAACCACGACGTGACGCGGCTGGCAACTCGCTGGCAGGCGGAAGGGCAGTTGGATAAGCTGCGCCTTTATATGGTGTTTCTACTCACCCAGCGCGGTAGCGTATGCCTTTATCAAGGTGAAGAGTTAGGACTGCCCGAAGCTCCGCTGACGTTTGAACAGTTGGTTGACCCTGCGGGTATTACCTTCTGGCCCGCTTATAAAGGCCGAGACGGCTGCCGAACGCCGCACCCCTGGCAGGCCGATGCTCATCATGCGGGCTTCAGCAGCGCCACACCCTGGCTGCCGGTGCCTGACACTCATGCTAGCCTCGCCGTTGATCAGCAAGATAACGATACTGATTCATTGCTCAATGCCTACCGCGATTTTTTAGCCTTCCGTCGTACTCAGCCTGCGTTGGTGAAGGGCGATGTGCGCTATCACGCTGTGCGTGACGATGTGCTCTGTCTTGAGCGCAGCTACCAGCAAACACGGTTACTAATTGCTCTGAATTTTAGCGGTCAAACGGTCACCCGTTCGGCACCTGAAGGCGCTGAAGCCATTGCCGATGCCCCCGCGTGGTTAACCGGTGAGTGGCAGGGCAGTCAGCTGTCGCTTCCGCAACTGTCCCTTCCGCCCTATGGCGTGGCCATTGCCCGCTGCTCCCAGCTTGAGGAGAACGCACCATGGGACGTCTAACACTAAGTGGTATCGGTAAATCTTTTGATGGCGTGGAAATCTCGCGGGATATCGATCTCACCATCGAAGACGGCGAGTTCGTGGTGTTTGTTGGCCCCTCCGGCTGCGGAAAATCCACGCTGCTGCGCATGATTGCCGGGCTTGAAGATATCAGCGAAGGGGATATGCAGCTGGATGGCCAGCGGATCAACGAGATCCCGCCCCAGGAGCGGGACATCGGCATGGTGTTCCAATCCTACGCCCTCTACCCGCATATGAGTGTGGCCGAGAACATGGCCTTTGGCCTGAAGCTGGCCCGCACTGATAAGGCAGAGATACGCAGCCGCGTCCAGCACGCCGCCGAAATGCTGCACCTCACCGAGCTATTGGAGCGTAAGCCCAAAGACCTCTCCGGCGGTCAGCGCCAGCGGGTAGCCATTGGCCGCACGCTGGTCAAAGAGCCTGCCGTGTTTCTGTTCGACGAGCCGCTCTCTAACCTGGATGCCGCGCTGCGGGTGGATATGCGTGTACAAATCGCAGAGCTGCACAAGCGTCTGCAAGCGACCATGATCTACGTGACCCACGATCAGGTGGAAGCCATGACGCTGGCGGATCGTATCGTGCTGCTTTCCCGGGGAAGAATCGCCCAGGTAGGCGCGCCGCTCTCGCTTTATCACTTTCCCAAAACCTTAGAGGTAGCGGAGTTTATCGGTTCGCCGCGCATCAATACCTTCCCGGTTACGGTAGTCGACCCAGGTGAGCGCCAAACGGTGGTGCGTTTGCCTAACGGGGAGACACTGACGGTCGCGGTCAATGGCAAGCACCTCCATTCCGGTGATGGCGCCACTTTGGGATTGCGGGCAGAAGATTTTGTATCGCCCGAACAGGCGGAGGCTCGGCTGACAGCGAGATTAATGGTGGCGGAAAAGCTGGGTTACGAAACCCTGGCGCATCTGCAGGTAGACGGTATAGACGCTACCTTAACCCAGCGTTTGGATGGCTTAACGCAACTAACCGAAGGCCAAACGATCGACTTGGGTTTAGCGGGCCAGCATTGCCATCTTTTTGATCTACAGGGGAGTGCCTGCCCGCGGCAGGTGGTGGTAGATGGGGTAAGCCAATAATCGCCCATCTTATTTTTTTCAATAAAAGTGCATCCAATACGTCTCCTCGCGGGTAATCCCTATACAGGCGCTATTTAAGGCGGCTGATAAAAACCTTTTAGGAGACTGAAAATGACCATCCAACCTCTTACGCGTGCAGCACTTGCCGCTACCTTGATTGCATCCTTCAGTCACGTCGCGCTGGCAGACATGACGCCCGCGGAAGTTCAGGTGCCGGACGGTAATGCTGTCGCCCTCGAAACCGTTGGCGTTGGCGCTATTACCTACATGTGCGAAGCCAAAGACGACGGCAACATGGGCTGGGTATTCAAAGGCCCCCACGCGGCGCTTAACGACAGCGAAGGCACACAAGTAGGAAGCTACTACGGCCCGCCAGCCACCTGGGAAGCGTTGGATGGCTCAAAAATTACCGGCACTCAGCTAGCCACGGCTGCCAATGGTGATGGCAACATCCCGCTTCAACTGGTGGAAGCCAATCCGGCTGAAGGCGAAGGCGCTATGAGCGGTGTTAGTTACATTCAGCGCCTGAACACCCAGGGTGGTGTTGCCCCGGACGTCACCTGCGATATGGATCACGACGGAGCCACCGCGGTAGTGACCTACCAGGCGGACTATATCTTCTGGGTTGCTGAATAAGTCGACTGGAATGTTAACTCCGCTGGGGGCTCGTCTGTCGAGTCCCCAGCGGCTATGCTGTCTCTGAGAACGACGACTGGCGTCGGTGCCGTCACCAGGGAGCTAGGGTTTGACTGACGTGTATTCAGAATTTGATCATGCTGCTGCATTAGCCAACTGTGCCCGTGGCGAGCATGACGCCTTGCACCAACTCTATGTTCATGAAGGTGCCCGACTATTAGGCGTCGTCATAAGAATCGTCAAGGATCGTGGTATGGCCGAGGATATTGTCCACGATGCCTGTCTTAATATTTGGCAGCATGCCGATAGTTTTGATCCCGCCAAAGGATCCGCGCGGACGTGGATATTTAGCGTGGCGCGTCACCTGGCACTGAACGCTATCCGTTATCGCGACCGTGAAGTCACTTTTGATAATCACGATCCCACCGAATTAGATCTCGATGAACATTTTCAGCACGCCTCCGTTGCCGATGAAGCTTTCGATTGGCAAACCGGCCAGCGGATGGATAGCTGTTTGGAAGCGCTTGAACCGGAGCGGCGTAACTGCGTACTCCATGCCTATGTTGACGGCCTTAGTCATGCGGAAATTGCGGCGCATACCGGCGCGCCGCTGGGAACCGTAAAAGCCTGGATCAAACGCAGTTTGCTGCGCCTACGGGAGTGTATGGCATGAGCCGCCCCAGTCAGCACGAACACCAAGACGACCATACTTTAGCGGGTGAATACGTGCTGGGTACGCTTTCGTTAGAGCAGCGTAAGGCGCTAGAGGCCCGGCTACCTAACGAGCCTGAATTGCAACAAGCCGTGATGGCTTGGGAAGAGCGTTTCTTGCCCTATACCGCTATCACCGACCCGGTAACGCCTTCTGACAATTTATGGCCGCGTATTGAGCGCAGCTTAGCATCACGGAAAGCGCTTGCTAAGCGTGCTCGACCTGCCTCTGTCGTGCCGCCAAGACCTCTCCGCATGCTGCACAGCCTGCCGCTTTGGCGCGGCGCTGCCGGGTTTGGCTTAGCGGCGGCGTTAGTATTGGGCGTGATGCTGGCCAATGAAGTAACTGAACCGACGACCCCCGAGTACATGGTGGTTCTGCTTGCTCCGCAAACGCAGTCAGCGGGTTGGGTAGTGCAGGCCTCATCACGCCAGGAAATCGAGCTGATCCCATTGGGTACTTTCGAAGTACCTGAAGGTAAAGCGCTTGAGTTTTGGACCAAAGCAGATGAGTGGCAGGCCCCGGTATCGCTGGGTTTAGTGGAGCCAGGGCAGCCGATCCGTTTGCGCTTGGATGAACTGCCGCCTCTTGAGGATAACCAGCTATTTGAGCTAACGCTGGAAGACGAAACCGGCTCACCAACCGGCCTGCCCACCGGGCCGATTGAGTTTATTGGCCGCGCGGTCGAGATTTAGCCACTCAAAAGCGCCAGTTAAAAGAACGTCAAGCCGACCTGGAACAGGCGCTCCACATCGCGAATGCGGCGCTTGTCGATCACAAATAGAATCACGTGGTCACCGCTCTCAACCATCACGTCGCCGTGGGCGATAATGACTTCCTTGCCGCGCACAATCGCACCGA
>NZ_JBSUGC010000018.1:0-79649 GCF_054065485.1 Vreelandella sp. 2A-K22 | reverse complement strand
ACTCTTGTAACCCTGCTGTCCTTCTGCGTAGCGTTGCACTACTAGTAACTTGAACGCTTCATTATGTTTCGTCATGAAAAACACCCCAATCGTTGGATGAGCGTCCAACTTTTGGGGTGCAGTTCATAGACGGTGCCGTTCTTACATCAAAAGATGACGCTTACTTGCTTAAATAGGCGTTGAGCATCCAGATGGTTTTTTCCTGCTCGCGAATGTAGTCACCGGCTTGCGCCGCGGTACCTTCATCGTCGGCGTCAGAGGCAAGCGCCAGCAGCTCACGCTGCAGCTCAATGATCGTTTGGTAGCCTTTTAGCACGCCTTTGACGCAGGTGGTGCCATCGTGAACGTCTTTATCTTCCTGAATGCGCGACAGCGTTACGTAGTCGCTGTAGGCGTGTACCGGCTTGTGACCCAGGGTCAGGATGCGCTCGGCAACCTCGTCCACTTTGGTCAGCAGGTCGGTGTAGAACTCTTCAAACTTAGCGTGCAGCTCGAAAAAGTCGCTACCGCGAACATTCCAGTGGTAGCCGCGTACGTTCATATAGAAAATTTGGTAGTTGGCCAGCAGGTGGTTGAGCTTTTCGGCGAGTTGACTAGCGCTACCTTCGTGTAGGCCAATGCTGTTGGTGTCAGTCATATCCTGCTTCCTCTTTATGCCGCAGTGTTTATGCCACAGTAGGCGGCGGTTGATGCGTGCTTTCAGAATAGGGTGTAACTGTAGCGATGCAAAACAAGTTTTTTGCATCGCTGCCATAGAACTTTGCCATTAGATCTTTGAAATTAGCGCTTTGCCATTGGTGCTTCGACATTAAGCCACTTTCGTTACCCTTTGCTGATTTAATAGATGCTGGCGGCGAGAGCTTTTTTCAAGGTCTACATACATTTCAAGGTCTGTGTACCCACAGCCGAAGCAGGCTTTCACAGCGCACTTCCAGTAGCTCAGCGGTGCGCGCTAGTGCGTCAGCTAACGCCATGGGGCCATCGGCTAACGCGAAAGCGGCGGTGACGCCTTCATCAAAACAGGCTTGCCAACCATCGCCTAGGCTGCCCGCCAGCACGATGACGGGTTTGTGGAGACGTTTGGCGGCACGGGAAACGCCAATGGGCGTTTTTCCCGCCAGGCTCTGCCCATCCAAACGGCCTTCGCCGGTAATCACCAGGTCGGCACGGGCCAACAGCGAAGCCATGTCGGCCTGCTGCATAATCATCTCAATGCCGGGCTTTAGTGTGGCATTTAAAAAAGCCTTGGCCGCAAACCCCATGCCGCCCGCGGCCCCTGCACCCGGTAGCGTTCGATAATCATCGCCTAATGCATGAGCGCTGATATCGGCGAAGTGACCAAGCGCACGATCCAACTGCTCGACCTCTTCAGGTGATGCACCTTTTTGCGGGCCAAATACCGCGCTGGCACCACGTTCGCCTAGCAGCGGGTTGTCCACATCAACGGCGGCTTCCAGGCTAAACTTGGCTAACCGCGGGTCTAGTCCATCGAGTTCTAAGCTAGCCAATTGGTTAAGCGCCGCGCCGCCGGGGGGAAGCGGTTCGCCGCTCTGATCTAAAAAGCGCGCGCCCAGTGCCTGCAGCATACCGGCGCCGCCGTCATTGGTGGCGCTGCCGCCAAGCAGCAACAGCGCTTTTTCTGCGCCTTGATCCAGTGCCGCCAGCAGTAGTTCACCCACCCCAAAGGTAGAGGTGTGTAGCGCATTACGCTCGTCGGCCGCTAAGTGCTGTAATCCGCTGGCTTCAGCCAGCTCAATAAACGCGGTACGCTGGTCGCTCAGCCATCCCCAGGCTGCTTGACGAGGGCGACCCAGGGCATCTTGAACGTTTAGTTGGCGCCGCTCGGCACCAGTAGCAGCGATGAGTGCGTCTAGACTGCCTTCGCCGCCGTCCGCTAAAGGGCAGACTTGAACATGCGCCTCAGGTGCAGCGCGCTGCACGCCCCGCGCCATGGCAGTTGCGGCGTCTTGGGCGCTTAGTGCATCTTTGAAGCTGTCGGGGCAAAGCAAAACATTCATTAGCACGATCTCCGCAAAACGGTGTCTTCAATACGGTGTCTTCATTACCCTACAATGTCAGTTAAGTATGACCACCTTTGGCGAGCTTAGCGCGCTAGCCTGCGCCAAACCAGCGGCCTCGCCCATTTAGAGGGACTAATATGAAGTCGATACCCATAAGCTTAACCTGTCTGCTGGTACTTGCTGGCTGCCAAGTGGTTCCTGACCGTCTGCCCCAAGCGGAACCAGCGCCAGCGGCTTCGTGCTATTTCCCCGCCATCCATGAGCAGGCGCTGGAAACCAGCGTTGAGGTGCTCACCGAGTGGGGGTTTACCCTGAACTCTACCGATACTTCCCTGGGCTTGATCAGCGCCAGCCGCGAACGGCCACTGCACGGCTATTATGATCCTTACGATGATGCCTACAGCTATGGGCGTGGAATGCGCCTGTTTGGTGGTGTGGGCATAGGGCGCGGTGGTTCCGGTGTCGGTTTTGGCATCGGGGGGATTGGTTATGGCGGTGGCGTGGGCCAGCAGCCGGTGGAGGTGGAGCGTGTATCGCTATTGGTGGACGACACGCATATACGTATATCCCGAGATATTCGCCGCTTCGATCACTGGGGTGATCTGCGTGAATCCTACAGTGCCAGCAACGACGATTTCTGTCAGCGCTTTCAAACCAGTTTTACGCAAACCGTCCCTGCGACCGGGAGGCCGTTATGAGAATGCGCCACTGGTTGTTAATCGGGCTACTGGGTGGATTGGTTGGCTGCGCGACGACAACGCCTTTGGAACCCCGTGAACTGGTTTACGCTACCTCTTCAGAGGAAACCTTCCGCGAAGCCGTGGAATTGATGGTGGAGCAGGGCTATGTGGTACGCCATGCGGATCTGTCGTTGGGGCGCGCCGAGGCATCCCTTGCCCGCTGGCCGGAGTATCGCCTGCAACTGCAGGTAAGCGAAGAGGGCAGGGGCAGCCGCGTTAGTGTGTCGGCGCTGAAGGGAAGTCAGCCCTTGCCGCCCTATTTGCTCGACCCTTGGCTTGTCGCCTTGCAACATAAATTAGGTGTCGCGCCATGAAGTGGGCGGGTACCGCAGTAGCCGTTTGCTTGGGTATGAGTGGCTTTGTGGTCAGCCCCGATGCCCGTGCCCACCCTCACGGCTGGATCGACCTGAGTGTGCGGGTCATCACCGATGATCAGGGCATGGTGAGTGGCCTGCATCAAACCTGGCGGATGGATCCCTTCTACAGCCTGGTCGTTTTTGAAGAACTACAGCAGGTGGAAAACGCCAGTCTAGAGGAGGGGCTGGATCAGCTTGGCAAAGAGATTCGCGATAATCTCGCCGCGCAGCACTATTTAACCGAAGTGAGTATTAATGGTGAACGCCAGGCGTTGGGTGAGGTAAGCGAATATACCGCCATGGAGCGGGATGGGCGGCTTACCTTTATGTTTATCCTGCCGCTGGAAGCGCCCCAACCGCTGACAGATGCCATGCTTAGCTACCAAGTGTTTGACCCCACCTACTACATCGAAGTGGTGCACGAGGAGGAAGGTGGCCAGCCACGGGATGATGCACTGATACTTCACGGTGAGCCTGTCTGTGAGTTGTCTATTCTCCCCGCGGATCCCGACCCTGAGTTGGTGATGCAAGCGGCGCTGCTCGATAAAGATGAGAGTGGTGAGCCCGGCTTGGGGCGCTATTTTGCCGAAACCGGCCAAGTTGATTGTCGCTAGGCGCTGTTCGAAAACAGGCAGAGCCGTGCTATTTTATGGCCTTGTTACTTTATAACAGCTTTTTCGGTGGAGCGGTTAAATGTTTTTAACACGGCCCTTTACACGTCAATTAGGGTTAATGCTGGGTCTGCTGCTAGCCGCAGCAGTGCTCATCATCGTTTGGCAAGGCGGGTTTCAGAGCGTGAGCTATCAGCTACTTGGTTGGCAGCGTGATCTGCACCGTTCGCTAACGCTGGCGATTACCGAACTGTCGCGCACCCCCACCATGGCGACCTGGGTGAGCCTGCTAGGCATTAGCTTCGCTTATGGCGTCTTTCATGCCGCCGGGCCGGGGCACGGTAAAGCCGTCTTGGCGACCTACTTAGCCTCCCACGGCGGTGCGGTAAAGCGCGCCTTGGGGCTCTCTTTTGCTGCCTCCTTACTGCAAGGCGTGACCGCCATTGCGCTGGTCGTTGTGCTGGTTTACGGCCTAGGCTGGATAACCCGGCAGGCCATGGGTAGCGTTGCCTGGGTAGAGCAGGCTAGTTTTCTGCTGGTGGCGGCGTTAGGGGCGTGGCTATGCTGGCGGGCCGTCAAGCAGTTGCGGCGAGCCTATCAGCCGGAGCGAGCGGCTCATTCGCACAGCCCAGGCCATGAACATAATCAAGACCATGAACATAATCCAAACCACGAACATAGCCATGGTCATGACCACAGCCACTGTTGCGGTGGTGCTCACCATATTGAACCGCATCAGGCGTTAGATTGGCGTACGGCGATGATGACGGTCGGCGCCATTGGTATGCGTCCCTGTAGTGGGGCGGTATTAATGCTGGGGGCAGCCAGCTTGCTGGGTCAGTTTGAGGTGGGGGTAGCATCGGTAGTGGCCATGTCGATCGGCACTGGGATAACCGTATCAGCGCTTGCCCTGGCGAGCATTTTTGCCCGTGGCTGGGCGCAGCGGCGCTTATCCAAGCAGCAGTACAGCCAGCGCAGCGTACAAAAAGCCACCGGCTGGGTGGCCTTGGCCGGTGGTGCGCTGATAGTAGTAATAGGGATTTCGCTTAGTGTTGCGGGCGTCGCACAGCCTGCCAGTGGGCCGCTCCTCAATGAGCCACCTGCTCGTCAAGGCCACCCATTAACGGGGTAAAAGTCGTCTATATATCAAGCCCGTCGATAAGTGCCAGTAACTGATCCCGTAACTGCGCCTGGCCATCCAGGTCGTAGGGTTCGGGGCTGCCATTGCCCCATACCGGTGCCGGCCAGGTCGCATCGCTGTGCCGTCTAAGCACAACGTGTACATGCAGTTGGCTAACCACATTGCCTAGCGAGGCAATATTGATTTTGTCCCCCTCAAGCGCTGTTTTCATTGCTTCACCTAGCTGAGTGGCTTCCCGCCACAGCTGCTGCTGGTCGTCAGCAGGAAGCTCAAATACTTCGCTAATAGAGGCGTGGCGCGGTACTAGAATCACCCAGGGATAGCGTGCGTCATTCATTAATAGCACGCGGCTTAGCGGAAGGTCTGCGATGGGGAAGGTGTCGGCGGCAAGGCGTTCATCCAGCTCGAATTTGATCAAAGGATAGGCTCCGGGCAAGGGTTTAGGTAATTGCTAGTATAGTCGCCTCGAAGCGACGTAGGGAAAGCGAGCGCGATTGCCAAAACGCTGTTACCCTGAAAAAACTCCCAAGAGGCAAATGACGTTGCCAGTGGAGTTTCCCGATGTTGAATGACTCGTTAAGGAGAACGGAAAATGAAAAAATTATTGGCCATGAGCTTTATGCTGCTGATGACAGCGGGTGTTCTAACTGGTTGTAACACCATCTCTGGCGCTGGTCAGGATGTGCAAGAGGGCGGTAAAGCCGTCCAAGATGCCGCTGAATAATTAAGTAAGACTGTGTTTTAAAGCAAGTGGTATCCTACGGGCTAGGCTAACGCCCGGCCCGTTGGTTTTTATAACCGGTTTCCATGCCCCTATTTTTGGAGATTCAAGGATGAAACCCCGTATTACTCTGGCTAAGTTCGCTGCTGTTAGCGCTTGTGCACTGTTGTTAACGGCCTGCGTTAGTTCCCAAATGCCGATTTCCCCTGCCAACGACGACGTAGACGCAGCGCCACCGCCGCCAACGGTAGCGCCGAACGGTTCCAGTGGTGAACAGGCTGCCAGCTGTGATCTGGACGCTATTCAATCCGCTATCGGTGAGCCCTTCGACGAGGCTAACGTTTCGCAGTTACAAAGTGATAGCGGTGCTCGACAGGTGCGCGTGCTGCGCCCTGGTGATATGGCCACCATGGATCACCGCCCGGATCGCTTGAATATTCATCTTGATGATCAAGATGTTATTGAAGCGCTGCGCTGCGGCTAACGTATTTCATCCTAAAATCAGCACGACGCAGGCGGCGGTCAACACGCCCATGGTGATGTTGAACGCCCGCCATGCGGCATCTGTTTTGATCCACTGCCCAATCGCACTACCAAAGGCGGCCCATAGCGCAATACAGGGCAGCGCCACCATCTCAGCAAAGCCTGCCAGTAACAATGCATTAAATACCGGTTGGCCGCTTTCGGGTAGAAAACCCGCCATCAGCGCCAGTCCCATTACCCACGCTTTAGGATTGGCAAACTGAAACGCCGCTGCCTGCCAAAACGTAAACGGTATGCTATGAGCCTGTGCCTTAAGATTAGGCGGTGGGGCGCTGGCAATTTTCCAAGCCAAATAGAGCAAATACGCGCTGCCTATCCAGCGCAGTGCCGTTTGAATCGCCGGGTAGCGTTCAAACAGCACGCCCAAGCCCAACGCTATGCCCGCAAATAGCAAAAAGCAGCCGCCTAAAATCCCCCACATATGCGGCAGCGTACGCCTAAAGCCGAAGTTAGCGCCAGAGGCGGTAAGCATAACGTTGTTCGGCCCTGGGGTAAGCGTCATCGACATCATATAGAGCGCGGCCGGACCGAGGATTACCCATTCGCTATTCATTTATTGTATCCATACAATTTGGTGATAAGGATTGTTTTGTTGCCGCTTTTGCTAGCATAATGGGGTTTAAATTGACGTCAAAGGTTTTATTGTCACCATGACAATGTGGGTGCCTTCGCTAGCTGAATTTTCTGGTTCACGTTACCGCGCTATTGCCAGTGCCATTGAAGCCGCTATCCAGGCGGGAACACTACTGCCAGGGGAGCGATTGCCGCCCCAGCGCCGCTTGGCGGATGCGCTAGGTGTGACCATTGGCACGGTAACCCGGGGGTACGCTGAGGCTGAACGCAATGGCTGGGTGTCGGCACGGGTGGGTAGCGGCACCTATGTGAAGAGCCAAGACCAAAACAATGCTTTTAGCCTGACGTTTCCCGCTGACGAAACGGCCGGTGTGATCGATTTAAGCCTTAGCCTGCCACCGCCCCACCCGTTGCGGCAGACGCTGTTGAGCGAAGCGCTGGTCGCTTTAAGTCAATCCGGGGCAGCATTAGCACGTGGTGTTACTTACCAACAGGCCCAGGGGCGTCATGAGCATCGTGAAGTACTCGCTCGCTGGTTAAATACTTTGGGTATGCCGCTGATGGCCGATGAGCTGCTCATTACCCAGGGTGGGCAGCATGGCCTTAGTTTGGCGCTCAGCACCTTGCTAAGGCCGGGCGAGCTGTTGGCCGCTGATGCCTTGACCTATCCTGGTGCCATCAGCGCTGCGCAGCAGGGGCATCTAAAGTTGGTAGGCATTGGTCAAGACAGTGAAGGGATGCGCATGGATCTGCTTGAGGCGCAGTGTGCCCGGCAGCCACCTAGAGCGATTTATCTAACGCCGGAACAGAACAACCCCACCGGCGCGTGTTTAAGCGAATCGCGCCGCGAGCGACTGGTAACGTTGGCACGGCGCTACGATATCTGGCTGATTGAAGATGGCGTGCAGTATCTACCCGCTGAGCAGCGCGGTACACCCCTTTACAGGCTTGCGCCGGAGCGCACGCTGTTTGTGTTTAGTACCGCTAAAGTGCTGGCGGGGGGGCTACGAATTGGCGTACTGCGTGCGCCTAAAAGCTTGCACGAGCGGTTAGCGACAGGCCTTCGCGCTCAGAGTTGGATGGTGCCACCGCTAATGGTCGATGTGGTTTGCCATTGGATTAATCAGCCCGCGGCGGAAAAATTACTTACCTGGCAAACTCAGGAGCTCGCGGAGCGTCAGCAGTTGGCTGCCGAATGGCTAAAAGATTTTTCCTTAAGCGGGCGTTCGCACAGCAGCAATGTATGGCTTGCGCTGCCAGAGGGGAGCCGGGCCGTAGAGCTGTGTGAACGGCTACTGCAGCGGGGCGTTAAGGTCAGCAGCGCAGAGCCCTTTTGTGTCGGGAGCACGCCAGCGCCCCAAGCGATTCGGCTATGTGTTGGGGCCGCGGCGGATCGCAGTGAACTGATTCAGGCATTGAGTATCGTCGCCGCCTGTTTAACCGAGCGCCCATTAGCCCCTGTCACTTTGTGAATTACTCGTAGCGGTCTTTCCAGCCCTGGTGGCGCACCTGGTCTTTAAGCATTTCGAGGACGTCGTACAGCACCTGCTCGGTGACCCGATTGCTGCCTTCGTCAACCGTCAGCCAGGTGTCGAAGCCGCTGTCGGCGGTGCGCTCCACTAACTGCCTAAACTCATCCGAATGAATGCCTAGCAGCAGCTCATCGACTAGCCGTTGAGCAACGCCGCTGAGTGATGCTTCCATCGCGCTGGTGGCCTGCTGCCCCATGGGCAGGCGATTAAGGCGCTGAATCTCGGGGCTTTCCCGTAGCGTGCGGCTAACTAAATCACTGATTGCCGCCATAATGGATTGGCGGTTGTGCTGGTAGGCTTTGCCGATAGTGCTCTCTAGCCGCTGAGCGATCTCATGAATCAGCTGAGCTTTGCGGGGCATGATCACACGTTCAATCACGCGCTCGGTCAGCGAATCGCTGGCGCGTATCTGCTGCTGTACATTGCCCAATAGACGCAGGGCGATGCGGTCGGAAAGCTCCTCAAGCAGAATGTCGTAATACTTGGCCACAAATTGATAGATGTACCAGTGGGTAACATCAATAAGGCCGAGGCGATGCAGCCGATTGATTAACGATACAACGCGTAAAATACGCAGTAGCCGGAAGCCCGCGAGGGGAATGCAGCCCAGCACATCGTACCAGTGCACGAAGGGGTAGAAAAACCAGCGGTGGTAGCGCCGCTCGGCAATCGCGATTGACCAGCCCAGCAGTACGTCGGCGATAAAAAAGCTGACAAATACCAGGTCGATGGTGATAAAACGGCTATGAATCACGTCATCGTAGAAGGTGTGAAAACCGGGGGCGAGGTTGGCGATGCCCTGGTTAATAGGGTCAAGCAGAAACAGCGAATCAAACAGCAGTAGCGATAGATTAATCACCACTAGCGTCAGGATAAAAAAATCCCAACCAATATGGGCGTATTCAACCGCTTTAGGCAGGTGTGGATAGCGTTCCCTGGCGGGCATACGAACTCCTTGTCGTTGGGTCTTTAATGGGCCTGGGACTGGTAATGCTGCTGGGTCAGCAGTTCCTCTTTTTCTGCCTGTTTGCGTAATTTTTTGCGCAGTGCCGCCTTTTCAAAACGCAGTTCCTGGAGCGGTGTGGCCAAATTGAGCGGCGGTACGCTAGCGGGTTTACCATCAGCGTCCACCGCTACCATGGTGAGGTAGCAACTGTTGGTATGACGGATCAGCTTATTACGAATATCTTCAGCCACGACCTTGATGCCCACTTCCATCGACGAGCGACCAACATGATTAACGCTGGCCAGAAAGGTGACCAGCTCACCGACATGAATCGGCTGCTTAAACAACACTTGATCCACCGACAGCGTCACTACATAGTGGCCCGAATAGCGGCTGGCGCAAGCAAAAGCGACTTCATCGAGCTTTTTAAGAATTGCGCCACCATGGACTTTGCCGCTGAAATTCGCCATATCGGGCGTCATCAATACGGTCATGGAGAGTTCATGCTGCCCAGGTAGGGCAGCGTTCGCGCTGATCTCGGCATCTGTCATACGGTGCTCCTGCTGTTACTTGAGCCCAATAACGGCTGCCCGCTACTCATATGCTTGGCAAACTGAGCGACGGGCAGTCATTGGCGGTTGTTTAAAACCATACCAGACCGACGGAAATAATAATGCCGGTGATAAAAAGCTGAATCAGGCAGAAGCCCATAATATCTTTCGCCTTTAGGCCCGCAATGGCGAGCACCGGGAGTGCCCAGAAGGGCTGTAGCAGGTTAGTCCAGGCATCGCCCCAAGCCACCGCCATGGCAACCCGCGGAATATCGGCTCCTAAGGCCTGAGCAGCCGGTAGCATCACCGGCGCCTGAACTGCCCACTGGCCGCCGCCAGAAGGGACGAATAGGTTGACAATACCCGCGCTGATAAACGACCAGAATGGCAGTGTATTGGTGGTGGCAAAGGAGACCAGCCACTCGGACATGCTCTCTGCTAGTCCGGACTGCACCATGATGGCCATGATGCCCGCGTAAAATGGGAATTGGATGACAATCCCTGCACCGCCTTTAATCGCTTCGTGCAAGCTATTGAGCAGATTACGCGGCGTGCGGTGCAGCACAATGGCTAGGAACAGAAACATAAAGTTAACGACGTTAAGGTTTAAGCCGCCACCCCGTAGCAGGAAGTGATCAAGCAAGAACAGCAGCCCCGGCACACCGACCAGCAGGGCGAGGGTAAAGCTATTTTCCAGGCGTTCAGCAGGACGAGTAATGCGGCCAACCGGCTCGGGCTCTTCGTTCAGAACATTTGGGTCGACATAGACGCTATCCTTCTCGTCCGGCAGCATCATGCGGTTTACCAGTGGGATGGCAATAAATAGGCAGGCCACAATAGCGAGGTTGAAGAAGGCGAAAATCGTAGAGCCGGTACCAATCACTCCAATTTGATCGGCGGAAAAATGCCCTTCGGTAGCGATGGTTAGCGGGATTGAACCTGCCAAACCGCCGTGCCACACCACAAAGCCTGAGTAAGCACTGGCCACTAATAGCCGATAGTCAACGCGGATCAGCCGAGCCAGCTCTTTGGCAAATAGCGCACCGACCACAAGGCCAAACCCCCAGTTAATCCAGCTGGCCGCCAATGAGACCAGCGTCACTAGGATGATTGCACCGCCAGGGGATTTAGCAGTACCGGCTATTTTCTGCAGAATGCGTTTTACTGGCGGTGAGCTTGCCAGCATAAAACCGGTGACCAGCACCAGCAGCATCTGCATAGAGAACGTCAGCAAGCCCCAGAAGCCATCACCCCAGAAGCGCAGTACTGCCAGCGGTGTTTGCCGCTCAATGGCGATTGCGGCGGCCGAGGCAATTAATGTCAGCAATAGTACGAAAATATACGGGTCGGGGAGATAGCGCTCCACCAGCTTTACCGCCGGTTTTGAGATCATTTTAAGCATGGGATGCTCTCTTTATTCATTATTAGGAAGTGGCTAAGCAAGGTCTTGGAAGTGTAACGGCATAGCTAATATACGGGTGAGTACGGAAATTTTCACGTTGAAGCTGCCCGCTTAATCTTACGTTAGCGTAGTTGAGGTTAATTGCGCCTGTTTTAACGCTAATGGTTTAACCGGTAGGGGCGATGGTAGTGAAAATAGTAGTAGGCGATCAGCACCGCCGAGCGCACCAGCGTGAACAGCATAAACGCCAGCCAGAGCCCATGATTGCCCAATCCCTGGGTTAACCACCAAATGGGCAGATAGGCGGCTAGGCCAATAAAGATACTGTTACGCATTTCACGTACCGCAGTGGTGCCAATAAACACCCCATCAAGAAGGTAGCTCCATACCGCAATCAGCGGCATGACGACCATCCAGGGCAAGTACTGCGCCGCAGTTGCACGCACCTCTTCAAGGCCGGTGAGCAGCGCTATGAGCGCATTGCCGCCCAGCGCGAACAGCAGGGCGGCAGCGCCAGCCGTCCATAATGAAAATCGCGCGGCGGCGCGCACAGTGGCGGCAAATTCCTGCCAATCCTGACGGCCATAGGCGCGCCCAATCAGTGATTCGGCAGCGTGGGCAAAGCCGTCCAGGGCGTAGCTGGTGAGCATGATAAATTGTAGCAGCACAGCGTTGGCAGCAAGCACTGTGTCGCCTTGACGAGCACCCTGGGCGGTAAAGAACGCCATGGCAAACAGCAGGCCGAGAGTGCGCACAAATAGGTTGGCGTTGACGTTAAATAGGGCTGTGTAAGCTGCGAGTGCCAGCAGACGCTCGCGCAAAAAATGGCCATCCAGTCGGGTTAGCTGGCGTAGCACCAGGTAGCTGCCAAACGCTAGGGCACTGTAGTCAGCGATTACGCTCGCCCAGGCCACGCCGTTGCTGGTCATTCCCAGACCCACCACAAACCATAAATCCAGCACGATATTAACGCTGTTGGTGAGCAGTAGAATCATTAGCGTAACGCGGGAGTTCTGTTGGCCCAAAAACCAGCCCAGAATGGCGTAGTTGGCGAGCACCGCCGGTGCAGACCAGAGGCGTATATGGGCGTACTCGCGGGCTAAATCGGTCGCTACTTCACTACCATCTAAGAGCCATAAACCGAGCGTAATCAGCGGCGAGGCAAACACAATCAGCAGGCTACCAATCACCAGCGCCATGATCAGCGACTGCCCCAGCAGGTTGCGCACGTCTGTATCGCTCTCGCGCCCCATGGCTTGGGCGACTAGCCCCGTAGTACCCATGCGCAAAAAGCCAAACCCCCAATAGAGGAAGCTAAACAGTGTGGCGCCGAGGGTAACGCCGGCTAAGTAGCGGGAGTCGGGCAAGTGCCCGACCACAGCGGTATCCACCAACCCGAGCAGTGGGACGGTGATATTGGAGAGGATGATTGGCCAAGCAAGGGCCCAAATCCGCATTGGGTTTAGGCGGCAGTGATGATGCGGTACTTCTTCATCAACTGTTCTTGGCTTTCGTGGCGTTCAGGGTCAAGCGGAATGCAGTCCACCGGGCAGACCTGTTGGCATTGAGGTTCGTCATAGTGACCGACGCACTCGGTGCATAGATTAGGGTCAATGACGTAGATCTCCTCACCGGGGGAGATCGCATCATTGGGGCATTCGGGCTCGCAGACGTCGCAGTTAATGCACTCGTCGGTAATCATCAGGGCCATGGGCATACCTCGCAGATGGCATTAACACTCGGGCTTTGCACGAAAACTGCTTGCGCTCGTCCATACGTTGTTAAAAATCGGCTCAAAATACTCATTTACACCCTGTAAACTCCGTTTTTTCGCCGATTTTTGCCTAGTCTGGCCTTCGCTCAGCGACTTTTCGTACAAACCCCTAGGGTATCAATAGCAATACCTGAGTGTTTTACTCAACAATGGCGTTGGCTAGCTAGTGTAGTGGTTACGCAGCGCTTCGGCGACCTGAGGATGCACCAGGGGGGAAATATCGCCGCCAAGCTTGGCAATTTCGCGCACGATGGTTGAAGAGATATACGAATTTTGTACCGCGGGGGTTAAAAACACGCTCTCCAGCTCCGGGTTTTGTGCGCGGTTCATATTGGCCAACTGCAGCTCGTACTCAAAGTCAGAGACCGCGCGCAGGCCGCGCAGAATGATTGTCGCACCCTGTTCGTGCATCATGGTTGTGAGCAGGGTCGAGAAGCCGATCACCTCAACGTTGGGCAGCGGCGCGCAGACCGCTTTCACTAAGCTCATGCGCGTTTCCAAGTCGAGGTGGGGGCTTTTGCCAGGGCTTGCCGCCACCGCGATGACCACTTTGTCGAACATCCGTGCGCCGCGCTCGATCAGGTCAAAATGGCCATTGGTGATAGGGTCGAAGGTGCCGGGGTAGACGGCGATATTCAGTTTGCGCGTGGTCATTCCTCGCTCTCCTCGTCCAGGCAGCCAAACGGGTTATCGCTGGTTAAGGAGACGGCGTGGTCGTAACCGGGGATATGAATCCGGTCAGCGTGAATATCCAGCTCTGGGCCCTCCAGCACCGCTTCACCAAACTGATAGCGTGGAGCGTAGTGGCCACGGTCTGCCTGGGCCAAGTAGGCCGCTGCCGCTTCGCGGGTGGTTTCGCGACGGGTTTTCCAGGCGTTCACCGCCGCCGCGCCGTGGCGCTGCGTCAGCAGGCGTTCGGTCACCGCAGGTGAAAGCACCACGCCGGTGGCGTTGTTGCCGCCGAAGCCCTTGGCGTTAATAAAAGCAGCGTCCGCGCGAAAAGTTTGTGCCGTTTGAGAAAAGCGCAGCCGCTCAGCATAGACATCGTCAGCCACCGTATCCAGCGTGGGAATGCCCGGCAGCAAGTCGTGGGCAAAACTACCCAGTGCGCTCGCCAACTGGTCGCCCGCCGCGGAGCCTTGTGAGTGGCCAATAAAGGCTTTAATCGCCACTACGGGCCAGTCGCTAATGCCGTTGGCGCGGGCAATTTCGTCGAACACATGGGATTCGGTAATGCGGTTTTTGGGTGTGCTGGTGCCGTGAGCGTGCAAAAAGCTGCGCTCTTTAAGGGATTTTTCGCCCAGCATATCGCGCACCAACGCAGTCGCTTTGCCGAGGGTGATGTAGTTGCCGATGCCCGGCGCCGAAATCGAGCGCTTGTAACCATCGGCATTAACGAACACATCAGGCACCGCACCGAGAATATCCGCGCCGACTTCCAACGCTAGGGCATCGTCCATCAGCAGCACGAACTGGCTGGCTTCCGCCATGGTAAAGCCACAGTTGCGCGCAAACGGACGGCAGGCGCGCTGATAATCGCTGTCGGTGAGCAGCTCCAGAGCATCCAGGGCTTTCAGACCGGCGTCGTCAGCCAGCGCCCCCATGGCCCGGAAGCCCTCAATAATCTCCGGGGTGATGGGGGCATCGGCGGTACCCACCATCACCACACGGCGGCGTCCGGCGCGAATGTCATCAATACCCAGGCGCAGGTTATAGAGAAAGCTGGCGCAGGCGCCTAACGCTGCGCCGGTGCCACCTACGCTACCCAGCACATAGGCATTCAAAAAGTCGGCGGGCATCTGACCATAGCCCAGGGGCATCTGCTTGGAGGTGGCGCGTTGACCACTCACCAGGCTTTTCAGTAAGCCGCCCCAGCCTTGATCGTCTAGCTGGCCAATGGAGTTTCCGGCGTACACGGCAATATGATCTGGATTCAACTGCTGGCGCAGCATCTCCCAGGAGAGACCGCTGGCGCCCAGGCAGTCGCTGGCGCCAAATACCGCCAGCGATAGCCCGCGGGGGTGGTGCACGCTGCGGTAGAGGTTTGCGGGGTCAAAGCCGCTGGGTAGCTGGGCCGCCGCGCGTACCTTGGGTAACTGCGCGTCGGGAAGCAGTACCTCTAACACCCCTGCAGGTACGCTCACCTCTACCTCGCGGGCATCAATGTCGCGCACCTGCCAATCCTCCGGCAGGTGTTCGGGTAACTGGCGGCGTCGCAGGGTAAAGCGTAGCGGCTCGGCCAACTGCATGCTGGCTTGCCGGTTTGACGGCATGCCAGGGTCGAGAAAGCGCGGGTCTTCGTTGCGTCGGATCAGGGTGTGGTTCAGCACCTGATCGCGCAGCGACTGCGCTGGGGCCTCTACGGGCTGACCTTGACTATCGTGCCACCCCTCTTCGGAGTGCTCGACTAAACGCATAAGCGCGGCCAAGCCTTCCAGTGTCTGGCGTTGCTGGTCAGCAGGAAGGGCATCAAGCACGGTGCGGCGGAAGGCCTGATGGCCAGAGGTTCTGCCAGCGGGATTGATGCCGCCCATGCCGACAATCACCGGTAAGTGTGACAAGCCGGGTTCCTCGTGGTGCGGTGGTGGTAATAACAATTATTGGCAAAAGTACTCGGTATATGATGCCTAGTACCCTGCGCTTAAATAAGTACGCTAAGAAGCACGTTATGCGTGATCATAGCACCGGCTGAGCAACGGCGTCATGCCGCAAGCGTTCGAGACTGATAGAATCACGCTTTTCAGCCGAGTAATGGCATGCAGCATACTTCTCGACCAGTGGTTTCTAATCAGCCAGGCCCACATCAGGATCTTGCCCGACGAGTGAGTCGAGCGTTAACGCATCCGCTACGGAAACCAATCGCCGAACACACGCAGCGCAGTTTCGCCCTGGCGGCGGAGTGGTTCGTGGGCCGTCAGGCACCGTTGATACTCGATTCGGGCTGTGGCGTGGGGATATCGACCCGCCAACTGGCGAGGCAGTTCCCTGCCCATGCGATAATCGGCGTGGATCGCAGCGAGGATCGTTTGGGGCGCGACCACGGCCAGTTGCCTGACAATGCGCTGCTGGTAAGAGCGGATCTGGTCGACTTTTGGCGCTTGGCCTATCAGGCTGGTTGGGCGCCAGAGCATCACTTTCTCCTTTATCCGAACCCTTATCCCAAGGCGGGGCACCTAAAAATGCGCTGGCATGGCCATGCGGTTTTACCCACACTGTTGGCGCTTGGCGGGCGCCTTGAGTTGCGCTCCAACTGGTCCCTCTACGTTGAAGAGTTTGCTTTGGCAGTGGCACAGGTAACCGGCAAACAGGCAGCGGTGACTGAAATTGCGCCTAAAGGGGACTATTTAACCCCTTTCGAAGCTAAGTATGCTCGAAGTGGCCAGGCTCTGTGGCGTTTATGCGTTGAGTTGGAGCGAACATGACGTTTGTCTATTTGGTGTTGGCGATTGTGGCCGAAGTGATCGCCACGAGCGCCTTAAAAGCCTCCATGGGTTTCACGCGCCCGCTACCCAGCGTGGTGGTGGTAGTGGGTTACGGGTTAGCTTTTTATTTGCTCAGCCTGGTGCTGCGCACGCTGCCGGTAGGGGTTGCCTATGCGATTTGGGCAGGCCTGGGCATTGTGCTGGTCACCCTGGTCGGCATAGTGGTATTCGGTGAGAAGCCTGATTTGCCGGCGGTGATAGGAATTAGTTTGATAGTAGCAGGCGTGGTCATGCTGCAAATGTTTTCAAAAATGAATGTGCATTGAGGAGCTGTAATGGGGTGTTTTTTTGCTGTTAAGCGCATGCAACGCTGGTCGCTGGTGACAGGTGTAGCCACATTGGCGCTGTGTGCCAGCACCAGTCTGTTCGCCGATTTCAATCGCCTGGGCCAACTGCAGAGCAAAGGCTTTTCGATTAGCGCGGAAGCACGTCTTTTGGATGCCGATGCAGGCGCCAATGCGTTGTTGGGCAGCATCACCCCGGATCGACAGCTGTCGCCCGCTTCGGTCACTAAAGCCTACTTGTCGGCGGCGGCGCTAAACCGTTTTGGCCCCCAGCACCGCTTTACCAGCCAACTGGTCAGCTCCGCTAGCATTGAAAATGGGGTGTTACGCGGTGACTTGGTGTTTGAGGGCGGCGGGGACCCGGGCCTAACCACTGAAAACCTTTGGCGCCTGGTGCAGCGTTTGCACTTAGCCGGGGTGCGTGAGGTAGAGGGGGCGTTGGTGGTCAGCCAGTGGCGCTTTGGTTCAGTGGACTGTATTACCACTGACCGCTGTAATGCCCTGACTCGGGTTGCCAATGCCTATAGCGCGCCGCTCTCCTCGGCTGGCGTTAACTTTGGTAGCTGGTGCGTTAATGTCGCGCCAGCGGCGAGCGCGGGTGAGCCCGCCCAAGTGGGGCTATGCGATAGCCAGACGTCGCTGATCACCATTGATAACCAAGTAATCACTCGCCCCGCCAATAGCGGTACTGAGATTAGCGCTGAACGAATTACCGATGAGCGTGGCGACGTGATGCGCTTGACGGGGCAGATCTCCACCAACGCCACTGCACGCGATGTCTACCGTGGCGCAGGGGATGCCGCCGAAACAACCGCGCAAGTGCTAATGGGCATGTTGAACCAGGCGGGTATACAGGTACGCGAAGCGTGGCGCGTTAGCTCGTCTCAGCCGCCTAGCAGCGCCCAGCGTCTGGCGGCGGTGGACAGCCAGCCACTGCAAGAGCTATTGCTGCGCATCATGAACTACTCCAATAACTATATGGCCGATGTGCTGGCGCTGGATCTCGTCGAGACACCCCAGGCACAGCTACGCCAGGCGGGCCAGGCGATTGAAACTTACGCCCACAGCCTGCCCGGGCACGGGCCGTTAACACTGTATAGTGGCAGCGGGCTGACCACTGAAAACCGTACATCTGCTCAGGGCGTTAACGTAATGCTGGAGGACATGTTTCGTCAAAGTAGCCTGTTTCCCAGCTTTGTGGCGGCCTTTCAGTCACCCGCTAACGGGGTAATGCGCTTCATTCGGCGAGGTTCCTCCACGTTTCAAAACAATGTCATGATCAAAACCGGCACGCTTAACCAACCTTTTGCAGTACGCGCCGCGGCGGGCTATTTTCGCACTGCGCAAGGGCGCTGGGGGGTGTTTAGTGTCATGGTCAATGGTAACGGCAGTACGCCTTATTTAAGCTGGACTGAAGTGCTGGATCCGTTGTCACAGGATCTAGAAGCAATGATGTTAGCGAATTGAACAAACTCTACGCTCACAAGGTGAGGCGATCTGCATGAAACCTGGGCATACCGGTTTAACACATTTGGTTCACTCCACGCGCTATTCGTGGAAAGGCCTGAAAGCGGCGTTCAGAAACGAGGCGGCTTTCCGTCAAGAGGTCGGCATTACGGTAGTACTGCTGCCGCTTGCCTGGTGGATCGGTGAAGGACCTATCAGTTGGCTACTGCTAGTGGGTAGTCTGTTTTTTGTACTGATAGTGGAGCTGCTTAATAGTGCGATTGAGAACGTGGTGGATCGGATTGGTACCGAGCACCATGAGCTTTCAGGGCGGGCCAAGGATATCGGTTCGGCGGCGGTGATGCTGTCGCTGATCATGGCCGGGCTTACCTGGGGGCTATTGGGCTGGGAAAAATTCTTTAGCTAAGCAGGTAATTGAAAGCGAACGTTTTTGACGCGCTGTCAGCGAGGTAGTTATGCAAGTGAACGACGATTTCTTACCGTTGTCGACGCTGCCAGCGTCGTTACATACCGCCACCCAATCCGCCTGGAAGCGGCTACGCGAGGCGCTTGCTCAAGCCGATAATGTCGCCGAGATGACCAAGCAGGAATTGCCTTCCAGTAATTGGCAAGGGCTTTCGGAGCAGCGTCGCGAGGCGCTTGCTAGAGTATTGACCATCTCGACCTTCGCGCTGGATACCTTGGTTCGCTACCCCCAGTGGTTGACCGAGTTGGATATTGCCGGTGAGTTGGACGTAAACCCAGGTCGAGATGAGCTGGCTAGCTGGCTGAGTGAGTCACTTGAGAGTGCCGAAGACGAAGAGGCGATGCAGCGGGTAATCCGCCGTTTTCGTCGCAAGCGTATGCTGGGGATTATCTGGCGTGACCTTAACCGTGCCTCTGGCCATAGCATGTGGAGTACCGCCACGGCGGTGTCTGAGCTTGCCGAAATATGCTTGGAAGCGGCATTAACCTGGCTTGAACGTTTTTACGCGCCGCGTTGGGGCTTACCTGCCCCACGTAAAGACGGCACGCCCCAGCGTCTGGTGATTCTGGGTATGGGCAAACTAGGTGCTGGGGAGCTGAACCTCTCTTCCGATATCGATCTGATCTTTGCCTTCCCTGAAAAAGGTGAGACGCAAGGTGGGCGCAAACCGTTAGAGCACCAGGAATACTTTACCAAGCTGGGGCAAAAGCTGATTGCCGCCCTGGATGCCATGACCGCCGATGGCTTCGCCTTCCGTGTCGATATGCGCTTGCGGCCTTTGGGCGACGGCGGGCCGCTGGTGGGCTGTTTTGCCATGCTCTCTAGCTACTACCAGGATCAAGGCCGCGAATGGGAGCGTTACGCCATGCTCAAGGCGCGCCCGGTCGCGGGGGATCTGGACGCGGGCGATGAGCTGTTGGCCGGGCTGCGCCCCTTTGTGTATCGCAAATACCTGGATTTTGGCGCCATTGAGTCGCTGCGTGAACTGAAAGCGATGATCAACCGCGAAGTGAAGCGCAAAGGCATGCAGAGCAATATCAAACTTGGCTCCGGCGGCATTCGTGAGGTTGAGTTCGTCGTGCAGGCGTTCCAACTGATTCGCGGCGGCCGCGATACGGAGCTGCAGGTGACATCGCTAAAAACGGCGCTCAATCGTTTGCCCGAGCTGGGCCTGTTGCCGCAGGAAGTGGTCGATGAGCTGCTGCCTGATTATGCTTTTCTGCGCGATGTCGAACACGCTCTCCAAGCACTGGAAGACCGTCAGACACAGACCTTGCCCAGCGATGATGCTGATCGTGAACGGGTAGCCTTCGCCATGGGGCATGAAGATTGGCCGGGGTTGATAGCCCAGCTTGACGAAGTGCGCGAGCGGGTGCGCCAACACTTTGATGCCGTGATTGCCGACCCCGAAGAGGATGTCGATGAGGCCAACGATGATAGCCAGCTTGGCTTGGCTCAGTGGCGGCTTATTTGGCGCGGCGAGTTAGAGGTGCCGGAGGCTACCGCGCACCTTTTTGATGCGGGTTTTAACGAGCCAGAAAAAGCCTTGAAGCGGCTGCATAGCCTTTATCATTCTCGGCAAGTGCAAAGCATGCAGCGGATTGGCTTCGAGCGCTTGGATGCGTTAATGCCGCTGCTGTTGGATGCGGTGGCGGGCAATGAAGCACCGGATACCGCGCTTGAACGGGTACAGCCGCTGATTGAGGCCGTACTGCGGCGTACAGCTTACCTTGCGCTGCTGCGCGAAAACCCCCAGGCGCTCGAACACCTGATGCGCTTGTGCGCCGCGAGCCCCTGGATAGCTGAACAGCTGTCGCGTTATCCCATTCTGCTCGACGAGCTGCTGACGCCAGAAACGCTGTATACCCCCGCCGATAAAGCGCGCCTTGCCGATGAGCTGCGCCAAACGCTGAATCGTTTGCCAGAGGATGATGAAGAGGCCCAGCTAGAGGCATTGCGCGTTTTTAAACACGCTCAAACCCTGCACGTAGCGGCGTCGGATATCGTGGGTACTCGGCATCTAATGAAAGTAAGCGATTACTTAACCTATATCGCCGAAGTCATTCTCGATGCCGTGTTGGCGATGGCGTGGAAGCATATTACCCGCAAGCACGGTGTTCCTGAGGGGCTGAATGCCGGGGAAGCGGCTTTTCTGATCGTTGGTTACGGCAAACTGGGCGGCATTGAGCTGGGCTACAGCTCCGATTTAGATCTTGTTTTCCTTCACGATAGCGATGGTCAGGGCACAACTGATGGTCCACGACCCATTGATACGCCAGTGTTTTTTACCCGTCTGGGACAGCGTATTATTCACCTGCTCACCGCGGTAACGCCCACCGGCACGCTGTATGAAGTGGATATGCGCCTGCGGCCTTCGGGTAATTCAGGACTATTGGTGACATCGCTTAAAGCCTTTGCCGAGTATCAGCGTCAGAATGCCTGGACCTGGGAGCACCAGGCATTGGTGCGCGCCCGGGTGGTGGCGGGGAGCGATTCGCTGGCCGAGAAATTCAGTCAGTTACGGGGCGATATTCTAGGTGGTGAGCGAGATAAAGCTGCACTGCGTGAAGAGGTGGTCAAGATGCGTCAGAAAATGCGCGACCATCTGGGCAGTAAAACCACCAGCAATACCTTTAACGTCAAACACGATGCGGGCGGTATGGTGGATATCGAGTTTCTCTGCCAATACGCGGTGTTAGCGCTTGCTCACCAAACGCCTGCGTTACTTACCTACAGCGATAATATCCGCATTCTAGAGAGCCTGACCGAGAGTGGGCACTTACCAGCTGAAGAGGCAGAGCGTCTTCGCGAGGCTTATCTGGCTTATCGCAGCGCTACGCACCGAGCGGCGCTCACCGGTCAGAAAGCACTCAGCGATGGTGAGGAATTCCGTGCGCATCGCGATATAGTCACCGCGCTCTGGCAGCGCTTTCTTGAACCTTCCACCGCCGATAACCGCTAGTCAGACGGTAACCAGGACGCAACAGTGATAACAAGGAATAGGGCTGGGCGGTCCGTATGATTGGACATATTCTGGCCACGCTATTGCCAGTATTTTTAATCGCTGGCTGTGGCGCAGCCTATGGGCGCTACCGTACACCGGATATTCGCAGTCTCAATACCCTCAACATGGAGCTGTTCGTTCCGCTATTGGTGTTCGCCGTGCTGGCTGACCGGCAAGCGCCGTTAGCTGAGTACGCCTGGCTGGCCACGGCAGCGATAGCAGTAGTGCTGGGGTCGGGGCTTGTACTTTGGCCGCTGGCAAAGTGGCTAAAGCTGGATAGCAAGATCTTCCTTCCGCCGATGATGTTCAACAATGCGGGCAATATGGGCGTGCCGCTGCTGGTGTTGGCATTTGGTGCTGAGGCGCTTCCTGCGGCGGTGGTGGTGTTTATCGTTGAAATGCTGCTGCACTTTTCGGTGGGGCTTTACATGCTTAACCCGCGCACTTCGCTCTGGCGAATGCTGCGCATGCCAATTGTACTCGCGAGTCTGGCGGGTTTAGCGGTGAATATCAGTGGCCTGCCGCTGCCTGGCTGGCTACTGGAGGCGATGCATATGCTAGGCGGGGTATGTATTCCGCTAATGCTGTTTGCGTTAGGGGTGCGGCTCTTGGAGATCGACTTTAGCGATTGGCGTACGGGGATACTGGGGGCGGTGCTGTGTCCGCTTTCCGGGTTAGTAATTGCTTTGCCGTTGATGTGGCTACTGCCACTAAATGCGCTTCAGGCGGCGGTGCTGCTGGTATTTGCGGCACTGCCGCCTGCGGTGTTGAATTACTTGGTCGCAGAGCAGTATAAGCTGGCGCCACAAAAAGTGGCTTCGCTGGTGCTGATTGGTAACCTGGGCAGTCTGGTCGTTATGCCGCTGACCTTGGCCGCGGCATTTACCTGGGTTTACGCGCCGCTGTAACAAAGTATACGGCACTAGGTGGCGCGAAAAAGTGACTAACGGGTTAATTAACGATCATCTTTAACTTCATAGCTGCCTTCCAAGACATCCTGATGACCAGGACGGTTTTGCGCAGACGTATGCGGGGAAGCATGTCCGTGAGAATGCCCTTGAGAATATCCCCCACCTATATCCTGTGCCTGCTGGGCGCGCATCTGCTCCATACGCTTTTTCATTTTATGGCGCATAAACGGCATCATTGCCCAGCCAATCAGCAAGAAAAACAGGCCGAGTACCACGCCGACTATCATTAACGCGCCAAACGCCAGCCACGTGAGCAGCAGCTTCAAGCTGCCCGCCACTCCGGTGGGTTGAGTTTGCGCAGCACGGGCGCGCCATTGGTTAGCCGCTTGCCATGCAGCGTTGCGTTGGTCGCGATTCATCTGTGGCATGAGAGCCTCCATCGGTTATTCGCACCCATTGGAACACAGTAGCTCTAGCAAGTTCACTGCTTGGCCACAGTGCGATTAGATTTTTCAACTGTTACCATTAAGCTGTACAAGGCAGGTTTAGTTGTACAAGCATGCGCTTAATACGCAGTGCTTACCTAAACAGAGCTCATTTAACAGGACGGTTATATGGCTAATCATGGAGGCAAGTCGGTATTCATCGCATCGGTGGTGATTATTTTTGGCTTGGTAGTTGTTGGGGCGTCATTTCCTGAAGGATTTGCCAACGTTGCAGAGGGCGCACTGACTACTGTTACCGGGCTATTCGGGTGGTTTTATCTATTTTCGGTTTTTGGTTTTGTCATTTTTCTGTTTGGTCTGGCGCTAAGCAAGTATGGCAAGGTGCGCTTAGGCCCCCAGGACAGTCGACCCAACTATACATTCTTTTCGTGGATCAGCATGCTGCTGGCCGCAGGCTTTGGTGTCGGACTGGTCTTCTATGGTATGGCGGAACCCATGTTTCACTTCATTGAGCCGCCCTATGGCGACAGAACCGCCGAAACCGAAGCGGCCGCCCGCTACGCTATTCAATACAGCTACTTTAACTGGGGGATACACCAGTGGGCAGCTTTCTCGATTGTCGGTTTGATCATTGCCTATTTTCAGTTCCGCAAAGGGCAGGCAGGATTGGTGTCGTCCGTACTGTCATCGATAACGGCTAAGAATCCTAAAATTCGTCCCTACGCTTCCTGGCTGGATGTATTTGCCGTGGTCGCCACCGTAATGGGGGTGGCTACCTCGTTAGGGTTAGGCGTGCTGCAGATGAATGGCGGTTTAAACGCTGTGTTTGGCCTGCCGGAGAACGGTTTCTGGCAGTTTGTGATTCTTTTCGTGATGTTCTGCGCCTATATGGCTTCCACCTGGTCGGGTTTGGATAAAGGCATTAAACGCCTCTCTAACCTTAATATGATTTTATGTATCGGGTTGATGCTGTATGTGCTGTTCACTGGCCCCACCGTGGCGATATTAGAGACCATCACGGTGGGGATTGGTGATTATCTGCAGAATTTTATCGGCATGAGCCTGCGCATTTCTCCCTATGGTGATAATGAGTGGGCAAGCAACTGGACGATTTTCTATTGGGCCTGGGTGATTGCCTGGTCGCCGTTTGTAGGTACCTTTATTGCCCGGGTATCAAGGGGTCGTACCATCAAAGAGTATGTGTTTGGGGTGCTGTTCGTACCGCCGCTGCTGGCCTGTTTATGGATTGGCGTATTCGGTGGCGCGGCGCTGCACATGGAGTTGAACGGTACCGATATCGGTCTTGCTGCCGCAACCCAGGATAATATAACCGTCGCACTGTTCGAGATGTTTGAGTTGATGCCCTTTACCGGCGTGCTGTCGGTCGTTGCGATGCTGCTGATCTTTATTTTCCTGGTCACCTCCGCTGACTCGGCCTCGTATATCGTGGCGCAAATGACCGATAATGGTTCGATCAATCCGCCGCTCTATAAGCGCGTCATTTGGGGTGTGCTGATCGCCGCTATTTGCCTGACGTTAATTGCCTCAGGTGGCTTAACGGGGCTGCAATCGGCTTCGGTGCTGTCGGCACTGCCGTTCACCTTTATCTTGTATATGATGGTGTTCGTATTAGTTCAGGAACTACGCGCCGACCGCAAGGCGATGCTAACGCAGCTTTATCGCCGCCATGGCGAAACGCCGGTGGGTGCGGACGCCTTTGAAGCCGAGCTGTTAGGTGAAGAAGAGCGCTTGCGCCGTGCACCGAGTGTGGTCAATCGGCGCATTAATAGTTAGCATCAGTCATCAGCACTAATAAAAAGTAACCAAGCCTTTGATTGCGGGGCAAGGTAGTTGGGGAGCAGCGACACATGAAGCGAAAATGCTGATGGCGCGGCAAGGGCGCCATGGAGCGACACGACGGCAGGCTAAAGGAGTTGCTTTCGATCGCTGGCTAGATAGGGTAGTCACAGTAGCGGTGCTAACGGCGATGATCATTGGTCTGGCTGCTGTGGCCGCTCACTGGCTGCTTTAAAGTACCAGCTCTGTGCAATATGTGTGCTTAACGCCCGGCTTTATGCCGGGCGTTTGCGTGTTTCGACCCGGTTTCGACCCAGTCGTTTGGCGTGGTAAAGGTGCTGGTCGGCACGCTCAATCAGCGCTTCAGCACTAATTGATAAGCCGGGCGACATGCTGGCAACACCCATGCTAACGGTAAGCTCTGAATGGGTGCTTGAAAAAGCATGAGGAATGGCCAGTGACAGCACTGCTTCGCGCAAGCAGTTGGCAACGCCCACAGCGTCGTCATGATCCTGACCTGGCAGTACACAGACAAATTCTTCGCCGCCGTAGCGGGCGAGTAAATCCCTGGCGGGGGCAATGCACTGATTGAGCGCTTTTGCTACGGCGCGCAGGGTGTCGTCGCCCATGGCGTGCCCATAATGATCGTTAAACTCCTTAAAGTTATCGATATCGATAAAAATCACCGATAGCGGCTGCTGGGTTTGCTGCGCCAAGTGCCAGTGTTGTTGATAAAACTCATCGAAGTGGCGTCGGTTCGCCACGCCCGTCAAGCCATCCATATTAGAGAGATGATGGAGCTGGTCGCGCTGCTCCAAGCCTTGCTGAAACGCGTTTAACAAATGATCCAAACTATCCACCAGATGCCCTAACTCATCATGCTGATGTCCTCGCAACATTGGCTTGGGCCACTGGCCGGGACGATTGGGATCGGTTTGGGCAATAGCTGCGTGTACCTTGAGCAATGGGCGAGTAATAAATAGATGAAAAAAAGCGATCACCACTAGGCTTAAAATAAACGCCTCTAAAATACTCACCCCGACCACCGTGTAAATACGCGCGAGGAACTGCTGGGTTAAGTAACCTTCTGCCAGCATCAGCTCAATCTCGCCGACGACAGCTTCCGGCATGTCGCTGCCCATGTAGTAGGCGAGGTCGGTTTGGTGGTGCAGTATATCGCCAAATAAATATTGGCTGAGCCAAGTCGAATCAGCCTGTTTTGGCCTCTCAAATTCAGCCAGAGCGCGCCCAAAATCGTCACGAATCGACACCCATGCGACCTCGTCAGCATTAAATAGCCCATAGGCGATTTGGTGGGCGAGGTCGGGGTTAAGCTGGAAAGCGGCCTCTGCTGCGGCGCCGTTAACGACCGCCAACTGTTGAGTAATGCGTTGCTCGGTTTCCTGGCGCATATTGGTAGCGTGGCTGAGAAGTTCAATACTTCCTGCTACACCACTAATCAGCATAGCAATGAGCAGGGTGAGTAGCGCTTGCTTAGTGGTCAGGCTGCCTTTTTTAGGCGCGACGCCAGTGGTCAACATAGGAAAGCGAGGGCGGGGACTTATCACTGGCTCTCCCCCTGCAGGGCATCCAGCTGGGCTTGCAGTCGCTCCAGCAGTGCTTTCGAAACGTTGAGGTGGCAGGCGAGATAAAGCGGTGCGCGATAAAAAGTAAATAAATGCGCTAGCGCGATGTCCTGTTCATATGCCATAAATTCACCGGTTGCTTTGCCTGTCACAATCACATCTAGTAGCCCCGCCTTTAAACGCGCGATATTTTCTCGCTCCGAAGGAGCAAGTAGCACATTAATGCCGCTATCAGCGACGTAATCGCCTATGGCATCTTCCCTAAAACTGCCCACTCGCCAAGCGTTCAGCCCGGAAAGTGAATCAACATTGAGCCCACGCTCGGCTAAACTGAACGCTGCCCATTCATTGACGACCAGTGGCCCCACCCAGTGAAACAGCGCTTCACGCTCACGGGTGCGGGTGGTGGAGTAGACGCAATGGTTCTCCCTTAAGCGTGCTTCGGTGTAAGCGCGTGCCCAAGGCAGCAGCCGAAAATTAGCCTCTATGTCAGCTTGGCGAAGCGCATCACGTAGCAGTCGCGTCGCACTACCGATTATTTGCCCTTGGTCGTCCGAATAATTGAACGGTGGATACTCTTCGGTATTGATCGTCAGCGGCATCGCATGAAGTGGCAGACTGCAGCTACCGATAACGGTGATCAGGGCACCCATGCAGTATTGCCATCGGCGAGTTAGGTCGTTAGCCATCGTCAACTACCTCTCGACTCGTCCCGCTTGCACCCTGTTTAAGGCCTGCTGCATCAGCGCTACCAGACGTGGATCCGTGGCTTTGTTGATGGCAAAGTATAGCGAAGATTCGCTGAGGGTGTGTGGGGGGGTTAAAATATCTTTAGGATAACCTTCTGACTCCGCTATCCAGCCAGCCACATTCTGACTGTAAGCCCATAGGTCAACTCGCCCGCGGGTTAGCATATTGAGTGCGCTTCGGTTATCAATAGCGGATACGAGTAAGTGCTCAGGATAGCCAGCTTCCAACAGTGCCTGGGCACCGATATCTTCCCGAATGACCGCTACGGTCAGGCCGCGATCAATCGCTTGAGCCAAAGAATCAACCACAATCGGTGCGTCGCGGTGGGCTAGCAGTACGACCCGGTCTTGAGCAATCGGCCCCACCCAGTGGAAATTGACCTCTCTTGAGGGCGTACGCGTAGTGGAAAATAGCACCGTATTAGGTTGGCTGCGCGCCAGCTCATAGCCGCGAATCCAAGGGTAGTGACGGACGTCATTACGGCTTAATGGTGTTTCTGTCGCTGCAAAAATAGCCTCCAACAAATCAATCGATATCCCGGTTAATTGCTGATTATCGATATAGTTATAGGGCGGGTACTCTTCAGTAATAAAGGTTAATGCCGCCAAGGTGTCGGGCTCATCAGCCTGTCCGCTTGCGACGATTGCCAGCCAGAGGCATAGCGTGGCCATCAACCTGGTTAAGGGTTGTCGGTACACTGGCCGTAGAGATGGCTGGGCTAATCCCATCGCAGTTCTATCCGTATTACTGATCAATCAATCAAACTTAGAGCAACGCTGGTCGGCTGTCATCTCTAATCTGCCAACGCAAGCCGTGGCGCCTTGGCGGTTCTATCTGCTAGCCTTACGGCTTCCCCTGTGAGAGAAAACTAATGCTGCCTGCTAACACTGCTAAGGCGACGGATGGCTACGCATCGCGTCGAGAAATTTTCGGCTGGGCGATGTTTGATTTTGCCAACCAGGCCTACACGCTTTTGATTATTACCGTGGTATTTGGCGAGCTTTTCACCACAGTCATTGTGGGGGATCGGGGCGATAATTTCCGGTTGGCCAACTTTTTGTGGAGCCTGGCCCTGGCGATTAGTTATCTAATGGTGGTGATTACCGCGCCGTTGTGCGGAGCGGTGATGGATTACCGGGCGGAGAAAAAACGCTTTCTGCTGATTAGTTATCTCGCCACCGTGGTCACTACGGGCATGCTCTACTTCGTTGAGCCGGGCTATGTCGTTATCGGCTTGTTATTGATCGTGCTGTCTAACTACGCGTACTCCATGGGGGAGTCATTTATTGCTGCATTTTTACCTGAACTTGGGCCGCCGCAGTCGCTGGGCAAAATTTCTGGCTTTGGCTGGGCGCTCGGCTACATCGGTGGACTGTTTGCGGCAGGTTTTACCCTGGTGGTGCTAGGCGAGGCCAGCGCGGAAAACTTTGAGCGCATACGCTGGGTGGGGCCCTTTGCGGCCGGCTTTTTTCTGATTACCGCTATTCCTACGTTTTTATGGCTAAAAGAGCGTGGCACCCCTCAGCCCCGTGGCGTCTCTTATCGGCATATTGCCCTGAACCGCGTCACCACCACCCTTCACGAGCTGCGCTATTTTAAAGATCTGACGGTATTTTTGATTTCACTGCTGTTCTCGATGGCCGGCGTCTACATCATCATCGCGTTCGCCTTTATTTATGGTGCTCAAGTGATCGGCTGGGATGAAAGCGTACGTAATATCATGTTTATTATTGTCCAAGTGACCGCTGCAGCAGGGGCTCTGGGGTTTGGCTGGATACAGGATCAGCTAGGTGCCAAGCGAACGTACCAAATGACCCTGGCGCTATGGGTGTTGGCGATTATTGCTATCTGGGCAACGCCGGAGATGACGCAGTGGGTAAACGGGCAGTTTGACCTGCAGTGGCAGGCACAGTACGTATTTTTGATAGTCGGCTGCCTGGCGGGGCTTAGCCTGGGTTCCAGCCAATCTGCCAGCAGGGCTCTGGTGGGGCTATTTTCACCCTTGGAGAAATCAGCCGAGTTCTTCGGCTTCTGGGGGCTGGCGAATAAGTTGGCAGGGGTGTTGGGGATCGTCATGCTGGGGGTGTTGCAGACGCTGGTTGGTTTGCAAGCGTCTATTCTATTATGTGTTGCCCTGTTCGTTATCGCGATGCTGATTTGCGCCAGGGTCAACGAGCGCCGTGGTCGGGAGGCGGCGCTCGCCTGGGAAGCCAACAGCTATAGCAACACTAATAACGCTAACGAGGCATCCTTACCTCAGTGAGGTGGAGCATGGCAACGCACCTGGCAGGTCAAACAGCGCAACGCGGTGGTATCGTTATGATGCTGCTGTTTTGGGTGCTGTTAATGGCGGTGGGCACTTGGTGGATTCACGGTGGTCTCGAAGAGATGATGCGCCCGAACGCGAATATTGTGCATACGCTACCTGCAGGTGAGCCGGTTACCTTAAAACGTAACCGGGCAGGGCACTTTGAAGCGCCGGGACGCATCAACGGCACGCCGGTGACCTTTTTGCTCGATACTGGCGCCACCTATGTCGCCATACCGGTCGATTTGGCTAGCGAGTTAGGCCTAAAACCGGGACGCCGCGCTTGGTTCAATACCGCCAATGGTCGAGTTGAAGGTACTTTAACCGAACTCGATGAGGTTTCTCTGGGCGGTCTAAAAGTGCAGAATGTGCAGGGGTCTATCAGCCCCGGCATGGAGCGTGACACCGTTCTACTCGGCATGAGCTTTTTAAATTTATTGTCGATTGAAATACAGTCGGGTGAGATGGTGTTGAGCCTTCCCGAGCAGTGAGTTCGGCTTGTGAATGTGCCACTGATATGATTGTCTAAATTAATACGAGTGCCAACATGCTAAGGAGTTGCTATGGGCATTGAAGTAGGTGGTTTATTAGGGCTAATTTGGCTCATCATTGTGATCTGGGCCATTGTGAAAGTAGCCAAAAGCGGCGCGGGTGGTCTTGCTAAGCTGATATGGATCCTGGTGCTGCTGTTTTTCCCGTTAGTCGGCTTAATTGCATGGTTTCTGTTTGGGCCCAAAGGGTAGCCGCTGAAAAGCAAAGCTGTTGAAAAGCCCGCCTCGTGCAATTGCGTCAAAATGTGTAGTCGAAAAAAGTAGTTGTAAAAAAGTAGCTAAGTAAAAAAGGCAGGCCACTGGTGGTCTGCCTTTTTAAGTATGCTTTAGCAATAGATATACTTAACCAAACATTACTCAATGGTGTCGTTTTCTTCCCCTGGCGGCGCCTTGTAATGCCCTGGGATTTTTAACTTCTCCCCATTGGGCAGGTCGCGCACTTGGGCTGGAACGTAAACACGCTTAATGACACTTTTCGTTTTGCTACTTCCCATGGCAGGTTCCTCCTGTCAAATTGTCGACAGTTCGCGCCTTAACAGTAGCTTCCGCAGGTGCGAGAATCAAGTATCGGGCCTTGTCTACCGATCAATGCGCATGATTGTAACGACAGAAGCGGGTGTTTTGATAGTTTTGAGTTATCCTGAGTGCCAATCATAGGGCGCCTGCGTTGGTATTGGGTGAGCGGGTGAAAAAATAAACAGCCTAAGCGGAGTGCATAAAGAGGATGGTAGATCATTTGGAACAGCAATTTCAGGCGCTTGAGTCGCAAGAGTCTGTAATGCCTGACTATCCTGATCAAGATCATGTCCTGATCATTGAGGATGACCAGCGTTTAGCCGAGCTGACCCGTGATTACTTGGAAGCGAACGGCTTCCAAGTAACGCTGGAAGCTGACGGTGCGAAAGGGGTCGACCGTATTTTAACCCTACAGCCCGATCTGGTGATTTTAGACTTAATGCTGCCGGGGGAGGACGGCCTGGCGATTTGTCGTCGTGTTAGACCCAATTTTGCCGGCCCGATCATGATGCTGACCGCTCGCACCGATGATCTTGATCAGGTCTTGGGGCTCGAAATGGGCGCCGACGACTACGTGCCGAAGCCGGTTCAACCGCGGGTGCTATTGGCGCGTATGCGCGCGCTGCTGCGCCGTGCCGACGGGCCGGCACCAGACGGCGAAATGCGGCTGCGTTTTGAAAACCTGGAGATCGATAACGCCACTCGTGAAGCCTGGCTTTCAGGCGAGCGAATTGACTTAACCAGCGCTGAGTTTGACCTACTTTGGTTACTGGGCCGTAACGCTGGCCGAGTACTCACCCGCGAAGAGATATTCAGCGACTTACGGGGCATTAAGTACGACGGCCAAGACCGCTCGATTGATGTACGCGTATCGCGCATTCGACCCAAAATTGGCGATGATCCGAATCAGCCTCACCGGATCAAAACCGTGCGCAGCAAAGGTTATCTTTTCGTCAAAGACAGTTGATCATTCAGAGGGATGGCATCATGCGGCGGGTGCTCAGTAACGGCTCGTTTTTACGCTTCTATTTGCTGTTGGGCATCGCGCTATTAGTGGTTTTTGTGATCGCCTTAGCGGGGCGCTCCTTTATCGAACAGGTGCGCCGTGAAGACTATCGTGAGCAGCTCGCCGCGCTGCCTATGTCGTTGATGACGCAACAGCTCGCCGACGCACCGGTTGAACAGCGAAATGCTCTGCTTGAGCATTTTTCGGAACAGCTCGATTTACAGCTGACCCTGCAGCCTATCGGCGATGCGGATTTGGGATTTTTCGAACGGTCGCGCCTGGAGCAGGGCAAAATACTGGTCGCTGAAAGCCCCTGGCTACTGCAACAGCGTTTGCCCAGCGACACCTGGCTGCTGCAAGCACGACTCGATGACTGGAGTGAGCACCAGTGGCATGGCAGCATTGAGTTGCTTGGTGGGTGGCTCGCGGCAGCGCCCGCGGCAGAGCGTGATGGCCGCATTGCCCAATTGCGTCCAGGGAGTTGGCCGTTGCAGCTTTTGCCTTCGTTGCCTGCGGGACTAACGGCGGCGCAGCAGGCTCAGCTGGTCAGGGGCAACGTCATCACCCAACTCGTTTCTGATAAGCTTTCAATTACGCTGCTCTATCAGTTGCCAGGCGAGTCACAATGGCTGCAAGCGGGGCCTATTTCCCGCGGCGACACCTTACCGCTGAATTTGCACTTACCCCTTTTGATGGGGCTGATGATCGTTCTCAGCCTGATTATTTATTTGATTATGCGCAGTATCGAAGCCCGCATGGCGCGGCTGGAGCTGGCTGCCACGCGGATTGCCAGTGGCCGCCTGGAAACCCGGGTAAAGGTAGAGAGCGGCGACTTTTTAGGCCGCTTGGGGATGGCTTTTAATGGCATGGCCAATCAGGTGCAGAGCCTGCTGCGCGGTCAACAGGAGATGATTCGGGCGGTTTCCCACGAGCTGCGCACCCCGGTCGCGCGTATTCGCTTTGCCGTGCAGATGGTCGAGGATATGACCGATCAACCCGCCATTCGCCGCCAGCTTCAGGGGATCGATGCGGACATTGCCGAGCTCGATGAGTTAGTTGATGAAATTCTCACCTATGCACGACTGGGTGGAGAAACGGTTAACGGCGCTGAGCTTGAAACGGCGCTGGTAGAGTGTCGGGCCATGGCGGAACGGGTGATTGATACGCTGTCGCCGCTGCATAGGGGCTTAGCGTTGGCGCTTGCGCCTGGTCCTGAAATCGAGCTGCTGGCGGAGCCGCGCTATCTTCAGCGTGCGGTGCAGAATTTAGTCGGCAACGCCTGCCGCCATGCTAAGTCCCAGGTGATGATTCACCTCTGGGATGAACCCAATCTGGTGCGTATTGACGTTGAAGACGACGGCCCCGGCATTCCGCCGGAAGCGCGGGCGGATATTTTCAAGCCGTTTGCCCGTCTGGACGACAGCCGTGCTCGCAGCTCTGGTGGCTACGGGTTAGGGCTTTCGATTGTGCAGAAAATCATGGCCGGGCACGGTGGTAGCGTGACCATCGATACCAGTCCCACTTTGGGCGGCGCGCGCTTTACGCTGCTGGTTCCGCGTCGCGATCCGCAGGCTTGACCCCGGATAGCACTGCAAAGGAGGTCTCCCGCGCCGTGCGTAAAAAATCCTGCATCCATGGCGCTTCGCGGGTCTCTTCGCGAATCGCCGCATACAGCGTGCTCCATACCCCATGCTCGCCTAGCTTCACCGCGCTAACGTAATCGCGCTCTAAATACTCGGTGAGTGCCCAGTTGGGTAGTGCACACACGCCACGCCCGCTGGCCACCAGCTGCATCATCATAATCGTCAATTCGGCGGTACGAATCTCCTGAGGACGCACGTTCGCCGGTTGCAAAAACTGGGTGAAAATATCCAATCGCGACTGCTCAACGGGGTAGGTAATCAACGTTTCCTCAGCCAGTGCCTGGGGCTCTATAAACCCCCGGCCAGCAAAAGGGTGCTGGCGGGCGACGGCCAGTAACCCTTCATAGCGAAACAGCGGGGCGTAGTGAATGCCCTCAAGGGGTTGGGGGTCAGCGGTGATCACCAGATCCAGCTGCTCTCGGGCAAGCGCCGGAAGCGGGTCAAAGTGGTGTCCACTGGGAATGTCGATTTCCACTTCCGGCCAGTGATCGCGAAAATAGTCCACTGTGGGCATTAGCCACTGAAAGCAGCTGTGGCACTCAATGGCCATATGCAAACGCCCCTGCTCGGTGCCTGCCAGGCGCGCCAAATCACGCTCCGCCTTGCGTACTTCAGGCAGTACCTGGTCGGCTAGGGCGAGCAGCCGCAGCCCCGCGCGGGTGAATTCCACCGGGCGGGTTTTACGCACAAAAAGCGCGCTGTCCACGCGGCTCTCAAGATCTTTAAGCTGGTGCGAAAGCGCCGATTGGGTCAAATGCACGCGATCGGCAGCATCGACCAGGGAGCCGGTTTCGCGCAGAGCCAGCAGCGTGCGTAGGTGTCGTAACTCAATCATGTAGTGGCTCAATCATCGTGAGTGTTTTTCATCTTTACTATTAGAAACTTTAGTTTGATTCATCAAGGCCTGGTGCCCAGACTGTGTGAATTATTTCACGTTGGTAGGGTTCATCATGACAGTTTCTCATATTCTCGGCTATCCCCGCATCGGCGCTCAGCGCGAGCTAAAAAAAGCCACTGAAGCATACTGGAAAGGCGAGTGTACGCGTAGCGAGCTGGAAAACACCGCTCGCGAGCTGCGTTTGCGCCACTGGCAGGCACAGCAGGACGCGGGTTTGGATTTCGTTAGCGTGGGCGATTTCGCATTTTACGACCAAGTGTTGAACGTTTCAGTGGCGCTGGGGGCTGTGCCTGCCCGCTTTAACGCCAATAATGAAGTGGCAGGTGGCGATATCGATCTCGACACCACCTTTCGTATGGCCCGCGGTAGAGCCCCCAGCGGTGAGCCCGCCGCAGCCTGTGAAATGACCAAATACTTCGATACCAACTACCACTACCTCGTCCCCGAACTGCACGAAGGGCAAACCTTTACTCTGGCATCCAACCGGCTGTTTGACGAAGTGGATGAAGCGTTACGTGCGGGTTTTACCCCGAAAGTAACGCTGACGGGGCCGCTGACTTGGCTATGGCTTGGCAAAACCAAGGGCGGTGATTTTGACCGCCTGACGCTGCTCGACAGCGTACTCGACGTGTATGGCGAAATATTAGCGCGGCTTGCCACCCAAGGCATTGAGTGGGTGCAACTGGATGAGCCTGCGCTGGTGCAGGATCTGCCGCTGGCATGGCAGCAGGCCTATGAGCGTGCCTATCATCGCCTTCAGTCTGCGCCGCTAAAACTATTGCTAGCCACTTACTTCGGCGGCTTGGGCGATAACCTATCATTGGCGACCCGTTTGCCCGTGGCAGGGTTGCACATTGATGCCGTGCGCGCCCCCCAGCAAGTCGAGGGTGTGATTGACCGCCTTGGCCCCCATCAGGTGCTATCGGTGGGGTTTGTCGATGGTCGCAATATCTGGCGGGCCGATTTGGCTGCCTTGCGAGAACGCCTGCTGCCGTTGAAAGTGCGCCTGGGGCAGCGGCTTTGGTTGGCACCCAGCTGCTCGCTGCTGCATGTGCCGGTGGATTTGGCCCAGGAGACGGAGCTTGGTGATGAGCTGATCAGCTGGCTGGCTTTCGCGCGGCAGAAACTTGACGAGGTGGTCACCTTGGCGCGCTTGATCGATAACCGCGCCACGCCTGCCGATGAGCAGCGACTGGATCAGGCCACACGGGCGCTGGATGCCCGGCGTGAATCAACGCGTATTCACCAAGCTGAGGTCAGTGAGCGTTTGGCGGCGGTTCGCCCCGCCGATAGCCAGCGCCGGGCGCCTTATGGTGTGCGTTCTGAGGCTCAGCGTCGCGCGCTTAAGCTGCCGCTATTCCCCACCACGACGATTGGTTCTTTCCCGCAAACCGATGCGATTCGTGCCGCCCGGCGCGCTTTTAAGGCTGGTGAGCTGGCGTTGGCCGACTACGAAGCCCGTATGCAGGTTGAAATTGCCTACGCCGTTGAACGCCAGCAGGCGCTGGGGATCGATGTGCCAGTGCATGGCGAAGCCGAACGTAACGATATGGTGGAGTACTTTGGCGAGCAGTTGGAAGGCTTTGCGTTTACCCGTTTTGGCTGGGTACAAAGTTACGGTTCACGCTGCGTGAAGCCGCCGGTGATCTTCGGTGACGTATCGCGCCCCGCCCCGATGACGGTGCGCTGGAGCGAGTACGCCCAAACTCTGACCGATAAGCCCATGAAGGGCATGTTGACAGGGCCGGTGACGATTCTACAGTGGTCGTTTGTGCGTGATGACCAGCCGCGGGAAACCACCTGCCGCCAGATTGCCTTGGCGCTGCGCGATGAGGTGTTGGATCTGGAAAAAGCCGGGATCAACATTATTCAAATCGATGAGCCAGCGCTACGCGAAGGGTTACCGCTGCGCCAAGATGAGTGGCAATCATACCTTGATTGGGCGGTAGAGAGCTTCCAGCTAAGCGCTGCAGGTGTGGCCAACACCACCCAGATTCATACCCATATGTGCTACTCGGAATTCAACGACATCATTGGCGCGATTGCAGCACTTGATGCCGATGTCATCACCATCGAAACGTCGCGTTCGGATATGCACCTGCTGGATGCCTTCCAGGACTTCGCTTATCCCAATGAAATCGGCCCAGGGGTTTACGATATCCACACCCCCAATATTCCCGAGGTGAGCTGGATGGTCGATTTGATGGAGAAAGCCCTGGAAAAAATCCCCGTCGAACGGCTGTGGGTGAACCCGGACTGCGGCTTAAAAACCCGTGGTTGGACGGAAGTAGAGCCAGCGCTGGCCAATATGGTGGAAGCGGCTAAGGTGTTACGTCAACGCTATGCGTAAACGGGTAGAGGGCAGAATCCCTCCCGCTGCCCTAAGCAGCGGGGGAGTGCTGACTTTTCGATGCCTAGCTTTTTGATGCATAGGCGTAGAGCAGGGTTTCCTGGGCACTAATGGCATCGCTGTCGCCCGGATTCTGGAGTAGGTAGCTGCCGTCGGTCTGGAGCAGCCAGCTCTGGCAGTTATCCACCAGGTAGGTCTCCAGGTCTTTGCGTACCCGGGTGGCGAGCTTCTTATCCAGCAGCGGGAAGCACGTCTCCACACGGTGGAACATATTGCGCGCCATAAAGTCCGCGCTTGAGCACCAGGTCTCCGACTTGCCATCATTGTGGAAGTGGAACACCCGAGTATGCTCCAGCAGACGACCAATAATCGAGCGCACGCGAATGTTGTCGGAAACGCCCGGTACTCCTGGCTTCAAACAGCACATACCGCGAATAATCAAATCGCACTCTACCCCCGCCTGTGAGGCCCGGTAGAGCGCTTTGATAAGCTTGGGCTCGGTTAACGAGTTGCACTTAATAATGATGTGCCCGCGCTTACCCTTACGCGCTATCTGCGCTTCCCGATCGATCATTGCCACCAACCGTTCATGCAGCGTAAATGGCGCGTGCAACAGCGTGTCGATTTTGCGTGCGCGGCCCATTCCAGACAACTGTTGGAACACTTTATGAACATCGGCACACAACGCTTTGTTGGCAGTCAGCAGGCTGTAGTCGGTATATAGCTTGGCGGTTTTAGAGTGATAGTTACCGGTGCCCAGGTGCGCGTAGTAGCAAAGTTCACCTTTTTCGCGACGAACGATGTGCAGCATTTTGGCGTGGGTTTTGTACGCCATAATGCCGTAGACAACGATTGCCCCCGCTTCTTGCAAGCGTGAAGCCAGCTGTAGGTTGTCGGCCTCATCAAAGCGCGCGCGCAGTTCAATGACCACAGTGACTTCTTTGCCTTGGCTGGCCGCTTCCACCAGTGCGTTAACAATGGCCGAGTCTGCGCCGGTACGGTAAAGGGTCTGCTTCACTGCCAGTACATTTGGATCCCGGGCGGCTTCGCGCAGCAGGTCTTCAATCGGCGTAAACGACTGGAAAGGGTGATGGAGTAGAATGTCGTTCTTGGCGATGGCTTCAAACAGGCTACCCGCTTTGAGCGCTTTGGGAATGCTGGGGGTAAACGGCCGATAGAGTAGTTCGGGGCGATCCACGTCCCCCAGTACCGACATCATACGGGTTAAATTAACCGGCCCTTTGACGCGATATAAGTCGTCGCTTTCCAGTTCAAACTGGCGCAGTAAAAAGTTGGTCAAGTCATCAGGGCAACTGTCGGCAACTTCCAGGCGCACACCGCTGCCGTAGCGGCGTGCCAGCAGCTCACCGCGCAGCGCAGAGGCGAGATCCGAAACCTCCTCTGGGTCAACGCTCATATCCGCGTTGCGGGTCAGCCGGAATTGATAGCAGCCGCGTACGCTCATGCCAGGAAACAGCTCCTCGGCATGGGCATGAATCATCGAAGAGAGGAAAACATATTCCGAGAATCCCTCCTCGCAGAGCTCCTTGGGCAGTGCCATCAGACGCGGTAGCGAGCGCGGCGCGGGAAGAATCGCCATCCCCCCGGCGCGACCAAACGCATCTTTGCCTTCCAACTCAACAATAAAATTGAGGCTTTTATTCACTAAACGCGGGAAAGGGTGCGAGGGGTCGAGGCCGATCGGGCTAATGACCGGCATAATTTCATTATCGAAAAACGCCTTAACCCAGGCTTTCTGCTCATCAGTCCACTGATCGCGGCGACGAAAACGCAGCCCATGGGTTTCCAGCGCGGGTAACAAGGTGTCGTTGAGTATCTGATACTGGCGATCAATTTGCGCGTGGGCAAGCTGCGAGATCTCCGCCAACACCGCTTTGGGCAGGCGGCCATCGGCGGCGGTGGTGTCGTCGCCCAGGGCAATTTGATGCTTCAAGCCCGCCACTCGAATCTCGAAAAACTCATCCATGTTGGAGGAGAAAATCAGCAGGAACATTAGCCGATTGAGCAGTGGGTGGGCGTCATCTAACGCCTGCTCCAACACGCGGATATTGAACTGTAGATGCGATAGCTCGCGGTTGAAGTAGAGCTGGGTATCGTCGAGGTCGGTTTCAGGCTGTGCTTCACGTGCCTGGACGCCGGTCGGGGTACGGTTAATCCGTAGCGGCGTATCGCCGTCGCTGCTGGTGTGATCGGTAGACGACAGTGGTAAGGAATCTGAAGCTTGCTCGTCCATAGTGGATCTCCCCGCGTTGATAGCTCGAAGGTATCATAGCCTGATACTTGTATATCAGTGCAGTATGCGGGGAGAAGATGACAAAAAGGTGTCACCAGGTTGTCATCTTAGCGTTGCTGAAGTAACCGCGCTGCATCTAGGGCGAAGTAGGTCAGAATGCCATCTGCGCCTGCCCGTTTGAAACACATCAACGACTCCAGTATTACCGGCTCCGCTTCTAACCAGCCGTTGTCGAAGGCCGCGCGGTGCATGGCGTACTCGCCGCTGACTTGGTAGGCGAAGGTGGGTACCTGTAGTTCGCTTTTTACCCGCCGCACGATATCTAGGTAGGGCATGCCGGGCTTGACCATCACCATGTCGGCGCCCTCGGCGATATCCATGGCCACTTCGTGGAGCGCTTCATCGCTGTTAGCGGGATCCATTTGATAGGTGCGCTTGTCCGCTTTGCCCAAGTTAGCAGCCGAACCGACCGCATCGCGAAAAGGCCCGTAGTAGTGCGAGGCGTACTTGGCGCTGTAGGCCATAATACGCACATTATGTAAATGTTCCTGCTCCAACACCTGGCGAATCGCACCAATCCGGCCATCCATCATATCGGAAGGGGCGACCACATCGGCCCCCGCTTCGGCATGGGAGAGCGCCTGCTTGAGCAGGGTATCCACTGTGCGGTCATTCTGGACATAGCCGTGTTCGTCAAGAATGCCGTCTTGACCGTGGCTGGTATAAGGATCCAGCGCCACGTCCGTGATAATGCCTAATTCGGGTAGCGCTTCTTTAAGGGCACGCACGCTGCGCTGAACTAAACCGCTAGCGCTATAGGCCTCTTCAGCAAACTCACTCTTGTGCTCGGAGCCAACCACAGGAAAGAGTGCCAGTGCTGGAATGCCCAGTTCATACGCTTCGCGAGCTTGCTCGATCAGCAGATCAATAGACAGCCGTTCAACGCCGGGCATGGAGGCGACGGCTTCGCGCTGATTGATACCTTCCAACACAAAAACGGGCAGAATCAGGTCGGATGGACTCAGGCTGTTTTCCTGCATCAATCGGCGTGAGAAATCGTCGCGGCGCATACGGCGCATGCGCGTGGCGGGAAAGTGGCGGGCAGTGGGTGTACTCAAGAGGGCTCTCCATTAGAGGTCGTAAAAATCAGTGATCGTGAACATTAAGGATCGCAAATCAACATGCCCGAAGGCCTGGAATCAGTATATCAGCCATGCCCTGCGGCGAAAGCCGTCTTGTGGCGACACGGCAGACTGACTAAAGTGAGCGACAGCTTTGCTGTATTGCGTTCGGCAGACCCTGGGATAAGGAGATAGGCATGACCAAACAGGTGGCAGTGATTTTAGCTGGCTGCGGCGTTTACGATGGCTCGGAAATATATGAGACCACGCTAACCCTGCTGCGCTTGGATCAGTTGGGCATTGGATACCGCTGTTTTGCCCCCGATATTGAGCAGCACCATGTGGTTAACCACCTCACCCAAGAAGTAGTGGAGGGCGAGCAGCGTAACGTGTTGCTGGAGTCCGCTCGCTTGGCGCGAGGGGAGATCAGCCCACTGAGTGAATTAGTGGCTAATGATTTTGACGCAGTGATTGTGCCCGGTGGTTTTGGCGTTGCCAAGAACCTTTCGGACTTTGCCAGTGCCAGCGACAATATGCAGGTGTTAGAAGCGCTAAAAGAGGCGCTGACGGGCTTTCACCAAGAGGCCAAGCCGATTGGTTTGATGTGTATTTCCCCCGTACTTGTGCCACGCCTATTGGATGAGGGCATTGCGGTAACGGTGGGCAATGACCCGGCGGTTTCCGGGGCGATAAGCGCCATGGGTGGGCTACACCGCACCTGTAGCGTAGAAGATATCGTGGTGGATTTTGAGCACCGGGTGGTCACCACACCCGCTTATATGCTGGCAACGCGGATCAGCGAAGCCGCAACTGGTATTTTTAAACTGGTGGATCGCATTGCAGAAATGATGGATTAAGCTCGCCACTGTGCTGATACAAAAGCCGCCGCCATTGATCATGGCGGCGGCTTTTAAATATCTGGACGTTGATCCCAGTGCTTAGAGGTCTGCTTCTTGCTCTTCGGCAGTCTCTTTCTCCTCTTTGCGCTTGCGCACCAGGCGACCAAACAACAGCCCGACTTCATAAAGCAGATACATCGGTACCGCCAGTAGGCTCTGTGAAATCACATCCGGGGGCGTTAGCAGCATGCCGACAACAAAGCAGCCTAGTAGGATATACGGGCGCTTTTTAGACAAGCTTTCCACCGACGTAGCGCCAGATAAGATAAGCAAAAAGGTCGCAATAGGAATCTCAAACGCTACACCGAAGGCAAAGAACAGCTTAAGAACGAAGTTCAGATATTGGTTAATGTCGGTCATCACGGCGACGTTTTCCGGCCCGGTTTGGGTGAAAAACTCAAACAGCAGCGGAAAAACAACGTAATAGGCAAACGCCGCGCCGCCGTAGAAAAGCGCAATGCTCGAAACCAGAATCGGAATCGCCAGCGCTTTCTCATTGTCGTAAAGCCCCGGGGCGATAAACGCCCAGGCTTGGTGTAGCACAAACGGAATAGCGATAAATACCGCGACTACCAGAGTGAGCTTGAACGGCGCTAAGAATGGCGAAGCGACTTCCGTAGCGATCATCTGCGAGCCTTCGGGCAGCAGCGCCATCAACGGCTCGGCAACAAAGGTGTAGATATCATTGGCAAAGGAGTAGAGGCCCAAAAAGACCACCAGGATAACGATCACGGCGCGCATTAGCCGTGAGCGCAGCTCGATCAGGTGCTCAATCAGGGGGGCTTGGCTCTGCTCTTCCCGCGGCTCCTTTGAATCGCCAGACATGCTCATTGGTGATTACGATCCTTATTAAGTGCAGCCGACTCAGGGTTAGGCGTTTCAGGTTCGGCCTCGCGGGTGGGCGCAGTCGAGGCAGATGATGACGGAGGTGTTTCTTCACGCACCGTTTCCTCTCGCACCGTTTGCAGGGCGTCATCCAATCGAGAGCTGGCCTGGGCAACGCGCTGCTCAGTGTCACTCTTATCAGTGTCGCTCTGCTGCGCTGGTGCAGCGTCTGACGGGCTATCGGCAATGCTCTCTACGTCCAGCTTCGCTTTCTTCAAGCTGTCATCGAGCTTCTTTTGCTGTTCATTGAGCTTTTGGCGCAGCTCTTCTGCTTCCAGTTGGGCGCTGATTTCACGCTGCATACCGGATACCGTACGCTTGATTTTACCAATCCACATGCCCGTCGTACGGGCGGCGCGGGGCAGCCGCTCCGGGCCAAGCACCAACAGCCCGACGACGCCAATCAGCATCAGTTCAAGAAAGCCGATATCCAGCATGGTTTATTTGCGCTCTTCGTTGCGGTCGTGGGCGGCCTGTTTCTCTTCGGCTTGAACGTCGTAAGTGTTGCCCGGCTCTTCATGGCTCACTTTGGCATGGGGTTGGTCGGCGTCCTCTTTGTCCGCCTCTTTATTTTTCTCCTCGTCGTGCATGGCTTTCTTGAAGCCCTTGACCGCCCCGCCTAGGTCGGTGCCCACGTTACGCAGTTTTTTGGTGCCGAAAACCAGAATGATGATGCCCAGCACAATCAGCAACTGCCAAATACTAATACCACCTAACATATGCGTGTCCTCTTGCGAGCAGGTTAACTATCGATTGAGTGCTATCTATTTTAGTGAGTGCTACCTATTTTAGCGCTATCTCTTTTACCACTGAGCCAATGAATACGAGCCCTATGGCTAGGAGCAGTACTACAGTACGCGCGTTACCACTATGCGACAGCCCTATGTGGCAACTATGGCTGGCGGGCGGCTTTTTCCTCGTGTCCGGAAATGCCGAAACGCCGTGCCAGTTCGTCTAAAACGGCCTGATGATCCATCCCCAGGTGTGACAGCATCACCAGGCTATGAAACCACAGGTCGGCGGTTTCAGAAATCAATGCTTGGCGTTCAGCCTCGCTACCATGCTCGGCATCTTTTGCCGCAAGCACTGTTTCTGTTGCTTCCTCGCCTACCTTTTCGAGTATCTTGTTCAAACCCTTATGATGCAAGGAGGCAACATAAGATTCTTCTGCCGCTGCATGGCGTCGCTGCTTTAGCACCTCATTGAGCGTATCCAGCACATCAGTATGGCTAGTCGAATTGTTAGGCGATAATGCGTTGCTGTCCATGGGAATCCTCGTAAACGTTTAGTGCGTCACTCTATTGCCATACCAGCAACAGTAGGCCAATGGCGGCGGCCGCTAGTATCGGCCACTCCTGAAGTGCAATCCAGCCGCTTAAGGGCTGCCAAGCCAGTGCCAGCGCCAGCAGAATCAAGCCAAGCCGAAGGCGGTAGAGGCGTTTGCCCTGGCGCGCCATCTGCACCCGCATGGCGTTGATCGATTCGACTTGCTGGTGGCGCTGGCGATGCTCGTGCTCCATACGGCTTAGCGCCTGGTGAGCCAGTACGGGCAGTTCGGGCAACTGGTGCGAAAGCTCCGGCGCCTGGCGCTTCAGCGACTCCCATAAACCGCTGACCCCGGCACGCTCTTTCATCCACTGCTCTAAATAGGGCTTGGCGGTACTCCACAGATCTAGATCCGGATAGAGTTGGCGCCCCAGGCCTTCAATATTGAGCAGCGTTTTCTGCAACAGTACCAGTTGCGGCTGTACTTCCATATTAAAGCGCCGCGCGGTTTGAAACAGCCCCAATAGCACCTGGCCGAAGGAGATATCTTTCAACGGCTTCTCTAAAATGGGCTCACAAACGGTGCGAATCGCCGCTGCGAATTCGTTAGCGCGGGTGTTTTCGCCCACCCAGCCGGATTCGATGTGCAGCGCAGCGACTTCATAATAGTCCTGGTGGAAAAACGCCAGTAGGTTACGCGCTAAGTAGTCCTGATCTTCCCGGGTCAGGCTGCCGACGATGCCGCAATCGATGGCAATGTATTGGGGATCTTCGGGGTTGTCACAGTTGACGAAAATATTGCCTGGGTGCATATCCGCGTGAAAGAAGTTGTCACGGAATACCTGAGTAAAGAACAGCTCGACGCCGCGCTCTGCAAGCTTCTTCAAATTAGTGCCACGAGCAATCAGGGTATCTAAATCGGCGACCGGAATACCGCGAATGCGCTCTTGCACCATCACATGGCGGCGGGTGAAGGGCCAGTAGATGGTGGGCACAAACAGCAGCGGTGAGTCTTTGAAGTTGCGCTTGAGCTGCGAGGTGTTGGCGGCCTCTTTGTAGAGATCCAGCTCGTCAAACAGCGTGGCTTCGTAGTCGCGAATGACTTCCACCGGACGCAGGCGACGCGCCTCGGGGATTTTGGAGAATAGCTTGGCGACTTGGTACATCAGCGCCATATCCTGACGCATCACGCGATCAATGCCGGGGCGAATGATTTTCACCACCACGTCTTCACCGCCGTGCAGTCTTGCCGCGTGCACCTGGGCAATCGACGCCGAGGCCAATGGCACTCGGTCAAACTCAGCAAAGGCCTCTTCCAGCGACATTTCCAGCGCTTTCTCGACCCGGTCGGCGGCTTGATCACCGGGAAAGGGCGGCACCTGATCCTGCAGGCGTTTCAGCTCATCGGCGATATCCGCTGGCAGCAGGTCGCGACGGGTCGAGAGCATTTGGCCGAATTTAATAAAAATCGGCCCCAGTGCTTCCAGCGACAAGCGCAGACGTTCGCCCCGCGAGCGCTTGCCAACGGGGATCAAACGTAGCGGAGAAAACCATAGCAGCGCCCGGAGCCACCAGGGCAGCCGCTCTAGCGGCAGCAGTGTGTCAAGCCGGTGGCGGCTGATCACCCAGCTTATCCGCAGCAGACGCAGGCTCATGGGCGCGACTCCTGTGGCGCAAGCTGTAGCTGTTCTAGACGTCGCTGTAAGCGGTTTAGTCGCGCTTCCAGGCGATCGGTCGCCACCTCTAACTCGGTCAGATGCTCGCGCAGTAGGCTACGCTGCTGCCGCCCTGGCAGCAGGCGTGCCTCTTCAAAGACATATTCAGAAACATCCTGCATCAGCTCGTCTTTGGCACGCAGCCCCCAGCGGGCAGCGCGGCGCAGTCCCTCGGCCAGGGAGTGGGCGGGCATATCGCCCAGCCAGCGGGCCAGCTCGCTCTCCCAGTCGATGTCCAGGTCGAAGAGCAGGTCTCGAGTGGCTTCAAGCAGATGGATACGCCCGCGCACCGCCAGCTTGCCGTCAAACATAAGGCGTTCAATCGAGGCGCCGCTGATCCACTCGGAAAACGTTTCCGGGGTGAGCTCTACCACTGCGTCTACGTCGGTTTCATCAACGTCATCGCCGCGCATCAAGTCGAGCCCGGCGTGATGGTAGTGAATGACCAGTGCTAAGTGGGGCTGCTCAAGGCGCACCAGTAGACGGCTGCCCGCCAGTGCCGCTAGCCGTTCAGGAGCAGCGGGGTCACGGGAGAGCAGGGCGTTGAGCGTGCGTTCACAACCGGCCAGCAGCAGGGTCGGGGTTACCAGCATGCTGACCTCTTGGTAGATAGCGTCATCGGCCGCAGGGACGTTGTCTGGCTTTTGGACGTCATGCTGTTTTGCAATGTCATAACTTAATGCCGCGGTGCAGCGCAACGATACCACCGGTCAGGTTGGTGTACTCAACCCGCTCAAGCCCCGCCTCTTCCATCATGGCTTTAAGCGTTTCCTGATCTGGGTGCATGCGAATCGACTCCGCCAGGTAGCGGTAGCTGTCGCCGTCCCCCGCCACCAGTTCACCCATTTTGGGCAGCAGGCGAAAAGAGTACTCATCGTAGGCCTTGGAGAGCAGCGGGTTGTTGGGTTTGGAGAACTCCAGCACCAAAAGACGGCCACCGGGCTTGAGCACACGGGCCATGGAGCGCAGCGCGGCGTCTTTGTCGGTGACGTTACGTAGGCCAAAGGCAATGGTGATGCAGTCGAAGCTGTTGTCGGGAAACGGCAGACTTTCGGCATTGGCTTGAACATACTCGACGTTGCCGCCTACACCGTTATCCATCAGTTTGTCGCGGCCCACTTTGAGCATGGAGGCGTTGATGTCGGCAAGTACGACTTTGCCCCGGGGGCCAACCAAACGGGAGAACTTAAGCGTTAAATCCCCTGTGCCGCCCGCGATATCCAGCACGTGGTGACCAGGCCGCACCCCTGCGCGTTCAATGGTAAGACGCTTCCAGACTCGGTGGATGCCCATGGACATCAGGTCGTTCATCACATCGTAGCGGGCAGCCACGGAGTGGAAAACATCGGCCACTCGTGAAGCTTTTTCATCAACTGGGACTTCCTGAAAACCAAAGTCAGTGGTGCGTTTTTCTGTGGGGCTCATTGGGCAGTAGCTCCCGAATTCGAGGCGATGGCAAATCGACCTTAGGTCTTTTGACCCTGAGATCGACGCGATTAAAAGTTAACGCCATTGTAGCCTTGTCCACCCTGGCTTGTCTGCCTGGCTTCTTGTATAGGATATGAGTCAGGTAGTCACAGTTGCTTGAATTGAATGCTGGCGGGCTCTCGCGAGGCACCGGCCTCTTTTAAACGCTGCAAGTAGTTGTTCCAGTAGGCTTCTTGGTGGGTCGCGAGGTCATACAGGTAGTTCCAGCTAAACAGCCCGCTGTCATGGCCATCATCGAAGTGCAGTTTCAGTGCATAGTTGCCCGCCTGGGTAATATTTTGCAGGCCGACATCTTTTTTACCCACTTGCAGTACCGCGGTGTCGCCGCCGTGGCCACGCACTTCGGCGGAAGGCGAATAGACGCGTAAAAACTCAACCGGGAGGTGAAAACTCTCCCCATTGGCGTAGCCAAGCTCCAGCTCGCGGGCCTGTTTATGGTAGTGAACCCTAGTGGGGGTGGGCGCATTCATGATGAAACCTCATCGCTAAGTGTCCATGGCTTATGAACATAGCAGCAAGCCCGCAAAGAGCGGGCTTGCTGTTGCTGACGATACCAATGCTGATGATAACAGCAGACGCAGCTTACAAAATATACCGCGACAGGTCTTCGTCGACCGCCAGTTCGCCAAGCTGAGCATTGACATAGTCGCCGTCAATTACCAGCGGGCTCTCCATATCGCCGCCTCGGAAAGAGGCTTCTTCCAATAGCCGCTCCATCACTGTGTGTAGGCGGCGGGCACCGATATTTTCAGTGCCTTCGTTGACCTGCCAGGAGATCTGAGCGATGCGCTCGATACCGTCGGGAGTAAACTCTACGTCCAGCCCTTCGGTGGCCAGCAGCGCTTGGTACTGCTTGGTCAGCGAGGCGGAGGGCTCGGTGAGAATGCGCTTAAAGTCGTTGGGCGTTAGCGCGTCAAGCTCAACCCGGATCGGCAAGCGGCCCTGTAGTTCAGGGATCAGATCCGATGGGCGCGACAGGTGGAAAGCACCGGAGGCGATAAACAGGATGTGATCGGTTTTAACCATGCCGTACTTGGTCGAGACGGTGGAACCCTCTATCAGCGGCAGCAGATCTCGTTGGACGCCCTCACGGGAGACTTCGCCACCGCTGGACTGGCCGCTACCCTTGGCGACTTTATCGATCTCATCCAGGAATACGATGCCGTGTTGCTCGACCGAGTAGACCGCGCGGGATTTGATCTCTTCCTCGTTGACCAGCTTGCCCGCTTCTTCATCGCGCAGCAGTACCAGCGCCTCTTTGACTGTTACGCGGCGGTTTTCACGCTTCTGCTGGCCCATGTTGGAGAACATGCTCTGCAGCTGGCTGGTCATCTCTTCCATACCTGGTGGCGTCATGATATCGATGCCTTGGCCCTGGGAAGAGATTTCGATATCGATCTCTTTATCGTCCAACTGCCCTTCGCGAAGCTTCTTGCGGAAGGTCTGGCGGGTGCCGCTGTCTTCACGGGGTTTATCTTCCTGACCTCGAGGCGGCGGCAGAAGGGCATCCAGTACGCGGTCTTCTGCAGCATCTTCGGCGCGGTGGCTAACTTCTTCTTTGGCCTGTTCGCGCACCATCTTGATCGCCGCTTCCATTAAGTCGCGGATAATCGACTCTACATCACGGCCTACATAACCAACTTCAGTAAACTTGGTCGCCTCGACTTTAATAAACGGCGCTTTAGCCAGTTTGGCCAGGCGGCGGGCAATCTCGGTTTTACCCACACCGGTGGGACCGATCATCAAAATATTTTTAGGGGTGACTTCTGGGCGCAGGTCGTCATCGAGCTGCATACGGCGCCAGCGGTTACGCAAAGCAATTGCCACGGCGCGTTTGGCATCCTGCTGGCCAATAATGTACTGGTCTAGAGCGTGAACAATTTCGCGGGGTGTCATCTGAGTCATATCGGTAACCTTAAATGTGCATTAAGCAGCGTTGGGTGGTCGCGTGGACTAATTAGCGACCGTCAATCGACAGCTCTTCGAGCGTTACGTGGTGGTTGGTGAATACACAGATATCACCAGCGATAGCCAACGACTTCTCGGTGATGTCACGCGCCGACAGCTCGGTGTTTTCCAGCAGCGCTCGGGCGCTGGCCTGGGCGAAGTTGCCGCCAGAGCCAATGGCGATAATGCCGCGCTCGGGCTCCACCACATCACCGTTACCGGTAATGATCAGCGAAGCGCTATGGTCGGCGACGGCCAGCAACGCTTCCAGACGGCGCAGCGCCCGGTCAGTGCGCCAATCTTTGGCAAGCTCAACCGCTGCCTTGGTCAAATGCCCCTGGTACTTTTCCAACTGCGCTTCAAAGCGCTCAAACAGCGTGAACGCATCCGCCGTGCCACCTGCAAACCCGGCCAGTACCTTACCGCGGTAGAGGCGGCGTACTTTGCTGGCGTTACCTTTCATTACGGTATTGCCCAGCGATACTTGGCCGTCGCCAGCGAGGGCGACCTGATTACCACGACGAACGGAGACAATAGTGGTCATGGAGATAACTCCTTGGGGGAGGCGAGCTCCCGATGACTGGCAGGCCACTCAATAAGCGACCATTGTTTAAGCGTTCACAACAAAATGCGGGCGGCTGATAAAAAATCAACCGCCCGCAGGGTAATCCAGGAGGGATTATTAGTTTTGCAGTTGGATAAGCAGCGGCTCAATTCCTTGGGTATTCATTAAATCCTGGGCCCGGTTCAACTCACGGGTGTCCTCGTAAGGTCCCACTTGTACCCGGTGCCAGGTATTGCCATCCGCCTTTACTTCGCTGATTTCCGCCAGCAGGCTTAAATTGCGCAGTCGGCCACGCAACTGTTCGGCGTCGCTGGCTTCACGAAACGAGGCCGCCTGAAGCATATAGCGCCCTGGGGTATTGGTGGCCGCTTCATTCTCCTGAGCCGCCGATACCTGATCTTCAGGTCGGGTGTTGGCGGCAATCACCTGGGCGATGGGGTCGTCGCCTGCAGCGCCAGAGGCCGCAGCACTATCGGCTGTCGGTTCGGGAGCCTCCGGGCGCACAACGCTTGAAGGCAGAGAGACGCCGGGGGCAATGACCTCGGTTTCCGGCAGCAGGGTATAAAATTCAAACGTCGGCATCGACGGTTCAGCGGCTTCCTCGGTTTCCCGAGCGGCGGCGCGCTCTTCGCTACCCGAGGGCTTGGGCAGTACCGTGGCTTGAGGCGCTTCGTTCTGCTCTTGCCAGGGGGCGGTGCCGTGCTGGTGCTGAGCCAAAAAGAAGCCCGCCGCCATACCGGCAAGGCCCCACAGCCAGCCGGGTAGGCGGAAGCCGCCGCCTGAGCTGCGTTTGGACTTGCGCTGCGATGTGGCTCCGCGGCGGGGGGCGGGCTTTTTGCGCGGGCTAGCCATTGCTTACATCTCCTCTGGGGCGCTAACCCCCATTAAGTCAAGCCCGTTGCGCAGCACTTGACGGGTGGCGAGGCCTAGTGCCAGGCGCGTATTGCGCAGGGTGTCGTCCTCGACCATTACTTTGACGGCGTTGTAGCAGGTGTGGAAATCGCCGGAAAGGTCGAGCAAATACTGGGCAACCTGCTGTGGCTCGCGGTTTCTGGCGGCGGTTTCCACTACTTCAGGGAAGCGCGCTAGCCGGTTAAGTACGGCTTTCTCCTGGTCGCTGTCCAGCAGCGCTAGGTTGGCCAGTGCCAAGGCGTGATCAAACGGCTGGTCGGCATCCTGGGCTTTGCGCAGCATGCTGCAGACCCGGGCGTGGGCGTACTGGATGTAGTAGACCGGGTTGTCATTCGACTGGGAGCGGGCCAGGTCGATATCAAAGGTGAGCTGCGAGTCGGCGCGGCGGGCGGCGAGGAAGAAGCGCGTGGCGTCGCGGCCCACTTCGTCGATCAAGTCGCGCACAGTGACATAGCTGCCGGCGCGCTTGGAGAGTTTTACCTCGACGCCTGAGCGGGTAACCATGACCATCTGGTGGAGCACGTAGTCGGGCCAGCCTTTGGGAATGCCTGCTTCCAGTGCCTGTAAACCGGCGCGTACGCGGGTGACGGTGGAGTGGTGGTCGGCACCCTGCTCGTTGATCACGGTTTTGAAACCGCGCTGCCACTTGTCCAGGTGGTAGGCCACATCAGGCAGGAAGTAGGTGTAGCCACCCTCGCGTTTGCGCATTACGCGGTCTTTGTCATCACCGAAGTCGGTGGTGCGTAGCCACATGGCACCATCTTCTTCATAGGTGTGGCCTGCGCTCACCAGTTTTTCAACAGTGGCGTCCACCTTGCCATCTTCATAGAGTGAGGACTCTAGGAAATAGACGTCAAACTCCACGCCGAAGGCTTTTAGATCCAGATCCTGTTCGCGACGCAGCCACGCCACGGCAAACTCTTGAATCGCATCTAAATCGTCAGGGTCTTTTTTGGCGGTGACTTCACGGTCATCGGCGCTGACCGTTTTGCCTGCCAGGTAGTCGTTGGCCACATCGACGATATACTCGCCGCGATAGCCGTCTTCGGGCCAGCTATCGTCGTCAGGGCCTAAGCCTTTCACCCGCGCTTGTACCGAACGCGCCAAGTTGGCGATCTGGGCGCCAGCGTCGTTGTAGTAGAACTCGCGGGTGACATCAAAACCGGTGGCTTCGAGAAGGCGGCATAGGCAGTCGCCAATCGCTGCGCCCCGACCGTGACCTACGTGCAGCGGGCCGGTGGGGTTGGCGGAAACGAACTCGACTTGAACCTTCTCGCCTTTGCCCACCATGCTGCGGCCAAAGGTGTCGCCGCAGTCGAGCACCTGGGCAACGATCTGCGCCGCGGCATCGGCGGCGGCGAAAAAGTTGATAAAGCCGGGGCCCGCAATCTCGGTTTTTTGGATAGCGTCGCTTTCGGGGAGCGCGGCTACCAGCGCGTTGGCTAGTTCACGAGGATTTTTGCCTGCCGGTTTGGCCAGCATCAGCGCCAAGTTGGTGGCGTAATCGCCGTGGGCCTTGTCTTTGGTAGGATCCACTTTGATGGTGGGCTGAAGGTCGTTTGGCAGCACGCCTTGGTGCTTGAGCGCGGTGATCGCGCCTTCGAGCAGAGAAACTATCGTATCTTTCATGTGGGTATCCGGTTACGTCTGTGGCGGCGTGTGCTAACGCGCAGCAGTAAAGGTGCGTCGGCAAAGCGGCTATTATCGGCAATTGAGCCGCAGTTTCAAAGGCGTGTTGCTAAACAAGTGCCAAGAGATAAGCGCTAAGCGAGGGTTTGTGGGTCGATATCAATCGACCAGCGTACCTTGCGGGCCTCTCGATTGGCTTCAAGCCACTGCACCAGCCAGCTAACGGCCGGGTGTAGTTGGCTGCGTTTATCGGCTGCCAGCATAACGTGTAAATGGTAGCGGTTCTGGCGTCTTTCCATCGGCGCGGGCACAGGCCCCAGGCAGCGGGTGGCTACGCCGGTCTCTTTTAACCATTGGCGCAGGGCTTGAGCGGCCTGTTGCGCCATGGCCAAAGCGGCCTCCTCTTTGGGGCTTTCGATGCGTAGCAGCGCCATAAAACAGAACGGGGGCAGCTGGGAAATGCGCCTTTCTTCCAACATATTGCGCGCAAGGGCCCCGTAGCCATGTTCAGCCAATTGGCCCAAGTGTGGGTCGTCGGGGTGGAGGGTTTGCACCAGTACTCGGCCTGGGTGGGCGGCGCGACCGGCACGGCCCGCTACTTGTTCAAGTAGTTGGGCGCTGTGCTCCAGAGCGCGAAAATCAGCGGCGTAGAGGCCGCCGTCGGCATTGACGACCACGACAAGTGTGACGTGGGGTAGGTGGTGCCCTTTGGCGAGCATTTGAGTACCGACCAACACGCAGGGTTCGCCGCGCTGAATCTCTTTGAGTACCTGTTCAAAACTGTCCCTGCGCCTAGTACTGTCGCGATCGATGCGGTGGATAGTGGTTTTCGGGAACAGCGTTTGCAGCGTTTCTTCAGTGCGTTCTGTGCCGCTACCCAAGGCGCGCAGATCGCCGCTGCCACACTCGGGGCAAGCGTCCGGTAGGGCGCGGCGGCTATCGCAGTGGTGGCAAGCCAGTAGGGGAGGCTGGCGGTGTAGCGTCATGCGTGCGTCGCACTGGCCACACTCTGCCATCCAGCCGCAGGCGTGGCAGGCAAGTGTCGGTGCAAAGCCGCGCCGGTTGATAAAAATCAGCACCTGCTTGCCAGCGCTCAAGGTGCTTTTAATCGCTTTGATGGCACCGGGTAGCAGACCGCCCTGGCGGCGTTGGTGGCGTAGATCAATCAGCTCCAGCTTGGCTGGCGGGTGCTGGCTGGGGCGCTGGGTCAGGCGTAGGTGGCGGTAAGCGCCGCTAAGTGCTTGGTGCAGACTCTCCAGGGAGGGGGTGGCACTGCCCATCAGTAGCGGGATTTTATGGTAGTGGGCCCGGGCCACGGCTAAATCGCGGGCGTGGTAGCGCAAACCGTCGTGCTGTTTGTAGGAGCCGTCGTGCTCTTCATCGACAATAATCGCGCCGGGGTTGGCCAGCGGGGTGAAAATCGCCGAGCGGGTGCCGATGATAATGAGCGCCCGGCCGCTGGCGGCGGCTTCCCACACATCTAGCCGTTCGGGGTCGGTGAGGCCTGAGTGCAGCGCCACCACGGGTACCCGAAAGCGGCTTCTAAAGCGGGCGAGTGTCTGTGGGGTTAAGCCAATTTCCGGTACCAGTACCAGCGACTGCTTGCCCTTGGCGGCGACGGCTTCAATAAGCTGCAGGTAGACTTCTGTTTTGCCGCTGCCGGTGACACCCTCGAGTAAGCAGGGGTGATAGCCATCGAGTTTTTCATGCAGTGTGGCCAGCGCCGTCGCCTGTTCACGGTTAAGCGGCAGGGCCGGTGTTGCCAGTAAGTTGCCGCTGGGTGGCGTTGGGGCAGTGAGGATGTGTTCCTGGCTGGATGCGAGGCCTTTCTTCTCCAGCGCTAATAGCTGGTCGCGGGCAAAGCCGTGGGCGCTAACCGCACGGCCAGGCAACCCATGAGGGTGTTGGCGCAGCAGCGCATGCAGCTCGGCTTGCTTGGGCGCTCGGCTGAGTATTTCTTCTGCGCCTTCGCCTTGGGCAAGCCAGAGAGTCTGGGTGCGCCCAGCCATGGGGTGCCCCTGGCGTAGCCGTGCAGGCATGGCGTGGTGCAGGGTGTCGCCTAGGCTGTGCTGATAATAACGGGCGGCAAAGCGGCATAGCCATAGCCAATCCTCCGGCAACGGGGCATCATCCAGCGCTTCGCTGATGCTACGCAGTTGGCTGCGCGAAAGGTCGCTGTGGTCGGCTAATTCGACGACCACGCCAACGACTTCGCGACGCCCAAAGGGCACCCGCACTCGCAGCCCCGGCTGCCAGCCGCAGGGGGGCGTTTCCCTGGAAGGCAGGTAGTCGAACAGGCGGCGCAGCGGCGAAGGCAGCGCTACCTTGAGCACTTGATCGAGTGCTTGGGAAGATCTTTGGGACGGTCTTTGAGACTGCCCTTGAGAATATGCCTGCGAAGAAAAAGAGTCAGCCAATTGGCCTCCGGCGTTAGTTTTGCTAGAATATGCGACCGCTCTGAATCCTAACGATCTTTATCGATCTATTTGTAAAGACCTATCGTAACGACAGAGCGGCTAACCGGTTAGTCGTTTTTTCCAAACCCGTATGCGGTACCTGGCACGAGATCAGGTGGCGGCATATAGCTTCGTGAGGCTCGAAATGAGACAAGGTATTCACCCGAATTACAACACGGTCACCGCCAGCTGTTCTTGCGGCGCCACTTTCCAAGTAGGTACGACCTCTGGTCAGGACTTCTCCTTGGATGTGTGCTCTAACTGCCACCCGTTCTACACTGGTAAGCAGAAGCAAGCGACCACTGGTGGCCGCGTAGAGCGTTTCAACAAGCGTTTCGGCGCTGCTGTTAAGCGCGGCTAATCCCAGTCGGATAGCCATATCGCCAGCATGCCTGTTCCTATCAGGCTATTCCTATAAGGCTATGCTCGCGCAAAACCCACGCCTCGGCGTGGGTTTTTTGTGAGCTGGATATGCTTGCTGCATGAGCTTTGTGTGGAAAAATTTTCCATAAATGCTGTTGTGCAGCGATAAGTAAAGCATTATGAGTAAAGCCTGTTTGCATAAGTTTCTGCAAATAGTGGCTAAAAGTGACGAATGTGAAGATAAAATTCAGTTAAACGAGCGTTTTGTCGTAAGTTGACAGCGCGCTTGAGGCGCTATGGTTTTTTCTATATTCTGAAACGACTTATCTACTTTATGTTAACTGGACTCTGACCATGACGGATGCAAATAAGCAGGCTGCTTTGGATTATCACGCGAAACCGATTCCCGGTAAGCTTTCGGTGGAGTTGACCAAACCCACCGCGACAGCACGGGATTTGGCACTGGCGTATAGCCCAGGCGTGGCTGAGCCAGTACTTGAAATCGCCAGGGATGCGGAAAATTCTTACCGCTATACCGGCAAGGGCAATCTGGTCGCCGTCATTACCGATGGCAGCGCTATTCTGGGGTTGGGTAATCTGGGCCCGCTGGCGAGCAAGCCAGTGATGGAAGGCAAGGGCGTGCTGTTTAAGTGCTTTGCAGGCATCAATTCGGTGGATATCGAAGTGGATGCGGAAAGCCCGCAGGCGTTTATCGATACCGTCGCGCGCATTGCCGATACCTGGGGCGGGATTAACCTTGAAGACATCAAGGCGCCGGAGTGTTTTGAAATTGAGAAAGCACTGGTTGAGCGCTGCAGCATCCCGGTCTTCCACGATGACCAGCACGGCACCGCAATTGTGACAGCGGCCGGCATGCTTAATGCCTTGGATATCGCGGGCAAAAAAATTGAGAACGTCAAGATCGTTTGCATGGGTGCAGGGGCGGCGGCGATTGCCTGTATGCGGCTGCTGGTCTCCTGTGGTGCAAGTAAAGAGAATTTGGTAATGCTGGATCGGCGTGGCGTTATTCATACTGATCGCGAAGGTATCAACGAATATAAGGCTGAATTCGCCCGCGATACCGAGATGCGCACCTTGGACGATGCCATCGACAATGCTGACGTCTTTATCGGCCTGTCAGGCCCAGGGCTGCTGTCTGCTGAGCAGGTGAAAAAAATGGCGCCAGATCCGGTGATTTTTGCCTGCACCAACCCGGATCCGGAGATCCATCCTGACGTTGCCCGGGAGGTGCGCCCGGATGTGATCATGGCGACCGGCCGTTCGGACTTCCCGAACCAGGTCAATAACGTGCTGGGCTTCCCGTTTATCTTCCGCGGTGCTTTGGATGTTCGCGCCACGCGCATTAATGAAGAGATGAAGCTGGCCGCGGTGCATGCCTTGAAAGACCTGGCCCGCGAGCCGGTTCCTCAGGAAGTGCTGGACGCCTACGAGCGCACCGAGATGAGTTTTGGCCGCGAGTACATCATCCCCACGCCGGTCGATATTCGCTTGCTGGCGCGGGTTTCCTCGGCGGTGGCGCAAGCCGCGGTTGATTCTGGTGTCGCCCGTAAGCCTTTCCCGGCGCACTACCCGCTGCAGTCAATTAATGACGTTTATGGCGGTTAAGGCACTGCTCCCTGGTTAGTCGATTTACGCCCGCTGCTTAGCGGGCGTAAATGTTTTGAGAGATTATTTATTTAGCTTTGAGAATAGCGTGTTAACCCTTCCTGAGCGGTGGAGGCCACTAAGCGGCCATCGCGGCTGTAAATATGCCCCCGCGCCAGCCCGCGAGCGCCGCCTGTCCAGGGTGAGTCGATGACGTATAACAGCCAATCGTCCAGGCGGGTGTCCTGGTGGAGCCACAGGGCATGGTCAAGGCTGGCAATGCGTAGCTTGGGGTCTCGGTACTCAATGCCATGGGGAATCAGGCTGGTGGTCAGCAGATTGAAGTCAGAGGCGTAAGAGAGCAAGTGGCGGTGCAACGCCGGGTCGTCTGGCAGCGTGCCGGAAAGACGAAACCATAAGCATTGGCCAGCAGGTGTACCGTTGTCGGGGTTGCCGGGTAGATGCACAAACTCAATCGGGTGACCGGGAAAGCGGTCATGCTTGGCCTCGCCGTTCTCGATTAACGCTTCGGGTGTCGGCACATCCGGCATGGTGCGCTGATGGCTAAAGCTCGCCTCAGCGCTTTGAAAGGAGGCGCTGCAGAAGAAGATTGGCCGGCCTTTTTGAATGGCAGTGACACGACGGGTCGTGAAGCTGCCGCCATCGCGAATGGTATCCACTTGGTAGACAACGGGGCGATGTGGGTCACCAGGACGCAGAAAGTAGCCGTGCTGAGAGTGCGGGCGGCGCTCAATGGGCACTGTGCGCGCAGCGGCTGCAAGCGCTTGGCCGAGTACCTGACCACCATAGAGCTGAGGAAAGCCTAGATCCTGACTCTGGCCACGATATAGCGTCTCTTCCAGCGTTTCTAGCTCCAGTAACGCTACCAGTTTGTTCAGCGCGTCTGTCATTCTCGGTATCCTTGCGGCTGTCTCAATCGAATGCTGTCGATGAAAGTGAGTTGCTACGACGGGGGACAACCCTTTCATACGATCGTTTAGCTACCTTAGCGGAGTTTACGTTTATGCGCAGCGATGAATTTTACATGCACCGGGCGCTTGACCAAGCACACTTGGCCGCTGCGGCAGGTGAGGTGCCCGTAGGGGCGGTTGTCGTCGATGCGCAGGGGGAGGTCATAGGCGTTGGCTGCAACGCCCCGGTAGCCAGTTGCGACCCCAGCGGCCATGCGGAAGTTCGTGCGCTGCGCGAGGCGGGGCAGCAGCAGGGGAACTATCGGCTTGAGGGCTGCACGCTGTTTGTCACCTTAGAGCCGTGCATGATGTGCGCAGGGGCGATGATACATGCTCGCCTAGCCCGTTTGGTTTACGGTGCTGCTGAGCCTCGGGCTGGCATGGTTGAATCAAAGGCTAACCTACTGGCGCAGCCGTGGTTCAACCATCAGGTCGCGGTGACTGGCGGTGTATTAGCAGCACCCTCGCAAAAATTACTGAAGCGTTTTTTCACCGCGCGACGCGATCAACTTAGCCAGAAATAGTTAAGAAGTGTTAATCAAGCGGCGGCACAAGTTCGAACAATAGCAGTGGATCATCGTTGACTGACGTTTGTTCTAGTTGGAAAAACTGCTGGCGGCTACGTTCAACATACTCAATCATTTCGTAGTAGCGACGGATATTGCGTACGTATATTACTGGCTCGCCACCACGGGCGTAGCCATGCCGCGTTTGGCTGTGCCATTCACGCTGCTGTAGCAGGGGCAGTGCGGCGCGTACATCCGTCCAGCTGTCGGGGTCACCGCCTCGCATCTCGGCAATCTTACGGGCGTCGTATAAATGCCCTAGCCCCACATTATAGGCAGCCATGGCCATAAAAAGCCGGTCATCACCGGTAATGCTTTCCGGTAGGCGGTCTTTGATGCTGCGCAAATAACGGGCACCGCCATCAATGCTTTGGGCCGGGTCGGTGCGGTCGCTGATGCCCATCTCGCTGGCAGTGGGGTTGGTTAGCATCATTAAACCACGCACCCCGGTCGGCGAGACCGCATCTGGATCCCAGTGCGACTCCTGGTAGCCCACGGCCGCGAGTAGCTTCCAATCAAAACCTGTTTCCTGGGCGGATTGCTGGAATAATTCAGTATAGCGGGGCAGGCGTGCATCCAGATGGTCAAGAAAGGTGCGGGTACCGACATACTCCAAGTAGTCGTCATGACCGAAGTAGCGGCTGACTAGCTGATCTAGCGTGCCGCTCTCCTGCAGGTCTTGGAGGAAGCGATTAGCGGCTTCGAGTAACCCCAAACCGCGACCGCTGGGCACTGCCCATGCCATGGAGAGCGGGTCGCCGAGGATAAAGCCACGCTCAACGTTGGGGAAAAACAGCCGGTTCAAGCGGAACTGATGCTCAAAAATAACCGCTGCGTCCAGGGTGCCGTTTTCAACCCGGGCCAGCAGTTCGGCGACCTCCAACTCATGGGACTCTTTCCAGCTTAGGGTGGGGTGGCGTTTCTGGAGATCGCGCAGTGCTTCGCTGGTACCCGCTTCGCTAAGCGTACCAAGCTCCAGGCCGACAAGGTCGCTTGGTTCACTAATACCATTAAGCCCGCGCCGGTATACCACTAGCGGCTGCATCTTGATAATCGGACGGGTGTAGTAAACACCAGAGGGGTTAGGCAGCAGGGGTAGCGCTGCCGCGCCCAGGTCGCCGCTCTCACGTACCGCCGGCAGCACGCTTTCAGGGTGATGGCGGGCGTTAAGGTTAAGACTCACCCCTAGATAGTCGGCAAAGCGGTGCATTAGCTCGTACTCAAAGCCGGTAGGGCCCTGGCGACCTTGGTAATAAGTGGTGGGTGTATTACGGGTGTGAACGGTAATAAAATCTTTTGCAGTGATCTGAGTCAGATGCTCGCCGGGAGGAACCAGGGAGAGGGTGGGCACCAGAGTCAGAAGCGTAATCGCTATTAGCGCATAATAAGCGCTGGCACGGGCTACAAAATGTCGGCAAATCAACGTCAGCATGGCGTCTTGTCGGCATGAAACAAGCTGCCACGATACCCAGCCAGGGGCAGGCTGTCACCTTGTTGATTTCGTGTGACGGCTGGTTTCCAGTATCATAGGCGTTTTCCGGTACCACATTATCTGTGTTTTCCGGCACCATAAAAGCACGGCCGCCTAGCGGCCCGGTGATTTCCCTGCTCGAATTTCCCTGCTCTAGAGGCTTCAGGATATGCTCGAACTGCGAGGCGCGCCCGCCCTTTCTGCCTTCCGTCATGCTCGGCTGTTAACGGTGCTGCGTGAACGTGTTCCCGAGGTGGAAGCGCTGTCTGCCCACTATGTTCATTTTATCGATGTTCACTCCCATGAGCGCCGCGAGGAACTGGATGACGCTGCCCGCGAACGTTTGGTGCAGTTACTTGATTACGGTACTCACTCGAGCGTAGAGGTTCCTGAGCGCGCCCAGCGCTTTTTGGTGGTGCCGCGCCTAGGCACCCAGTCGCCCTGGTCATCCAAGGCGACTGATATCGCCCACAACTGCGGCTTGCGCCAAATTAGCCGCATCGAGCGCGGCATCGATTACCGGGTCAGCTTCACCGCGATGCCGGACGAAGAGAGTTTGAGCGCGCTGGCGGCACTGCTACACGACCGTATGACCGAAACCGTGCTAGCCGATGCCTCGGACGCCGCTAAGCTGTTTGCTCAACACGACCCGGCACCGCTGGGCAGTGTGGATATTCTTGAGGGTGGCCGGGATGCGTTGGCAACGGCCAACCAGGCGCTGGGGCTGGCGCTGGCAGAAGATGAAATCGACTATCTTGTCGATGCTTTCAATGAGTTGGGGCGTAACCCCAGCGACGTTGAGCTGATGATGTTTGCTCAGGCCAACTCTGAGCACTGCCGTCACAAAATCTTCAACGCCGATTGGATGATCGACGGCGAGCTGCAGAGCCACTCGCTGTTTAAGATGATCAAGAATACCTTTGCGTCGTCGCCGGACAATGTTCTCTCGGCTTACAGCGACAATGCCGCTGTGATCAAGGGCAGTCAGGCTGGTCGCTTCTTTGCCACGCCGCTGACAGGCGTTGACGACGAGCGTGCACTCTACGCCACTCATCAGGAACCCATTCATATCCTGATGAAGGTAGAGACCCATAACCACCCCACCGCGATTGCCCCTTTCCCAGGCGCGGCGACCGGCTCCGGTGGAGAAATCCGTGACGAAGGTGCTACCGGCATTGGGGGCAAGCCCAAAGCGGGTCTTTCAGGTTTTACGGTTTCCAACCTGCGCATTCCAGAATTCGTACAGCCCTGGGAAGCCTTTGATTACGGCAAGCCAGGGCGTATGGAGTCGGCGCTCAATATTATGCTCGAGGGCCCCATTGGGGGCGCCGCGTTCAACAATGAATTTGGCCGCCCCAATCTAACCGGCTATTTCCGCACCTACGAGCAGGAGTCACTTAACGACGGCGGTATCGAGCGGCGCGGTTTCCATAAGCCGATTATGCTCGCCGGTGGTTATGGCAATATCCGTGCCCACCATGTTCAGAAGGGTGATATCCCTGTCGGCGGCAAGCTGATTGTGATGGGTGGCCCGGCGATGTTGATTGGCCTGGGCGGCGGTGCAGCCTCCAGCATGGCCTCCGGCACTTCCAGTGCCGATTTGGATTTCGCTTCGGTGCAGCGTGAAAACCCTGAGATTGAGCGCCGTGCTCAAGAGGTGATCGACCGCTGCTGGGCGCTGGGGGATCACAACCCGATTCGCTTTATCCACGATGTTGGCGCGGGTGGGCTCTCCAATGCGTTGCCCGAGCTAGTAAAAGATGGCAACCGTGGTGGTCGTTTTGATCTGCGCGCGGTGCCCAACGCCGAGCCGGGTATGAGCCCGCTGGAGATTTGGTGTAATGAGGCCCAGGAGCGTTACGTGCTTGCGGTTGCACCAGAGGATTTGGATACATTTGATGCCCTGTGCAAGCGCGAGCGCTGCCCCTATGCGGTAGTCGGCGAAGCCTTGGAAGAGCACCATCTTGAAGTGCGCGACGGCCATTTTGAGAGTAAGCCGGTTGACCTACCGATGAGCGTGCTATTCGGCAAAGCACCCAAGATGCAGCGCGAATTTGAGCGTCGCAATCCGGAGCTCTCCGGCATGATGCTGGATAATCTTGACCTGCGCGAAGCACTTGATCGCGTACTGCGCTTACCTACCGTGGCCTCCAAAAGCTTCCTGATCACCATTGGTGACCGCTCGATCACCGGCCAGGTGGCTCGCGACCAAATGGTCGGCCCCTGGCAAGTGCCGGTAGCCGATGTAGCGGTGACCACGGCAAGCTTTGATACCCACACCGGTGAAGCCATGGCCATGGGGGAACGTCCCCCGGTAGCCTTGATCAACCCTGCTGCTAGCGCTCGCTTAGCGGTGGCCGAAGCGATTACCAATTTGGCGGCAGCACCGATTGCCAAACTGAGCGATATCAAGCTCTCCGCTAACTGGATGAGCGCGGCGGATCACCCAGGTGAAAATCAGGCGCTTTACGATGCGGTTTATGCGGTAGGTATGGAAATGTGTCCGGCGCTGGGCATTGCGATTCCGGTGGGCAAAGATTCGATGTCGATGCGTACCGCTTGGCAGGATGAGAACGAGCAGGGCGAATACGAAGAGAAGAGCGTGACGTCGCCCCTTTCACTAGTGGTGACCGGTTTTGCTCCGGTGACCAACGCCCTGGCGACGCTCACGCCGCAGATCAATCTGGATCAAGACGAGTCGGATTTGATTTTGGTCGACCTGGGCAACGGTCAGAATCGGTTGGGCGGCTCCGCTTTGGCGCAGGTGTATGGCCAGGTGGGCAATGACTGCCCCGATGTGGACGACCCGGAAGATATCAAAGCGTTCTTCGAAGTCATTCAAGGCCTGAACCGCGACGGCAAGCTGCTGGCGTATCACGATCGTAGCGATGGTGGCCTGCTGGTCACGCTGCTGGAAATGGCCTTTGCTGCCCACGCCGGGCTTGAGATCAAGCTCGACTGGATGATCGACGAGCCAGTGGAGGCGTTGAACGCGCTGTTCTCGGAAGAGCTGGGTGCCGTGATTCAGGTCAATCGTGAACACACTGAAGAAGTGCTGGCGCAGTTTGCCGTGGCGGGTATCGAAACCTGTGGCGTCATCGCCCGCCCGCGTTACGATGACCAGGTGCGCGTCACGCTGTTTGAAGAGCCTTTGCTGGAAACCACTCGTCAGCTTACCCAGCGTACCTGGACAGAAACCAGTTACCGTATGCAGGCGCTGCGCGACAACCCCGAATGCGCCAAGAACGAATACGACAATCTGCTCGATGGCCGCGACCCGGGGCTATCTGCCACGCCCACCTTTGATATTAATGAAGATATCAGCGCGCCTTATGTCAACACAGCTAAGCCTGCCATGGCGGTGCTGCGTGAACAGGGCGTCAATGGCCAGGTAGAAATGGCCTGGGCTTTCGATAAGGCCGGGTTTGAGGCGGTGGATGTGCATATGAGCGACATCCTGGCGGGGCGTGTTTCGCTGGAAGAGTTCAAAGGGCTTGTGGCCTGCGGTGGCTTCTCCTACGGCGACGTGCTTGGTGCTGGCGGTGGCTGGGCCAAGTCGGTGCTGTTTAATGAGCGCGCCCAGGAGCAGTTTGCGGCGTTCTTCGCCCGCGACGATAGTTTCTCGCTGGGCGTATGTAACGGTTGCCAAATGCTCTCGCAGTTGAAATCGCTGATTCCTGGCGCTGAAAACTGGCCGACCTTTGTGCGCAATGAGTCCGAGCAATTTGAGGCCCGCGTTTCCATGGTGCGGGTTGAAAAGAGCCCCTCGATTCTGCTCGCCGGTATGGAGGGCTCAAAACTGCCCATCGCCGTTGCTCATGGTGAAGGGCAGGCGGAGTTCCGAGACAGCGCTCATCTGCGCAGCATGCAATCGAGCAACCAAATTGCTCTGCGCTATATCGATAACTACGGCCAGGCGACCACGCGCTACCCGGCAAATCCCAACGGCTCACCGGCGGGCATTACCGGTCTGACCACGCCGGATGGCCGGGTGACCATTATGATGCCCCACCCTGAGCGCGTTGCTCGGGCGGTTACCAACTCCTGGCGCCCGGCAGAGTGGACTGAAGATGGCGCCTGGCTGCGACTATTCCGCAACGCTCGGGTTTGGCTCAACTGATTCCAGTAATGCTCCAGATAGTGCGTTGGGCATAGCGCCCATGTTAACGGCGGATTTTTTTCCGCCGTTAACAGTTACGCGAGTCGTGACAACAGTTATTAAGAGTGCCGCTCGGGAGCGCTAGCCGGTGTTTTATCAGCTCCTTCGGGTGGCAATCCTAGTTTGGCCTCCAGCGTTTCAAGCTCTAACCGGTAGCGCTCAACGAGGTATTCGAAGCGCCCAAAATCATGTCCGCAATCCATGCAGAACACATGGGCTTTACCACGCCGCGTGGCGGGAAGGCGTTTTAAACGACTGCTGCATTCCGGGCACTCTGGGCTGAAATGGTTGGTTGTCATTGCTCACCTCACTAGTATCTTCTCGCTGATAAACGTTGCGATTTCTGGGATTATTTAAACCATCACTACTACGACGCGACGAAAGTCGTAATAGTTCAATAGCGGGCTAATTAATTTGTCGATACCTAGCTCCTCACTAGCTAACTCACCAACGCCCCAGCTTCGCCCTTATCAGCAGGAAGCGGTCAAGCGCGTGGTTGGCCATTTCCGAGCCTCAAGCGAGCCTGCGCTGGTGGTGCTGCCCACGGGCAGTGGTAAATCCCTGGTGATAGCTGAGCTAGCGCGCTTGGCCCGTGGGCGGGTATTGGTGCTGGCCCATGTGCGTGAGCTGGTGGAGCAGAACCATGCCAAGTACCAGGCTTATGGGCTTGAGGCGGATATTTTTAGCGCCGGTTTAAAGCGCAAAGAGGCGAGTCGCCAAGTGGTATTTGGCTCGGTGCAGTCGGTGGTGCGTAACCTGGAGAGCTTTAACGACGCTAATTTTACCTTGCTGGTCATCGACGAGAGCCATCGTGTATCACTCAACGAAGACGCTAGCTATCGTCAGGTGATTGAGCACCTGCGCCAGCACAATCCACAGCTTAAAATACTCGGCCTCACCGCGACGCCGTACCGTTTGGGGCAGGGGTTTATTTATTACCGCCACCATCACGGCATGGTGCGGGGCAGTGAAGAGAGTTTTTTTCGTGACTGCGTCTTCGAGCAGCCGCTGCGTCTGATGGTGAAGCAGGGCTATCTGGCTGCGCCCAAGCGCCTGGATATGGCGATTGAGGGCTATGACTTCTCCGCACTCAAACCCTCTTCAAACGGTCTGTTCCAAGAGGAAGAGCTGAATCGCGTGGTGGCGGGCAGTCGAGCGACGCCGGGCATTATCGGGCAAATCGTCGAACGTGCGGTTGATCGCCAGGGCGTGATGATTTTTGCCGCCACCGTGGCCCACGCTGAAGAAATTATCGGTTATTTACCTCGAGCAGAGGCGGCTTTAATTACCGGTGCAACACCTTCCCAAGAGCGCACTGCGCTGATCGATGCTTTTAAAGCGCGGAAACTAAAATACCTGGTGAACGTCGCGGTGCTGACCACCGGTTTCGATGCTCCCCACGTGGATTTGATCGCTATTTTGCGGCCTACCGAATCGGTGAGCCTCTACCAGCAGATGGTGGGCAGAGGGCTGCGCCTGTCGCCGGGCAAGAGCGACTGCCTGATTCTGGATTATGCCGGCAACCCCTGGGATATCTTCGCGCCGGAAGTGGGGGAGCCGAAGCCCGATAGTGACAGCGAACCGGTTCAGATAGAGTGCCCCGACTGCGGTCATGCCAATCTTTACTGGGGTAAGCGCGACGGTGATTTAGTGATTGAGCACTTTGGCCGCCGCTGTCAGGGGCTAATTGAAGATGATGAAGGAAAACGGCGCCAGTGTGAGTTTCGGTTCCGTTTTAAAGTTTGCGAGGAGTGTGGCGCCGAGAATGATATTGCCGCCCGCCGCTGCCACGGCTGCGAAAAACTACTGGTGGACGCGGATGATAAACTCAAGGACGCCCTAAAGCTGAAAGACGCCAAGGTATTGCGGGTAAGCGGTATGCAGCTGGAAGCGACCACTAACGGCCGTGGCCTGCCGCGCTTAAAAGTCACCTATCATGACGAAGATGGCACCCATCTTTCCGAGTGGTACGCGCTGGAAACCCCCGCTCAACGGCGCGCTTTTTATGCCGCCTTTCTGCGCTACCATCTGCGCGCACCGGGAGGTAAATGGCAGCCGCTAAGCGCCGAGGACGTCGTCGCCGAACAGCGCCGCCTACGCCACCCGGATTTTGTCGTAGGCCGCAAAGTGGGGCGCCATTTCCAAATCCGTGACAAGCTGTTTGACTATACTGGCCGCTACCGCAAAGCGGTGGAGGCGGGGTAGTACGCTTGTGCTTACTCTCTAATAGAGCAACGCGAATGCTAACGACTTTGCTAAACTGTTCGCTTGTGCCGATTTCCATTTTCCAAGAGAGCCGACCCGCGTGAGCGAGACGCCAAGCGTTACTGTTGATTTAGCAAGCCCTGATTCCGAACCCACCGAGCCAGTGGCAGCTTCGCTTGGGCGTCTGTTTAATGAGCCGATTACGCAAATGCCGGAGGATTTGTATATTCCCCCGGAAGCACTGCGTGTCTTTTTAGAGACCTTTGAAGGCCCGCTGGATCTGCTGCTCTATCTGATTCGCCGCCAAAACCTGGATATTCTGACCATCAACGTGGCGACCATCACCCACCAGTACATCGAGTACGTGGAGCTGATGAAGGCCATGGAGATCGAGCTGGCGGGGGAATACCTGTTGATGGCCGCTATGCTGGCTGAGATCAAGTCGCGCACTTTGTTGCCCCGCCCGCCGAAGGCTGAGGGCGATGACGAGGAGGATCCCCGCGCTGAGCTTATCCGCCGTCTGCAAGAGTACGAACGCCTTAAAGAGGCAGCAGAGACGCTGGACACATTACCGCGTATGGGGCGTGACTGGTTCAGCGTGCAGGCGGGCTTACCGCCACTGGAATCCCGTGTGATTCACCCCGAGGTGGAATTGGATGAATTGCTCAGCGCGCTCTCCGATATCCTCAAGCGTGCCGAGCTGGTGCAGGCCCACCAGATCAGCCGCGAGGTTCTCTCTACCCGCGAGCGCATGCTCAAGATCATGGAGCAGCTAAGTTACGACGACGCCCATCAGCGCTATACCCCCTTTGAAGCGCTATTTACTTTAGAGGAGGGGCGCGCAGGCGTGGTGGTCACGTTTATGGCGATTCTTGAGCTGGCCAAAGAAGCCATGATTGAAATTGTCCAAAATGCGCCGCTGTCGCCAATTCACGTGCGCGCGCGACGCGCTGCCCTTGCTGACGGCGAGGAGAGCGCTTTTGATGAGGGCGAGATAGAAGATGATGCCTATGGCGAGTCCGCTTTTGAACCTGACGAGGAGGAGCCATGAGTAACACCGTCACCGCGTTAGATGACATTGTTTTAGATGATATTGTTGAAGCCGCACTGCTGGCCGCTGGCGAACCCTTGCCCCTTGAGCGGTTGGAGACACTCTTTCTTGAGGGCGAATGCCCCCCGCGCAAAGAGCTTCGTGACGTCCTGGAACGTTTGCAGCAGCGACATTCTGGCGGTGCACTGGAGCTCCTGGAAACGGTCTCAGGCTACCAACTGCGCATTCGTCCGCGGCTTTCCCAGTGGGTGTCGCGGTTATGGGATGAACGCCCCCAGCGCTACTCGCGGGCGCTGCTGGAGACACTGGCATTAATTGCCTATCGGCAGCCGGTTACTCGTGGGGACATTGAGGAAGTGCGCGGTGTCAGCGTGAGTAGTTCCATTATGCGCACCTTGGCTGAGCGCGGCTGGATTCGGGTGGTCGGTCATCGTGATGTGCCTGGCCGACCAGCGGTATACGCCACCACACGCAGCTTTTTAGACGATTTTGGGTTAAAAACCCTCGATGCATTGCCGCCCATGCACACCCTGGCAAGCTGGGATGAAAACGAGATATCTGAAGAACCGGGGATGACGATGGATACTGACATTCAGGAAGAAAATGGCCCCGGTACAGACCATGAAGCACTGGACGAAACGATCAAAACGGTGCAGGATGCGCCACCTCAGAAAGAACAGATAACCTCGGCTGAGATAGCCGACACGCACGCCGAGACGGCGTTAACCCAGCCGCTGAGTTTTGCCGACCTACAGGCTCGGCTCGCGGCACGTGCCAAGCGCCAACAAGATGAGCGCGAAAGCACGGAGACTACCGATGTGAGGTCAGACGACCATGAGTCAGAGTAATAACACCACGCCCCCCACCAGCGAAAAGCTGCAAAAAGTCTTGGCCCGTGCAGGCCTTGGCTCGCGTCGTGAGATGGAAACGGCGATTTCCGCCGGCCGTGTTAAAGTGAATAGCCAGGTGGCTAAGCTGGGCGACCGCGTTGAAGCGCGGGATAAAGTCAGTTTTGATGACCGTCCGGTGGCATTGCGCCCAGAAGAAGAAGTGCCACGCCGGGTGATTATGTATAACAAGCCGGAAGGCGAGCTATGCACCCGTAAGGATCCAGAAGGTCGCCGCACGGTGTTTGACCGCTTGCCGCGCCTGAAAGGCGAACGTTGGATTGCGATCGGTCGCCTGGATATCAACACCAGTGGTTTGCTGCTGTTCACTACCGACGGTGAGCTGGCCAACCGTTTGATGCACCCCTCTACCCAGGTGGAGCGCGAGTACGCGGTTCGCGTGATGGGTGAAGTGAAGCGCGAGCATATCCTGGCCATGGTCGATGGGGTCATGCTTGAAGATGGCCCGGCGCGCTTTACCGATGTTCAGGAGTTTGGTGGCGAAGGCATCAACACCTGGTTCCACGTGGTGATTCTCGAAGGGCGCAACCGTGAAGTGCGTCGTCTTTGGGAATCCCAGGCGCTGACGGTTAGTCGTCTTAAACGCGTGCGCTACGGCAATATCTTCCTCGATAAGCGGGCGAAAGCCGGCGAATGGGTCGAACTTACCCAGGATGAGGTGGATGACTTAGCCACGCTGGCTAACTTGGAAACACGTAAAGTGCCCGCGTTGACACCGGATGAGAAGAATCGCTGGAACCGCGATAAGCACAAGCGTAAGCCGGTACAGGCACTGCGCAAACCGAAAAGCAAGGCTCGCTAAGCGCGGCTTGCAGAGCCCGTTGAACCTCTTGGTGCTCAGTCGTTAGCGGTTAGGCTGATAAGCGTGCCTGTCAGCATTGAGTGACGCCAGCGGGCACGCAAATGGTTCATTATTGTAGAGTGAAAGCGAAAAAACGCTTGCTATCAATAAGGTGTAAGCGTAGGATATGCATCCGTTCAGGCGGGTCGTTAGCTCAGTTGGTAGAGCAGTTGACTTTTAATCAATTGGTCGCAGGTTCGAATCCTGCACGACCCACCATTCAAACGACTGATCAGTTTGAATAAAGTCAGTTTGAATGCAGTGGTGAACGTTTAAAGTATGTGTAGTAACAGTATGTGTAGTAACGCTGGAAAGTGATCAGCACAGCAAGTTTGGGTCGTTAGCTCAGTTGGTAGAGCAGTTGACTTTTAATCAATTGGTCGCAGGTTCGAATCCTGCACGACCCACCAAATTCAACGCCCCTGGCAGTTTAGCTGCCAGGGGCGTTTTGCTATGTGTCTAGAAAGAACTCTATGTGTGACAATCTGTTTGCAGTCAAACGCTATTTCCCGCCAAAATGGTTTAGAATAAATCTGTCTAGAATAGATTTTAAGCGATGGCCATCGCGAGAGACGCAGCGGCTCATCGCTCCAACGAGCGGTGCATGTGCAAGACGCACTGCGCCGTAGCCCAGTGTTTAACAGGGGGATTCCCTGTTCGTCACAGTGGTAGACACAATGACTATTATGACTACTCAAGCGAAGCTTGAGGCCCCGCTACCCACAGCCTACTGCCCGACCCGCATTCCGGCGGAAGATCAGGCACGGGTTGAAGAGATCAAACGACTGTTGAAGGCCCATAACGCCGTTTTGGTCGCACACTACTACACCGATGATGCCATTCAGCAACTGGCGGAAGAGACCGGTGGCTGTGTCGCTGACTCGCTGGAGATGGCACGCTTTGGTGCTCGCCACGAAGCCACCACGCTGGTCGTCGCCGGTGTCCGCTTTATGGGCGAAACCGCCAAGATCCTTTCGCCTGAAAAACGCGTGCTGATGCCCACCTTGGAAGCCACCTGCTCGCTGGATATTGGCTGCCCCGCCGATGAGTTCAGCGCCTTCTGTGATGCCCATCCTGACCGCACCGTAGTGGTGTATGCCAACACCTCTGCAGCCGTTAAGGCGCGGGCAGACTGGGTGGTGACTTCGTCGATTGCAGTCGAGGTGATTGAGCACCTGCAGGCCAAAGGCGAGAAAATTCTCTGGGCGCCCGATAAGCATTTGGGCGGCTATATCCAGAACAAAACCGGCGCCGATATGCTGATGTGGGACGGCGCCTGTATCGTTCATGAAGAGTTTAAGGCCAAGGGCGTTGAAGATCTGAAGCGCATCTATCCAGATGCCGCAGTACTGGTGCATCCCGAATCGCCTGAGCCAGTAGTGAAGCTGGCGGACGTGGCAGGCTCCACCTCGCAGTTGATCAAGGCCGCGAAAGAGCTGCCCAACGATAAGCTGATCGTGGCAACTGATCGTGGCATCTTCTTCAAGATGCAGCAGGCAGTGCCGGATAAAACGCTGTTTGAAGCGCCGACGGCAGGCAACGGCGCCACTTGTCGTAGCTGTGCACACTGCCCCTGGATGGCCATGAACGCGCTGGATAATCTAGCCGGTGCGTTGCGTGAGGGAAGTGGAGAAATTCAGGTGGATGAAGCGCTGCGTCTGCAGGCTTTAAAGCCCCTTGAGCGCATGCTTAACTTCAATGCTTAGCGAGAAAAGATTAACCGAATGTCATTGCGAACAAAGTGAAGCAATCTCGGGGTGACTGCCACCGCTGGTTAAGATTGCCGCGTCGCTGCGCTCCTCGCAATGACATGTGGTGTGTCATTGCGAACGAAGTGAAGCAATCTCGGGGGTACTGCCACCGCTGGCTGAGATTGCCGCGTCGCTGCGCTCCTAGCAATGACATGTGGTGTGTCATTGCGAACGAAGTGAAGCAATCTCGGGGTGACTGCCACCGCAGGTTGAGATTGCCGCGTCGCTGCGCTCCTTGCAATGACACAGGTTTAGTTAAAATCATCCAGCGCTTCGCGATACTCAATGAAGTCCTCGCGGCGCTGCTCGATTCTTGCCAGCGCCTGCTGATCATTTTCCCGCTCAGCAGCATCCCGAGCGATAGAAAGTTGGCGAATGCCGCGATCGACGCGGCCGGTCAGTTGAAGATACTCTGCGCGGGCTAAGTGCCCCCAGCTATCATGCCCACTGCGCCCGGCGGCTTCGGCCAGCAGGTTAAAGACCTGCGGGTTTTCCAGGTTTTGGGAAGTGATGTCGCGCAGCAGGTCATAGGCCGCCTGCGGGTCGCGCTGCAGCTGTGCTTCGGCCAAGATCAGTTGGGCAGGTAGGTAGTTGGGCATAAAACGTAGCAATTGCTGACTGCGCTGAATGGCCTGATCGTAGCGGCCAGCTTCCAGGGCGACGCTAGCCGAAGAGGCGGGCAGCATGGCAAAGTCGGGATGCTCGTTGGCAAGCCTATCCAGTTGCTCCAGGGCGCTATCGGTTTGGCCGTTGCGAGCATCGATCAGTGCCGCTAAGTAGTCCTGAGCGGCTTGTTCGGCGCCTTCCTGAGCAAGGCGCGAAGCAGCTTGCTGCGGCGTATTAGTGTAAATGCTTAGCAGCGCCCGGGCGCGCATCATGTCGTAGAGGGTGTCGCTGGTATATGCATCGGCAACATTGAGCTGGGCAGCGCGGGCTTGTGCGGCGCTTAAACGATTGTCGGTGACCGGGTGGGTCAGCAGGAACTCGGGGGGTGTATCGCCCTGAAGGCGCGCCATACGCTGCATGGCCGAGAACATGCGCACCATTGCCTCGGGGTCATAGCCCGCATCGGCCATGGCCTGAAGACCGATATTGTCGGCTTCCTGCTCAAACAGCCGTGAGTAGCTGAGCTGATCCTGGATCAGCGCCGCCTGTGAGCCCATGGCGGCCGCCATTCCAGCGTCGCCGCCGCCACTGGCGGCAATCAGCATACCCGCCAGCATGGCTGCCATGGCGGGCAGTTGGGTCTGAGCCGCGCGGGCACTGCCTCGGGCATAGTGGCGTTGAGAGAGGTGGCCCAGTTCGTGAGCTAGCACCGAGACAAAAGCGCCTTCATCTTCGGCAAACGCGAAAAGTCCTGAATTGATCCCTACTACGCCGCCAGGGACGGCAAAGGCGTTCAATGAAGCGTTATCGACCATGACGGTGATCGTGCGCAGACCGTTAATATCACTATGCGGGGCCAGCCGGGCAATCAGGCTTTGCAAATAATCATTGGTTATGGGGTCTTGCCACTGGGGGGCTTGGGCACGAAACTGGCGCAACCAGGCGCGGCCCAAGCGGTACTCTTCGTTGCTGACAGAGGTAGACGCCGCCCCTAAGCTCGGCAAGCCGTAATCGCTGGAGGCAATGCTTGGTGGGCTAAACAGTAGGCTGCCACAGGCACAAGCAAACGCACATATCCAGCCTGGGTAAGCGATACGAAGGGTTGGCATGGCATCCTCATAAATAATGAATAAGTACAGTGGTCAGGGTATGGCATTGGTGAAGAGTGTGACATTGATAAACACAGGGAAGTGCCGTTAAATCGACTGCCTAGTGAAATCAATCGCTAAAAAGATAGTTTATGTAACAATGCCGTGAGTATGCAGGTCATTTTGAGGGAGTGTATATGTCTGAGCAATCCGAGGGCTTTCAACCCGACACGGTGCTTGACGCTTGCGGGCTGCATTGCCCGCTGCCTTTGCTGAAGGCTAAGCAGGCCTTGGCAGGTTTGGCGGCTGGTCAGTTACTGGAAGTGCGTTCCACCGATGCGGGTTCGTGGCGTGATATGGCGTCGTTTACCGACCAAAGTGCACATACGCTGGAAGGTCGTGAGCAGCGCGACGAGGTGTATGTTTATTGGATTAGAAAAGCTGGGGATGCGCACTCATGACCCTGCGCACGATTTTAAAAAGCTGGGTTGAACGCTATTTCTCGGATGAGGAGGCGCTGATCCTGCTGATAGTACTGGTGGCGGGCTTTGCCGCGATTATCTGGTTTGGACGCATGCTGGCGCCGTTTTTTACTGCACTGGTGATTGCGTTTCTTTTGCAAGGTGTAGTGAGTGCGTTTACCCGGCGAGGGGTACCGCACCTACTAGCGGTCATTCTGGTCTTTTTGGCCTTTATCAGCGTGCTGCTCACCCTGGCGTTTATTCTGATGCCGTTGATCTGGAATCAGCTAGTGGGGCTGGTGCAAGAGACACCGCGGATGTTCGCCAGTGGCCAGGGCTGGTTGGATGAACTGCAGGCGCGCTATCCGAATATTATTACGCCGGATCAGATGCAAAGCTGGATAGGCGTGGCGAGCCGCGAGATTAGCCAGCTAGGCCAGCGCGCCTTAACGCTTTCGCTGGCTTCGCTCGGCAATATTATGTCGCTGATTATCTACCTAGTACTGGTGCCGATCCTGGTGTTCTTTATGCTCAAGGATCGCGACGTGTTGGTCGGTTTTATTCTTTCGCTGCTGCCCCAAAAGCGTACGCTGCTATCGCGTATTTGGCGCGAAATGGACGATCAGATTGCCAACTATATCCGCGGCAAATTTATTGAAATCATCATCGTTGGCACCGTGGCGTTCTTTACCTTTGCGTTCTTTGGCTTACCGTATACAGCGCTGCTAGCGGTGTTGGTCGGCCTTTCTGTGTTAGTGCCTTATATCGGCGCTGCGGTGGCTACACTACCGGTCGCCGCGGTAGCGGGGTTCTATTTTGGTCTTAGTGAAGATTTTGTCTATGTGCTGGTGGCTTATGGCGTGATTCAAGCCCTGGATGGCAACGTATTGGCACCGGTATTGTTCTCTGAGACCAATAATATTCATCCGGTTTCGATTATTGTGGCGGTACTGTTCTTCGGTGGGATTTGGGGCTTCTGGGGGATCTTCTTTGCGATTCCCTTGGCAACACTGCTCAAGGCATTGATTTACGCCTGGCCACGTAGCATGCATGAGCGGGAGGAGCGTCGGAGTATACCAGCCACGGCTAGCCAGGAAGCCGAATAGCGCTCACCCACTGCCCGCGCAAGTGAATCAGTACGGGCAGTGGGCTGAACTGAAATAGAGCCCTGGTTGAGTTAGTTGGAAGCGTTCAGCTTTTCAGCCGCAGCAAGTACTTCTTCCGCGTGGCCAGGTACTTTAACGCCGCGCCATTCGTTGGCTAGCTTGCCCTCCTTATCAATCAGGAAGGTGCTGCGTTCGATGCCCAGGTGCTCCTTGCCGTACATTTTCTTGAGCTTGATAACATCAAATAGCGTGCAGATGTTTTCGTCTTTATCTGAAATAAGGTCGAAATTAAAATCCTGTTTGGCCTTAAAATTCTCCTGGGCGCGCAAGCCATCTCGAGAAACACCAAGAATGACCGTATTAGCGGCATCGAAGGCGGGTTTGCGGTCACGGAAGTCACCGCCCTCGGTGGTGCAGCCAGGTGTACTGGCTTTGGGATAAAAGTATATGACCACTTGTTTGCCACGCATTTCCGACAGTGTCACGGTGGTATCACCCGTGGCAGTGGCGGAGAAGTCAGCAACGGGTTGACCAATTTCAACAGGCATAAGGCATCCTTTTAAGGGTGGGTGTTAATATTGCTTGTTACGCGTGATTACACGTAAGCCAGCGGCCGTTGTCAAAGCTCAAAACAGGGTGACGACAAACTCACACCGCTTTACGCTGTACAGGCTCGAATCGCCTGAGTACCATTTGGCCTCTGTGCGGTGTCGGCGCTTGATGCAAAATAGCGTGATCGCGCTCGGTTTTGAAAAAAACTCTCGTATTCAAAAACACAGATAGTTGATATCACAATTTGGCTGGTGAGGAATAAACGGATGATCACAGGCAGCATCGTCGCCCTGGCGACGCCTATGAAGGTCAATGGCGACATCGACTGGGAGGCGCTTCGTCGTCTGGTGAACTTCCATCTCGAAAATGGCACCGATGCCATTGTCGCCGCTGGCACCACGGGCGAACCGACTACCATGTCGTTTGCGGAGCACTTTGACGTGATTCGCAGCGTGGTGGAAGAGGTCAATGGCCGTATACCGGTTATAGCCGGTACCGGCTCGAACAACACCACCGAAGCAGTGGAGTTGACCCGCTACGCGAAAGAGGTGGGGGCAGATTACTGTCTGACGGTGGCTCCCTACTACAACAAGCCTACTCAGGAAGGCCTGTTTCAGCACTTCAAGGCCACAGCCGAGGCCAGCGACCTGCCGGTTATTCTTTACAATGTGCCTGGTCGCACCTGCTCGGATATCTACAACGAGACCGTGTTACGCCTGGCCGAAGTCGATAATATTATCGGTTTAAAAGACGCCACGGGGAACCTGGAGCGTGCGGAAGATCTAATCACTCGCCTGAAGGGCAGTGGTTTTATGCTCTACTCCGGTGATGATGCGACCGCCTGCGACTTTATGTTGATGGGTGGTCATGGGGATATCTCCGTCACCGCCAACGTTGCCCCCCGGGCGATGCATGAGCTTTGCTCGGCAGCGGTGGCCGGCGACTCCGATAAGGCGCACCAGATTAATACGCTTTTGATGCCGCTGCATACCAACCTGGGTATAGAGTCGAACCCTATTCCAGTGAAGTGGGCGCTGAACCGTATGGGGTACGCGGATGCGGGTATTCGCTTACCGCTAACCTGGCTGTCGGAAAAGTACCACGCCACGGTGAGCGAAGCGCTGCAGTTGGCGGGTGTCGTAGAGGAGTAGTCCGACGCAATACCCTTTGCTACCCAGCTCGCTTACCGTTGAGCTGGGTACCCGAATTGTTGACTTAAGGTGGCTTGATGAGCTCTGTGCTTGAAATACGTGCGCTTAAATGGGTTCCGCTGGCACTCGCAGCGGCTGTCGCGCTTTCTGGTTGTGCGCGGGATGGTTTTTACCACGACCGTAATTTGGATTACACCGAGGCCGCTCCAGCGCCGCCTTTGGTGCTGCCAGAGACCCGCAACACCCAGCGCTATCGCGATGCGCTGCCGGTTCCTCAAGCCGCCACCCAAGGTGCACGGCTTGACGAAGCAGCAGAGATTCGCCCGCCACAGTCATTGGCGATTGGCAGTGGGATGGAACCTGAGTATGTCGAGCGTCGCGAAGTGGGCGATCAAACCTGGCTAGTAGTGGCCGCCGACACCGGTACGGTCTGGCCGCAGTTGGAAGAGTTTGTACGTAGTCGTCAGTTGGAGGTGCTGCAGAGCAGTGCTTCTCAGGGCGTTATCGTCACGCCCCAGGCGGAAATTCGCCTGCAAAGTGCACTACGCGCAGGCAGTAGCGAAGTTCGCTGCGAACGCGGCGGGCAAACCATGGCGAGCTGCCTCGATGCGTTAGAGAGCCATTTAAGCGCGCGCAGTGCATCTGCCAGTGTCTCTTCTTCCTGGACCGCTCAGCGCCTCACCGGTGAGCAAACGCTGCAAATCCGCCAGCAGGACGACGAGTGGGAAGTGGTGATCCCGCAGCCGGTCGATCGGGTATGGGCAGAGTTGAACCACTATCTTGAGCTGGATTTTGCTCAGGAAGGTCAGCGTGATTTGCTGGCCGTCGACCCTGCCAGTCATGAGTTTATGGTTGAGTACATGACTGAAACCGAGCGCAACCGCAACCCGTTGCAAATCGTCTTCAGCCCGGATGTGCGCAAAATGTCCCAGCAGATTCGTCTTGCCCTGCAGCCTAACGGCGACCAGACGATTCTGCGTGCCATCAATGCCAGCGAGCGGGCATTCAGCGCCGATGATCAGCGCGAGCTGCTTGAGCGTGTCTCCGGCTATTTACGTTAATTTGTTGATCCTTGACCCCTTACGGAGCCCCCATGGAAAAGCGCCAAGAACTCTACGCCGGTAAGGCGAAATCTGTGTACACCACCGACGATCCGGATTTGTTGGTGCTCAATTTTCGTGATGACACCAGCGCCTTCGATGGCAAAAAAGTCGAGTCGCTGGCCCGCAAGGGAATGGTCAATAACATCTTTAACGCCTTCATTATGGAGCGGCTGCAGGAAGCGGGCATCCCCACCCACTTTGAAAAACAGCTCTCCAACACTGAGAGTCTGGTCAAAAAGATGCAGATGATCCCGGTGGAGTGTGTGGTGCGCAATATCGCTGCGGGTGGGTTGGTAAAACGTCTCGGCGTTGAAGAGGGGATTGCACTGACGCCACCCACCTTCGAGTTGTTTCTGAAGAACGACGAGAAGGGCGACCCGATGATCAATGAGTCGCTGGCGGAGACTTTCGGTTGGGCAACGCCTGAGCAGTTAGCCAAGATGAAGGTGCTGACCTTCAAGGTTAACCATATCCTCAAAGCGCTGTTTGCTGAGGGCGATATGCTACTGGTGGATTACAAACTTGAGTTTGGTGTATTCAAAGGCGAGGTGGTGCTGGGGGATGAGTTCTCTCCGGATGGTTGCCGTCTTTGGGACGCCAACACCCGTGAGAAGCTCGATAAAGACCGCTTCCGTCAGGGGTTGGGCGGTGTGATTGAGGCGTATGAGGAAGTTGGCCGCCGTTTGGGCATTACCTTTCCTGCTTAAGCCGGCGCGTCAGATTTATTGCTCGGCGTAAGGTTCGATAGCCATCACCTCCAAGGTGGTGGCTTCGCCATTTTGGCGAGGGCAAAACTTAACGTCCACGTCGCGCAGACGTACGCCGTAAAGACGCTCAGAATCCCTGTCCTTTTGTTTATAGGCGGGCCTGGGGTCTTGGCTGAGTACCTGCTCAATTAATGCCAGCAGTGTGGCGCTGTCGTGGCGCTGAGCAAGCGTATCCAGTGCCGCTTGATGAAAGGTGACGTCCATGAGTGGCGGTGTTTCAGGGGCGAAACCGGCCAGTGCGTTAGGCTCGGATTCGGCCCAGGGCAGGTAGGGTTTGATATCAATCACTGGGGTGCCGCTGACTAAATCGCAGCCCTGGAGCTGCAGCGTAACGCCGTGCTGGGTGTCGATACCGACTAATCTCACCAGTGAGAGCCCCAGGCGGTTAGGGCGGTGGGTGCTGCGACTGGCAAAAACCCCCACCTTTTTATTGCCCCCCAAGCGCGGCGGCCTTACCAGCGGCGACCAGCGCTCAGGGCTTTGATGAAAAATAAAGCTCAGCCACAGGTGGCTGAAGTCTTCCAAACCGCGCACCGCGAGTGGGTCGTTGTAGGGCGCAGTGAGTACAAGCCGGGCATCGGCCGCGGGGGCGAGCCCCGGCTGGCGGGGAATACCGAATTTATCGGGGTAGTCGCTAACCACATGACCAATGGGCGTCAGCGTAAAGTGCTCGCTGTTAGGGGCATCGTCCATCACACTGCCTTCTGCTGGGGTTGATTCGCGTAGAATTGATCCAAGTAGTATAAAGCAGGCCAATGGCTTAAGCGTGACCAAATGGGGCGTGATCGAATGTGTCTTGATCAAATGATAGCTGAACAGCTCAGAGGTGACGCATGACCAATACCGAGGAGCAGCAAGCGCCAACCAGTACGCGAATAACCTATCGCGCGGCGCTAGCACGGGATGCCGCCGACCAAGCGGAAGTGTTTTATCACGCTGTTATGCAGGGAGCGGCCACGCATTACACGCTGGATGAGCGGCGTGCGTGGGCCAATGCGTTGCCCCGCGAAGGCAGTGCATGGGGAGTGCGCCAAGCGCTCTACACAACCCTAGTGGCTACCTGTGATGGTCGCTGCGTGGGGTTCCTGGAGTTGGATTTAGTCGCTGGGCGGGTTGAAACACTCTACGTATGGCCCTCATTAGCCGGTCGCGGTATCGGTACCACGCTGCTGGTACATGCCGAACGGCTGCTGCTTGAGCAGGGAAAGGGGCAAATCGAGATAGAGGCGAGTTCAATGCTCTATGAGCGCCTGCTGCGCCGTGGTTGGAAAAACCACGGCGAGGAGTGGGTCGAGCGAAGCGGGGAGCGACTGCTGCGTTATAAACTTTCCAAATCGCTTAATGCTGTTGAAACCTAATCATCAAACGCTATAGCTGCGGGTAATGCGCATGGAAAGATCGATCGAGGCGATGTCCTTGGTCAGTGCGCCGCTCGATATACAGTCAACACCGGTATCGGCAATTGCCCGCAGGGTGGCAGCATCCACATTGCCTGAAGCTTCCAGGGTGGCTCGGCCGCCGTTAATTTCCACGGCAACGTGCAGGTCTTCGATGGCGAAATTGTCGAGCATGACAATATCAGCTCCCGCGGCCAATGCCTGATCCAACTCTTCAAAGGTTTCTACCTCGACTTCCACGGGCAGGTCGTTGGCTAACTTGCGCGCTTGCGCAACCGCCGCTTGAATGCCTCCACAGGCGGCAATATGGTTCTCTTTGATCAAAAACGCGTCCCATAGGCCAATGCGGTGGTTGTGGCCGCCGCCGCAGGTGACCGCATATTTCTGCGCCAAGCGCATGCCGGGCAGCGTTTTACGCGTATCAAGCAGGCGAACGCCGGTGCCTTCAATCAGGTCGACATATGCGCGGGTGGCGGTGGCGGTGGCAGACAGCGTTTGCAATACGTTAAGCGCCGCTCGCTCGCCGGTAAGCAGGACACGGGCGGGGCCTTCCAGGGTTAAGAAACACTGCTCAGCCTCTAGCTTATCGCCGTCAGCGGCGTGCCAGGTCAGACTTACCCGACTATCCAAGCGGCGAAACAGCTCATCTACCCAGGGTGCGCCACACAGCACTGCGGCTTCACGGGTAATTACGTCGGCGCTGGCCCACTGATGTTCAGGGATCAATTGCGCGGTAATATCACCCGGGCCAACGTCTTCTGATAGCAAGCGAGCAGCGCTGGCGCGGATTTCTTCAGCAAGAGCGGATTGATAATGCATGGCCGTGGATTCCCTGAACGTCGTCTTCGATGACGGGCATTGTAGTGAAAAACAGCGGTGAAAGAGAACAGAGAAAGAAAGCGCTAACGTAAAGGAGCCCTTGCCAGTGGAAAATAAACAACCCCTTGACGGGTGGTGGGAAAGCGCGCGTAAAGTCGTTTCACCGAACTGTGACCCTCGGCCCACCGGTGAGGTGTCGTTGCTAGTGATTCATGCGATCAGTCTTCCGCCTGGTCAGTTTAGTGGTAATGCTATTGAAGCGCTATTTACCAATCAATTGGCGGTAGACGAACATCCATTTTTCGCCGAAATTGCCCACTTAAGAGTCTCCGCACACCTGCTTATCCGTCGCGATGGTGAGTGCGTGCAGTTTGTTGATACAGATCAGCGTGCTTGGCATGCTGGGCGCTCCAACTGGTGGGATGCTCGCCAGCTAAGCTGGCGAAAGGCGCTCAACGATTTCTCGGTGGGGATTGAACTTGAAGGGGATGACGTTACCCCCTATCGCAAAGCACAGTATGACACTCTGGTGGAAGCAGTGGTGTGGCTAATGGCGCGCAACCCTCAGCTAGATAGCAGTCGTATTACCAGCCATGCCCATGTGGCGCCGCTGCGCAAAACGGATCCTGGTCCGGCGTTTGATTGGGCGTATTTCCAGCAACTGCTGACATCGCGTGTTGAGCGTTAGCGGTTCGATTACGTTTTTCCCCGTGTGCTAAGTATTTCACTAATAACGCAATAAAACGGTAGTTTAATTACATCGGATGACTATTTGGTCGCAATGGCAAATGCTCTATGAATTGCTTATGTTGCAGTGCAATAGTTTGTTTTCGATAGGCTTTTCCGCTGCGACGGAATTGGCAGCGTGGCGACTTTGAGGTATCTTCGCCTATACAAAAGGCTAACTTCTAAGAGAATTGTGTAGCTTTACTACATCAATAGTTACGTAGCTTGTTGAATGTAGAGCTAAAACCCCTATCCGGCGTTTAATCACCGGCTGAATGTTGGCGCGTGGTGTAGTGCCACGCCGCCGCCCCAGGCCCTTCAGGGTAGCGGGGATTTTTGTCATTTATCGTCATTCGGAGAGACCTCTATGAGTCTGGAGACAAGAGAAGATCTCGATCCGATCGAAACCACGGAATGGATTGATTCCCTGGAATCGGTATTGGATCGTGAGGGCGAAGATCGTGCCCGC